>CAYYOB010000001.1:0-13536 GCA_964473225.1 uncultured Polynucleobacter sp.
TTACAAATATCCAGGAAACAGCTCAGCTACAAGCGATACTGAAGAGGCCTATGTAGGTTTCTCATATGGACCGGCTGTATTCAAAACGTCATATACATTAGGTAAAAATTATTTTGCATCAACATTAAGCGGGCAAGATGCAAGTGGAACAATTTATTACGATTTAACATTAAGCCAAGAAGTGGCGCCTAAATTAGTTGCATCAATTCATGCTGGATACACTGATTACAAATTAGACACTGCTGCAAATAAAGTTTCTTATTCAGACTATAACGTTGGTTTAACTTATGACTTGAATGGTTTCATCCTTGGGGCTAAATATTTTTGGAATGACGTAAGCTCTGGTACTAAGTCATATGCAAGTTCAGCTGGAAGTGATACGGGTACTAAGCTCTACAAAGATGGCTTCGCAGTTTCTGTTCTTAAAGCATTCTAATTTAGCGATCTCACGGAGAAACCTATGAAATTAATCACAGCAATTATCAAGCCCTTCAAGCTTGACGAAGTGCGTGAGGCGCTATCAGAAGTTGGCGTTTCAGGCATTACCGTTACTGAAGTTAAAGGCTTTGGACGACAAAAGGGTCACACCGAGTTGTATCGTGGTGCTGAGTACGTTGTTGATTTTTTGCCTAAAGTAAAAATTGAGGCAGCAGTGGATGATGGCATTGTTGAGCGCGCCATCGAAGCGATTGAAAAATCAGCAAAGACCGGCAAGATCGGTGATGGCAAGATTTTCGTGTCATCTATTGAACAAGTTATCCGCATTCGTACCGGTGAAACCGGTCAGTCTGCTCTTTAAAGCGAGGTATCAAAATGACACATTGGATTAAACGTCTACTCGCAGCTGGTGCAACAGCTTTAGCGCTAGGCTCAGTAACGATGGCAGTTTCTTCTCCAGCTTACGCTGCTGAGGAAGCCAAGCCAGCTGTAACAGCCCCTGCTACTGCTGCTGCAAGTGCTGCTCCAGCTGCTCCAGCACCAGTTGCAGATAAAGGTGACACTGCTTGGATCATGATCTGTACTGCTTTGGTGGTATTGATGACATTGCCAGGTTTGGGTCTTTTCTACGGTGGCTTAGTGCGTAGCAAAAACATGTTGTCTGTGTTGATGCAATGTATGGTCATCTTCTCATTGGTGGCTGTTCTTTGGGCAGTGTATGGCTACAGTATTGCCTTCACACCAGGTAACGCCTTCTTTGGTGGATTTGATCGACTCTTCTTGGCTGGTTTAACACCAGAATCAATGGGCGCCACATTCAGTAAAGGTGTTGTGATTCCAGAGTTCACATTCTTCTCATTCCAAGGCGCATTCGCAACAATTACTTGCTGCTTGATCATCGGTGCGTTCGCAGAGCGTGCAAAGTTCTCAGCTGTGTTGTTGTTCATTGTTCTATGGTTCACATTCAGCTATCTACCAATCGCTCACATGGTTTGGTTCTGGCCTGGTCCTGACGCTTTCACTGATGCAGCCGCGGCTGAAGCAGCAGTAGCAGAATCTGGTTGGTTGTTCCAAATGGGCGCATTAGACTTCGCTGGCGGTACAGTGGTGCACATCAATGCTGCTGTGGCTGGTTTGGTTGGTGCTTATGTGATTGGCAAGCGTATCGGTTTCGGTAAAGAAGCCATGAAGCCACATAGCTTGACTTTGACCATGGTTGGCGCATCACTTTTGTGGTTCGGTTGGTTCGGCTTTAACGCTGGTTCAGCACTAGAAGCTTCAGGCGGTTCAGCAATGGCATTTGCTAATACTTTCTTAGCAACTTCAGGCGCTGTATTGACTTGGTCTTTGGGTGAGTGGATGGGCAAAGGCAAGCCATCAATGTTGGGTGCAGCATCTGGTGCAGTGGCTGGTTTGGTTGCTGTAACTCCAGCAGCAGGCTTTGTTGGCCCAATGGGCGCCATCATCATCGGTTTGATCTCAGGCTTCCTATGCTTATGGGGTGTGACTGGTTTGAAGCGCATGCTTGGTGCAGACGACAGCTTGGACGTATTCGGTGTTCACGGTGTGGGTGGTATTGTGGGTGCGCTTTTAACAGGCGTATTTGCAGCCCCAGCATTGGGCGGCACAGGCATCTATGACTACGTTGCAAATGCTGTTGCAGCTGACTACTCAATCGCTGGTCAAGTATGGGTACAGGCTAAGGCTGTGTTAACAACGATTGTTTGGTCTGGTGTGGTTTCATACATCGCCTTCAAACTAGTTGATATGGTCATTGGCTTGCGTGTCTCTGAAGATGCTGAGCGTGAAGGTTTGGACATCACTTCACACGGCGAAACAGCGTACGAAAGTTAATATTTTTGTAGTAAATCTGTGTGAAATGTGAAGTAAGTGTCCCCTGATTGATTTCTGATTAGGGGGCTTTTAAAGAGCGGTTTCTTTAATTAGAACCCGCTCTTTTTTTATCTGTCTTAGAATGACAATATGGTTCCTCATCTTATTACTGCCCTAAATGGTCCTTTGCTTGAATTAGAAAGCAAGGTTTTAGAAGCCACACCTGCCATCGAGCGATGGTTCAGGCTGGAGTGGCAAGAGCATACGCCTCCTTTTTATTGTTCAGTTGATCTGCGCAATGCGGGGTTCAAGCTCGCTCCTGTTGATACAAATTTATTTCCTGGAGGATTTAATAATTTATCTCCAGAAATGATGCCTTTGGCGGTTCAGGCCTCCATGGCGTCTATCGAGAAAATTTGTCCAGATGCAAAAAACTTATTGTTGATTCCAGAGCGTCACACACGAAATGTTTTTTATTTGCAAAACGTGGCGCGCTTGGCCTCCATATTGAGACAGACTGGTTTGAATGTGCGTTTGGGAAGCTTGTCGGAAGAAATAACAAAACCAACACCGATTGACTTACCTGATGGTCAAAGACTAATCCTGGAGCCATTGGCAAGAATCGGTATGAAAGGTCGTCGCTTAGGTCTCAAGGATTTTGATCCTTGCACCATTCTTTTAAATAATGACTTATCAGGCGGAATCCCAGAGATTTTAGAAAATCTTTATGAGCAGTATTTACTGCCGCCATTGCATGCTGGTTGGGCAGTGCGTCGTAAATCAAATCATTTTGATGCTTATGACGATGTGGCTAAAAAGTTTTCTAAGGTGCTTGATATTGATCCATGGATGATCAATCCATTTTTCAGCAAGTGTTCTGGGATTAACTTCCATGAACGCATTGGTGAAGAGTGCTTGCAGGAAAGCGTTGATGCTACTTTGAAAAAGATTGCACGCAAATACAAAGAGTACGGCATCAAAGAAAAACCATATGTGATTGTTAAGGCAGACGCTGGAACTTATGGCATGGGCATCATGACAGTCAAAGATGCCAGTGAGGTCAAGGATTTGAACCGCAAAGAACGCAACAAGATGAGCGTTGTCAAAGAGGGCTTAGAGGTTGCGGATGTGTTGGTTCAAGAGGGCGTTTACACCTTTGAGAAAATCAATGAAGCGGTTGCTGAGCCGGTTGTGTACATGATGGACCGTTATGTGGTTGGTGGTTTCTATAGAGTTCACACTGGCCGCGGCGTGGATGAAAACCTCAATGCGCCGGGCATGCATTTTGTGCCGCTCGCATTTGAGCACAACGCGATTCCGGATGTTGCGGCAAAACCAGGCATTGCTGTACCGAATCGTTTTTATCTGTACGGCGTAGTGGCAAGACTTGCTTTATTGGCAGCATCATTAGAGTTAGAGCGCACTGATCCAGAGGCAGAATAATCACATGAAGAAACTTCTCTTTATTGCGGATCCTCTGAGTAGTTTCGTTATCAAGAAAGATAGCACTTTTGCCATGATGAAGGCCTCGCAACAGCGAGGTCACGAAGTTTGGCACTGCCAGATTGATCATCTAAAAAGTGTTGATTCATGGGCGCAAGCTGATTGCAAACAGATTGAGATAACACCTCATGATGGTTCTTGGTTCAAAGAAGTGAGGGCTCAAGCACAAAAGCTTTCTGAGTTTGATGCAATCATTATGAGGAAAGATCCTCCTTTTGATTCGAACTATGTCACAGCCACTTGGTTTTTATCTCAAGCATGTCTTGAGGGGGCAAAAGTATTCAATGCTCCTGAAGCCTTAAGAAATCATTCTGAAAAATTAGCTCTTTTAGAGTTCATGAAATTTGCACCCCCGACGATGGTCAGTCACTCCTTAGCTGATATCAAAGCGTTCCATCAGCATCATCAAGACGTGATCATTAAACCTTTGGATGGCATGGGGGGCAAAGGAATTTTTCGGGTGCAAGCCAATGGACTCAATTTAGCCAGTATTGTTGAAACGCTGGGAGAAAATGGTCAGCGAGCGCTCATGGTTCAAAAGTTTCTTCCTGAGATAGCCGAGGGAGATAAGCGAGTGCTGTTAATTGGTGGTGAAGTGGTTCCCTACGGACTAGCGCGTATTCCTCAAGGTGGTGAGGTGAGAGGCAATCTTGCCACAGGCGGTAAGGGCGTCGCTCAACCATTGACTCAGCAAGAATTGACAGTTTCCCAAGAACTCGCCCCTCTGTTGGCTTCAAGAGGGCTGCATTTGGTTGGCTTGGATTTTATTGGCGGATATTTAACAGAAATAAATGTCACAAGCCCAACTTGCTTTGTTGAAATTGCTGAGCAAACAGGTCATGATGTGGCATTGCAATGGTTAACTAATTTAGAGAAACATATTCAGTAATGGCCGGAATCTTAATCATCGCCCATGCCCCTTTGGCATCTGCATTACAAGAATTTACTCGCCATGTATATGGTGAGGTACCGGATCGATTGAAAGCTTTGGATGTCATGGCTCACGAAGACGCAAAGCTTACTTTAGAGCGCGCGGTAGAGGCTGCACATTCAATTTCTTCTGAAAAGGGGCTTTTGGTGCTCACAGACATCATGGGCGCCACCCCAGCGAACGTCGCCAGTCGTTTGGCGCACATGCCAGAATTCGATGGGCATGTGAAAGTGATTGCTGGTGTCAATTTACCGATGTTGATGCGTGCTATTGCCTACAGAGCAGAGCCTTTGGATTCTGCGACTCAAAAAGCCATGCATGGTGGGCAACAAGGGATTATTCCAATTGGCCATCTCAGTCATACCGATGAAAATAAGCAGTTGGAAATTAAGGATTAAAAATGCCAAGCGCAGAAATTAACATCATCAATAAACTTGGATTGCATGCGCGCGCCTCAGCTAAATTAACTCAGCTCGCAGGCCAGTACCCTTGTGAAATATTTTTATCTAAGGGTGGCAGAAGAGTAAATGCTAAAAGTATCATGGGTGTCATGATGCTGGCTGCTGGTATGGGCAGTGTTGTCACACTTGAGACTGAGGGTGATCAGGCGCAAGAAGCTTTTGATGCGCTTGTGGCACTCATCAATGATCGCTTTGGGGAAGGTCAGTAATTTGTCTTTTACGCTTCATGGGATTCCGGTTACGAATGGTATTGCGATAGGTCGTGCCCTGAGGATCGCCCCATCCGCCATGGATGTGAAGCATTATTTGATTACTGAAGGCAGTGAACAAGCAGAACAAAAAAGACTTCTCGACGCATTTCAAGTTGTCAGACAAGAATTAAAAACACTCAGAGCAGGTTTGCCAGAGGCAGCACCTGAAGAGATGGCAGCGTTCTTGGATGTGCACGGCATGATTTTGGCCGATCCAACGCTGACAGAGCGACCTCTGGAACTGATTCAACAAAAAAGATACAACGCTGAGTGGGCCTTGGCTACTCAGTTAGAAAATGTACTCGAACAATT
Source organism: uncultured Polynucleobacter sp. (assembly GCA_964473225.1). Classification (GTDB taxonomy): domain Bacteria; phylum Pseudomonadota; class Gammaproteobacteria; order Burkholderiales; family Burkholderiaceae; genus Polynucleobacter. The sequence goes on from CAYYOB010000001.1 coordinate 5,730, forward strand.
TGCAGAAATTGAGGACGCTTATTTGCGCGAAAGAGCTGCGGATATTCGTCAGGTCGTTGAGCGAGTCATGAAGGTGCTTCATTTAGGTGAAGATCATCAAACCATTGGAGCTTTCTATAAAACGGTTTCTGAAAATAGAGAGCTGAGCGAAGTGATTGTGGTGGCCCATGACATTTCTCCACCTGATATGTTGCGCTTCAAGGAATTAGCTTTTGGTGGATTTGTCACTGATTTGGGTGGTAAAACTTCCCATACTGCGATTGTGGCCAGAAGTTTAGATATTCCAGCAGCAGTGGGTGTGAGAAGTGCCAGTGAGTTGATCAGACAGGATGATTGGCTCATCATCGATGGCGATCGTGGCATTGTGATTGTTGACCCAAGCCCATTCATTCTTGAGGAATACCGTCATTTACAGTCCGCAAGAAATCTTGAAAAGAAAAAACTTCTAAGACTTAAACACACGCCAACAGTGACTGTGGATGGTCAGCACATTGATTTGATGGCCAACGTTGAGATGCCTGATGATGCTCCTATGGCATTGGATTCAGGAGCGGTTGGTATTGGCTTATTCAGATCTGAATTCTTATTCATGAATCGTCAAGGGCAAATGCCAGACGAGGAAGAGCAATTTTGGGCTTACCGTAAAACAGCTGAGGCCATGAAAGGTTTGCCTGTCAGCATCAGAACGATTGATATTGGTGCTGATAAGCCCTTAGATGTTAAAGACAATGGCGGACCTAACTATTTATCACCTTTGGGTTTGCGGGCCATCAGATGGTCATTGTCTGAGCCTGAAATGTTTTTGATTCAGATACGAGCGATCTTAAGAGCCTCTGTATTTGGCAAGATCAAGATTTTGATTCCAATGTTGGCCCATGCTCAAGAAATTGATCAAACCTTGGATTTAATACAAACAGCTAAAAATCAGTTAGAAGCAGAAAGTATTAGTTTTGATCCGGGTATTCAAGTGGGTGCAATGATTGAAATTCCAGCGGCTGCATTGGCGCTGCCTTTATTCATTCGTCGTTTAGATTTTCTATCGATCGGCACCAATGACTTGATTCAATATACGTTAGCGATTGACCGTGCTGATAACGCAGTGGCGCATTTGTATGACCCACTGCACCCAGCAGTTCTAAGATTGATTGCTGGGATCATCAGAGATGCAAAAAATGCTCAAATGCCAGTGTCTGTTTGTGGCGAGATGGCCGGAGATGCTTCAATGACCAGAGTCTTGTTGGGGATGGGCTTGACTGATTTCTCGCTTCATTTCAAGCAGCTCTTATCGGTTAAACAAGAAATTTTGAGATCTGATGCTCAGCAATTGAAATCAGCGGTTGATGGTTTGTTAGCAGCCATTGAGCCTGAAGAAATTCAGGCGGCATTTCAAAAAATTAATGCTTGATCAACATTGATTCAATCAATGATTGAGTTTTAATTATTTGAACAAACTTCGCAGTTATCACGTTGATGCAATTCAATCGTGTCAATTTGAGTAGATCTTGCGTCCCACAACAGTAATTTTCCACAAAGAGATTTACCAACACCTGTGATCACTTGAAGTGCCTGTGCTGATTGCATCGCTCCAATGATGCCAACCAAAGGTGAAAAAACGCCCATGGTTGAACATTGCACCTCATCAAACTTTTGATCCTTTGGAAATAAACACGCGTAACAAGGCGTGCCTTTTTGTCTTGGGTCGATCACCGTTAATTGACCATCAAAGCGAATCGCTGCACCACTCACCAATGGAGTTTTGTGTTTCACGCAAGCAGCATTGATCAAGTGACGACTTGTAAAGTTATCCGTGCAATCTAAAACAACGGTGGTGTTTGGTAAAAGTTCGTTTAATAACTCAGCGGTGACTTTTTGTTCAAGAGCGACCACATTGAGATTAGGGTTGAGCTCTTGTAGCATGTTTTTCGCAGAACTCACCTTGGGCATGCCAATGGAATTTTGTTTGTGCATGATTTGACGTTGAAGATTGGTCAAATCCACCATGTCATGATCAATCAATGTGATTTTGCCAACGCCAGCCGCTGCTAGATAAGGCGCAGCAGCCGAACCAAGGCCGCCGGCCCCAATCACAACAACGTGGGATGAGAGGATTTTTTCTTGGCCTTCAATGCCAATATCATCCAGAAGAATGTGGCGTGAGTATCTTAGAAGTTCCTGATCGTTCATCGCCAAATTCTTTTATTCCAAGCGAGACTTGGATTTTTTAATTGGTTGACCTTTTAAGTAAGCGGCGGCCTGATTGAGCATGAAGTCTTCGGCTGAACCAAATTCAGCAGGACGCTTTTTGCGGTCCTTCTCTTTCTCTTCAGGTGTTTTCTTTGCATTCAACTCTTCAATGCGCTGCAATTCTTCAAGGCGACGCTGTTCGCGATCTTTGATTAGCTTCTCTTCAGAAGACTGCTTATTCTTAAGATGTTTTTCGCTGTCAATTTCACGAGTGATCAATACATCATCAGGATCACCTTCAGCATTTTGATCAACAGCAATGTCTGGTTTGATACCAAATGCTTGGATTGATTTGCCAGTTGGCGTGTAATAGTAAGCTGTGGTTAATTTCAGAGCAGAGTCTGCACTCAATGGGCGCACGGTTTGAACTGAACCTTTACCAAAGGTTGTTTTACCAATGATGGTTGCGCGTTTGTGATCTTGTAATGCGCCAGCAACAATTTCTGAAGCTGATGCGGAGAAGGCGTTCACAAGAACGACCAAAGGCACTTTCTTGAAGACTGGAGAAAGTTGCGCTAAAGCGTCGTTATTTTCTGATAAACGATAGTTGTCAAAAGTTGATTTAAATACTTGTTTAGCTTCTTCTGTTTGACCTTTGGTAGAAACAATCAAAGTGTCTGTTGGCAAGAAAGCAGCAGAAACTCCAACTGCACCTTGCAATAGACCGCCGCCATTGTTTCTGAGATCAAGCACCAAGCCTTTTAATTGGGGATTTTCTCCAGCCAATTCATTTAACTTCTTGGCTAAATCTGGAATTGTTCTTTCTTGAAAGCTGGTGATGCGAACGTAGGCAATGCCAGGCTCAATAAACTTGGCTTTAACAGACTGAACTTTAATTTCAGCACGGGTGATGGTGATTGGAAATGTTCTATCTTCACTTTTTCTGAAAATAGTTAAAGTAATTTTTGTGCCTGGCTCACCGCGCATGCGACGCACAGCTTGATCAAGCGTCATGCCGCGCACAGGTTTGTCATCCAAGCGGGTGATCAAGTCACCAGATAAAAGACCGGCTTTTGCCGCTGGCGTATCTTCAATTGGATTAAGAATTTTGACGACGCCATCTTCAGAAGTGATTTCAATGCCTAAACCAGCAAACTTACCTTGGGTATGTTCTTGCATTTCTGCAAAATCTTTTTTATCCAAATAAGATGAGTGAGGATCAAGGCCGCTCACCATGCCTTTGATGGCATCGGTTAATAAACGCTTGTCTTCAACTGATTCAACATAATCACGTTTAATTTGACCAAATACATTTGAAAGATTGCGAAGTTCATCTAGCGGTAAGGAGGAGCTTCCTTGTTGAGCAGTTGCTGATAGTTGCAAAGTTAATGCAACTCCAGCAATGAGTCCTGAACAAACGAGGGCAATACTCTTGATCGAGCGGCGCATAGATTATTTTTCTAAATAAAAATGTTTAATTGGCTTTAGGTTGTCATCTAACTCATAAACAAGCGGTATTCCGTTAGGAATATTGATTTCCATGATGTCAGAATCAGAGACGTCGTCTAGGTACTTTACTAGGGAACGAATACTATTGCCATGGGCTGCAATCAAAACCCTCTTGCCAGAACGCAATGCTGGGGCAATTGATTCCTCCCAAAGGGGTAAAACGCGAGCCACGTTGTCTTTTAAGCATTCGCCCAAAGGAATTTCTTCTTTTTTGAGTTTTGAGTAACGAGGGTCATTAAATGATGTTCTTGGATCATTTGGATCTAGCAAAGGGGGTCTAACGTCGTAAGACCTTCTCCAGATGTGAACCTGCTCATCGCCATACTTGGCGGCGGTCTCAGACTTATTCAGGCCTGCCAGGGCGCCATAATGACGCTCATTTAGGCGCCAGCTGTGCACGACCGGCAACCAAAGCCTATCCATGGCTTCCTGGGCATGCCAGAGGGTTCTGATGGCTCTTTTCAGCACAGATGTGTAAGCAATGTCAAAATCATACCCGGCAGCCTTTAAACTCTCTCCAGCTTTGATAGCTTGCTGGATGCCGGTAGGGGTTAAATCAACATCTACCCAGCCGGTAAAACGGTTTTCTAGGTTCCACTGGGATTCGCCATGGCGGATAAGTACGAGTTGTTTCATATTCACATTCTATAATTTACTAATGGACTTCTTTACAAATACAAATAATTTATTACTTCTTGCCACCCTGATCACATCAGGATTGGCCTTGGCATTACCCAAGATCCTGGGCCGCCTCAACAATCAATTGCTCAGTGTGCATGAGTCTGTGCAGCTGATTAATCAGCGTCAAGCGCAGATTCTTGATATCCGCACGACTGAGGAATTCAAGGCTGGACACATTGCAAATTCTAAGCATTTGCCACTTTCTGAGTTTGGTTCAGGCTTAAAACAAGCAAAAATTGATAGCAATAAGCCTATCATTTTAGTTTGTTTGAGTGGAACTAGAGCAAATACTGCTCGTGCAAAGCTCAAAAAATATGGTTGCAAGGACGTTGTTTGCATGGAAGGTGGAATTTCTGCTTGGACTCAAGCGGGTATGCCGCTGATTAAACAAAAGTAAATCATGACAAAAATTACCATGTACAGCACCAGAGTGTGCCCATATTGCATCATGGCTGAGAGGCTGCTGGTTTCAAAAGGTGTCGAAATCACAGAAAAAATCTTGGTTGATGTGGATCCCGTGCGCCGTGAAGAAATGATGACCAGGACTGGGCGTCGCACGGTACCGCAAATTTTTATTGGTGAAACACATGTTGGTGGTTTTGATGACCTATCAGCATTGGATAAAGCAGGTAAATTAGACCCATTATTGGGCAAGTAAATAGGAAAAAATATGACAGAAGCAGCTAATGGCGAAATGGGCCAAGACCCAAGTTTTCAAATCCAGCGCGTATATCTAAAAGATATTTCTTTGGAGCAACCGAATGCACCAGAGATTTTGTTAAATCAAGGCGAGCCAAAATTAGAAGTTCAAGTGGATATTCAAGCCAATCAATTGGACGACGTTAATTTTCACGTTACTTTGATTGGCAGCGTTACAACCAAGATCGAAGACAAGGTTCTATTTTTGGTAGAGGCTCAGCAATCAGGTGTTTTTGATATTCGCAATATGCCTGAAGAGCAAATCAGTCCTTTGTTGGCAATTGCTTGCCCAACTATTCTGTTCCCATATTTGCGGGCAAACATTGCAGACATGATCAGTCGTGCAGGATTCCAGCCAGTTCATTTGGCTGAAATTAATTTCCATGCTTTGTACGAACAACGCATGGCACAGGGTGGTCAAACTCAAGCTTCAAACGATAGCGGAATTATTCTGCCTAACTGATGAAGCATATTTATTTTCTTGGGGCAGGTGCATGGGGAACCGCTATGGCCATGCATGCCTCAAAAAATAAAATAGGACTCCCGGTTACTTTGTGGAGTCGTTCTCCAGAGCTTGCCGAAAACATTCGAGCAACAGGCTTTAATCAACAGTATCTTCAAGACATTCAATTACCCGCTGAACTTTTAATCAGCAGTGATTGGAATCAGTTGTTTGAAGGTTGTGCTGAAGAAGATTTATTGTTCATCGCAACCCCTGTTTCTGGTTTAAAAGAAACAGTTACTCAATTGTTAAAACTTCAACAAGTTCCAAAAAATTGGGTTTGGTTGTGCAAGGGTTTGGAGCCCAAGACTTCATTGATGCCACATCAAGTGATTGCGCGTGAATTAAGTCTTGCATCTGCTAATGATCGTGGAATTAAAACAGCCGTTTTATCAGGCCCAAGTTTTGCTTTGGAAGTTGCCAAAGGAATGCCCTGTGCGCTGACAGTGGCGAGTGATTCAAATGAATTAATTACCAAGGTACAAGATGCTTTGCATCATGACAATATGCGCATTTATGGCAGCAACGATATTGTTGGCGTGGAATTAGGTGGCGCCATCAAAAACGTTTTAGCCATTGCAACAGGTATTGGTGATGGTTTGGGCTTGGGTTTGAATGCCAGAGCTGCCTTATTGACTCGTGGTTTGGCAGAGATGATGCGTTTGATGACGGCCATGGGTGGTAAATCCGAAACAGCCATGGGTTTGACGGGTGTGGGTGATTTGATTTTGACGGCTACTGGCGACCTATCAAGAAATCGACGTGTTGGTCTTCAGTTGGCCACAGGAAAAAAATTACCAGAAATACTGAAGAATCTAGGACACGTTGCAGAGGGAGTGTTGTGTGCTCAAGCTGTGAGTGACCTCGCGAAATCCAAAGGCATTGAAATGCCCATCACACACATGGTGTGTGAAGTGTTGTTCAACGAATTGGATGTTGCAGCAGCCGTTAAGCTATTGATGGGTAGAGACGCCAAGTCTGAAGCTTAATCATTAAGCTGCCAACTATTCGCCGCCCTTGAAATCCATTTGGCGCCAAGCTTCATAGACCATCACCGCCACAGTGTTTGATAGATTCAGACTACGACTGTTAGCTCTCATCGGCAAACGCACACGTTTCTCTGGAAGAAATTGATCACGAATTTCTTGTGATAACCCTCTGGTTTCAGATCCAAACACCAAGTAATCATTCTCTTGAAATTTTGACTTGAGGAGCGTTCCAGTTCCTTTGGTTGTGAGAGCAAACATCCTATCTTGCGCAGGTTTTTCCTGCGCTAAAAAATCTGCCCAACTTTCATGAACTTTCATGTTGGCGTATTCGTGATAATCCAAGCCCGCGCGTTTCATGCTTTTGTCCTCAAGGGGAAAGCCCAGGGGTTTAATCAAATGAAGTTGCGCACCAGTGTTGGCGCACAAGCGAATGATGTTGCCCGTGTTAGGTGGAATTTCTGGTTCAACAAGAACGATATTTAGCATGGTGATTTATTCGGTGTTCTAAGAATGACCCAATTATGAACACTTTGCGCTCCAAAATCTTTAAGTAATTTTGCAACAACGCTCAAAGTGGCACCTGTGGTCATGACGTCATCAATTAAAACAATGCGTTTATTTTTTATGAGCGCAATACCATTTGGGTCAATAGAGAAAACATTGATCAAGCGTTGAGCACGCTCTTGTTTGCTAGCAGCAACTTGATCGCCATCAAGGTGACTTCTATTCAGAACTTTCCAATTGCTTTTGATCTTCAGTTTTCTTGAAAATAGTTTGCATAGTTCCCATGATTGATTAAAGCCTCGTTGATGAAGTTTTGTCTGACTCATTGGAATGGGGAATATCCAATCAATTGGTGATGCTTGGTGTTGCTTCTTTGGATGAATCTCCAGCCAAGCATCGAGCAGCCCATGAGCAATCGCGATTTGATGTTGGTATTTGTAAGAGTGAATAGCGTCCGTTAAAAATCCGCCATAACTATCCAAGCAGAGTGTTGAGTCATAACTTGGTTTTTTTATCAGGCAATCAATGCACAGATGATTTTTTTCATGAGGTGCTATTGGCAGAGCACATTTCGTACATCTTTGAATCTGATGGTCTTTTAGTCGTTTAAGACATTTTTGACATATCGTTGCCGTTTGAAACTCCTTGCACCCAATACAGGAAGTAGGCAGGAGTAAATTCATCGCACGCTCAGTATACTGAGCGCCTATGCCCACACCATCATCAGTGCCAAGCGCAG
>CAYYOB010000001.1:13636-56187 GCA_964473225.1 uncultured Polynucleobacter sp.
GCACGCTCAGTATACTGAGCGCCTATGCCCACACCATCATCAGTGCCAAGCGCAGGCTTAAGAACGATTCCTGAATTTCTATCTTTAGAAATTGCGCAGCGCATGGCTGAAAAATTAGAGATTGTTCGTTTGCAACCTCAAAAAGTAGGTCATCTTGGAGCATTGAATCTATCTGTTTTGTCTGCCCTGTATCCAGAGGCTCAGCACCACTGTTTTGACAAAAGATTTGCTGCAAACTCCCTTTCGCAGCTGTTTAAAAGAATCACCGGCCAACAGTTTTACAAATACGAAGCGCCTTTAAATGTTGCTGGAGCAGATTTTGATTTGATTTGGTCCAACTTGGAATTGCATCTTCAAGATGACCCGAATTCATTGATGAAGCTGTGGAGAAGCAAACTCAAGCCTGAAGGTCTATTGATGTTCAGTTATCTTGGCCCAGATACTGGCAAAGAGCTCACAAAGCTCTTCCCCAATGATTGTTTACTAAGGAATGCAGGTAGCTTAGATATGCACGATGTGGGTGATGGATTGATGCAGGCTGGATTTTCTGAGCCTGTGATGGACATGGAATATCTGACCTTGTCCTACGATGACCCTCATTTGTTGTGCAAGGAAGCCTTTGCTTTGGGATTGTTAAGGTCCCCTGATTCAATGCAGCATCTAATTGCAGATAAATCCTCTTGGACAATCACCCTCGAAGTTGTCTATGGACATGCTTGGTCTCCAGTTGCATCGCGTTCTCAAAATAAGACGGGAATAGTAACTATCAGCCCTGATCAAATTGTTAGGTCTAAAAAATAAGTAAGCAAGCGCACACATACCTTAATACCTAATTATCCTAGTGTAAACATCTAAATTGCTTAGTAATTTATTGCACTAGATCAAATTACAAATATAATTGATGTATATCAAATGCATTGCCGTTAATGCGGTGCAACAGATTCAAGAATTTATTAAATAGGAACGAAGATGAAACATCGCACATCACTGGTCGGTTTGCTATTTGGTTTGGTGAGCTCGCTATACGCTAATTTTGCTTTGGCTATCAATGACATGCCTGGCGGCCCTTCAAGATTTCAGTTAAATCTTCAACCTGCAGCGACCAAAGTTGCTGAAGAGGTAGCTTATCTTCACTGGATGATGTTGATCATCTGTGCAGTTATTTTTGTTGCAGTGTTTGGCGTGATGTTTTATTCAATTTTCAAGCACCGTAAATCATTGGGTCACAAAGCTGCAAGTTTTCACGAGAGCACAACAGTTGAGATCATTTGGACAGTGGTGCCTTTGATCATCGTTATTGCGATGGCATTGCCAGCAACTAAAACAGTGGTTGCGATGAAAGACACAACCAACGCTGACATCACCATCAAAGTGACTGGTTATCAGTGGAAATGGGGCTACGATTACATCAAGGGTGAAGGCGAAGGCATTTCATTCTTGCAAACTTTGACAACTCCACGTGAGCAAATCAACAACCAAGTAGAAAAATCAAATACATATTTGGTAGAAGTTGATAACGAAATGGTTGTGCCAGTTGGTAAAAAAATTCGTATGGTCACAACAGCGAATGATGTGATCCACTCATGGACTATTCCAGCATTTGGCGTTAAGCAAGATGCGATTCCAGGTTTTGTTCGCGACACTTGGTTCAGAGCTGAAAAATTAGGTACGTTCTACGGTCAGTGTTCAGAGCTTTGCGGTAAAGAGCATGCGTTCATGCCAATTGCAGTGAAGGTTGTGACAGATGCAGAGTACACAACATGGGTTGCTGATAAGAAAAAGCAATTAGCTGCTTTGGCTGATGACCCAACAAAAACTTTCACAATGGATGAGTTAAAGCAACGTGGTGAAAAAGTTTATGCATCTAACTGTGCGGCATGTCATATGCCTAACGGTAAAGGCGCTGGCGCATTCCCAGGTTTAGATGGATCTAAAGTTGTTCTAGGTTCAAAAGATGCTCAGTACAAGATCTTGTTGCAAGGTAAGGGCGCAATGCCAAAGTGGACTCAATTGAATGACGTTGAGTTGGCCGCAGTTATGACATACACACGTAATGCTTGGGGTAATAAGACTGGTGAATTGATCCAGCCTAAAGACTTCACAACAGCACGTGCAGCAAAATAATTAAATTAGATAGGTAATTGGAGCTACTATGAGCACAGTAAGTCACGCACACGATCATCACGACGATCACGCACATGATCATCCGCATGGATGGAGACGTTGGTTATACGCCACCAACCATAAAGATATCGGTACGCTATATCTATTATTTTCTTTCTTCAGCTTGATCGCTGGCGGCATCATGGCTTTGGGTATTCGCCTAGAGCTATTCCAGCCTGGCCTGCAATACATTCGTCCTGAGCTATTTAACCAGCTCACCACGATGCACGGTCTAGTGATGGTGTTTGGCGCCATCATGCCAGCCTTCGTGGGCTTCGCAAACTACATGATTCCATTGCAAGTAGGTGCCTCAGATATGGCATTTGCTCGTATGAATAACTTCAGCTTCTGGATCATGCCTGTTGCAGCTTTATTGCTTTTGACTTCATTCCTAGTTCCTGGTGGCGCAACTGCTGCTGGTTGGACTCTGTATGCACCCCTATCAGTGCAAATGGGTCCTGGTATGGATATGGCAATTTTTGCAATTCACTTGATGGGTGCTTCATCCATCATGGGTTCAATTAACATCATCGTGACTATTTTGAACATGCGCGCTCCTGGCATGACATTGATGAAAATGCCAATGTTCTGCTGGACATGGTTGATCACTGCTTACCTATTGATCGCTGTTATGCCTGTTTTGGCTGGTGCGATCACCATGGTTCTAACAGACCGTCACTTTGGTACTAGCTTCTTCTCAGCAGCTGGTGGTGGTGACCCTGTGATGTATCAGCATATTTTCTGGTTCTTCGGACACCCAGAGGTTTACATCATGATCTTGCCAGCGTTCGGCATCATCAGTGAGGTGATTCCAACTTTCTCTCGTAAAACATTGTTTGGTTACAGCTCAATGGTTTATGCGACAGCTTCCATCGCGATTTTGTCTTTCATCGTATGGGCGCACCACATGTTTGCAACAGGTATGCCTGTAACAGGTCAGTTATTTTTCATGTACGCAACAATGTTGATCGCTGTTCCAACTGGCGTGAAGATCTTTAACTGGATCGCAACAATGTGGAAAGGTTCAATGACCTTTGAAACTCCAATGTTGTGGTCAATCGGTTTCATCTTCGTGTTCACAATGGGTGGTTTCACAGGCTTGATCTTGGCTGTTGCACCGATTGATATCTTGGTTCAAGACACATACTATGTTGTGGCTCACTTCCACTATGTTCTAGTAGCAGGTTCTTTGTTTGCTCTATTTGCAGGCTTCTACTACTGGGCGCCAAAGTGGACTGGTCACATGGTGAATGAGTTCCGTGGAAAAGTTCACTTCTGGGGCTCAATGATTTTCTTCAACATCACATTCTTCCCAATGCACTTCTTGGGCCTTGCAGGTATGCCACGTCGTTATGCAGACTACCCAGTTCAGTTTGCTGACTTCAACGCAATCGCTTCTATTGGCTCACTAGGCTTTGGCTTGATGCAGATTTATTTCTTGTTGTTTGTGGTGTTGCCAACATACCGTGGCGGTCAAAAAGCAGCTGACAAGCCATGGGATGGTGCCAATGGTTTGGAGTGGACAATTCCTTCTCCAGCGCCGTTCCACACATTTGAAACTCCGCCAACGGTTAAGTAATAAATCCTAACGGAATTTAAATGACAACTTCAAAACAAAAAACACAAAATCCAAGCGCGAATAATCGTCGCTTGGGTCTTGTGTTGTTAACGGTTGCAATCGCCTTCTTCGTGGGTATTGTTGCTAAGAAAATGATATTCGGCTGATCATGGCATTTAACCTAGCCCAATACAATCGTCAAATGCTGGTCAAGCTCGCTGTCATCAGCGTGGCCATGTTTGCTTTTGGGTATGCATTGATTCCAATGTACAGGGTTTTGTGTGAAGTGACTGGTATCAATGTGGTGACCAGTAAAAATAACTATGGCACTCGTGCTGTTGGCGCCGCTGATAAAAATACTCAAGTTGATACGACGCGCTTGATCACGGTAGAGTTTGATTCAAATACTCAAGGACCGTTTAGATTTCGCTCAGTGAAAAACTCAATGCAAGTGCATCCTGGCGAAATGATGCAAGTTGTTTATGAGGTGGTTAATACACAGGGTAGAAATATTTCAGCACAAGCTATTCCAAGTTATGCGCCGATGCAAGCCACCGAGCACTTCACTAAGTTAGAGTGTTTTTGTTTTGACGAACAAACTTTGAAGCCAAATGAATCAAGAGAAATGCCTGTGGTATTCATCATTGATCCGGCTTTGCCTAAAGATATAAAAAATATTACTTTGTCATACACATTCTTTGAGGTTGGTGCTGGTCAAAAAGTGATTACTGGTGAGCACAACAGTAAGCCTTCAAAGATTTAAGATGGAAAATCAAAAAAGAAGTTCCATCATGATGTTTTTAATCTCTATGAGAGCAGTCTTGTGGGGGTTTTTGGGAGTACGCAAGAGGTCAGGTCAGGATGCTGATATGGCTTCTGTGACTTTTGTTCACATTGTGCTTGCTGGTGTTTTGGGCGCAATTATTTTTATGACAATATTGTTGTTCATTGTCAAAGCAGTTGTATCGAATTGATTTTTTAGGAGAGAGAGTATGTCTTCCAGTGTTACTAAAGCCCCGTATTACTATGTGCCGGCTCCAACACGCCACCCAATCGTTACAAGCATGGGTTTGCTTGGCTTTGGTTCAGGTGCATCGATGTGGGTTAACGGCAGCACATTTGGTATGTTCCTTTGCTTGGCAGGTATCGTTTGGACCATTGCATCTTTGTATGTATGGTTCGGTGAAGCGATCGGCGAAGCTGAAAGTGGCATGAACAGTGTGAACGTAGACGTTTCTTATAGATGGTCTATGGCATGGTTCATCTTCTCAGAAATCATGTTCTTCGGCGCTTTCTTCTCAGCTCTTTTCTACGCAAGAAGTATCGCTATGCCTTGGTTAGGCGATATTGACAACAAACTATTGTGGCCAGATTTTGCAGCCACTTGGCCAAATGCTGGTCCAGCTGGTTTGGTTGAGAGCTTTAAGACCATGGGTCCATGGCCAATTCCAACCATCAACACTATTTTGTTGTTGGCATCTGGCGTAACAGTTACTTGGGCTCATCACGCCATGCGTGAAGGTCACCGCAAGCAAGTGATTCAAGGTTTGGCTGCTACGGTTGCTCTTGGTGCAATTTTCATGTGCTTCCAGGTTTATGAGTACATCCACGCATACCAAGATCTAAACTTGAAATTAACTTCAGGTATTTACGGTTCAACATTCTTCATGTTGACTGGTTTCCACGGATTCCACGTCACAATGGGCGCCATCATGTTGGCAGTTGTTTTGGTCCGCGTTATCAAGGGTCATTTCACACCAGAGAATCACTTTGCCTTTGAAGGTGCTGCATGGTACTGGCACTTCGTAGACGTGGTGTGGCTCGGTCTTTACGTTGTGATTTATTGGATGTAAACACTGATCAATCGGCTTGTACTGATTGAATCAATTAAAAAACGCCGCAAATGCGGCGTTTTTTAATACAGTGGTAAATGTTGGTTCAGCCTGTTGGTTAAGTTTTTTAGTTTGGTTTAGCTGATTCATCAAGCTGCAACACGGATGCCGGTACTTTGGATATAGCCCAGGGTGTGAGCGATCCAAATGCCAGCAAAAAGCAAAATCGATATGCCAATGCGAAGCATCAGAGAGTAAACAGTTTTTGAGCTTTTGCCTTTATCACGCATCATAAAAAACAAGGCGGAGCCTAGGCTGCCCAAAATTAACAAGAAAGCTATAGGGATAATCCAATTCATAGGGGTACATCGTATCATTGCTTTATGTTTAAAAGATTAGTTTTATCACGTCCGATTGCAACAGCTGCAACCATGATTGTTTGCTCAATAGGATTGTCTTTGGGTTTTTGGCAGTTAGATCGAATGCAGCAAAAATTAACGCTTGCTGCAGATATTGCTAAGAAAGAAGAATCACGCCCCTTATTGGCCAATGGTAAAGATTGGCAATTGAGCGAGGTAAAGCACCACAGGATGATTGCCAGAGGTGCTTATTTAGCAGATCAATCTGTGTGGTTGGAGAATAGGCCGCATCCTCAAGGCAGAGACCCTAAGACAGGTATTTCCACAGGCTTTTTAGTGATGACACCCCTGAAGCTCGAGGGGACTCAAAAAATATTGTGGATCAATCGTGGCTGGGCTCCAAGAGATGGCATGAACCGAGAGACTTTACCAACTATCCAAACGCCAACAGGCTCTATTCAGGTGGAAGGTTTAGCGTTTGAATATCCTACACGCGTCATGAGTATGGGCACTCAAGGTTCCTCAGCAGAAAGTCAAAAAATTCAGCAAAATCTTGATATTAAAAAGCAATCGAAGTATTTGGGTTTCGATTATTTGCCTTTTGTTTTGAGAGAAGTATCAACAGCAAATAATGATGGATTACAAAGAGATTGGCCATCGATGACAACCGGCGTTGAAAAGCATCAGGGTTATGCATTTCAGTGGTTTGCTTTAACGGTGCTAGCTCTTTTGTTTTGGTTAATAACAGGTCTTTTAAGGAAAAAAATTGATGAATAAAGACAGTGATTTAAATCCACTGATTCCAGCTTCGGAAGGGCAGAGTATTGATGCGGCTACCAAGCGTGGACGTATTCAGATGATCTTGTTATTTTTGGTTTGCGCTGCTCCAGTATTGGTTTCTTACTTCACTTTTTATGTGATCAAGCCCACGGGCGGCAATACAAAAATTGGAGAGCTTGTTTATCCAGTGCAATCAGCACCAATAGATGCAATTGAAGCGCCATTACAAGGCAAATGGACCATGTTGATCGCACGTCCAGCTGCTGAGTGCAAGGTTGGTAACGATCAATGCGTTCAATTGCTTTATTTGATGCGTCAGGTACGCATTGCGATGGGGCGAGAGAGCCAAAGGGTGCAGTTAGTTTGGTTGGTTACCGATCAAGGTGCTATTGATCCTGAAATCGCCAAGGCCTATGACAAAGAGGTGGCGGGATTTACTTTTGTGAAGATGCCAAAAGATCCAGCTAAAAAGAATGAAGTAGAAAAATGGCTGAATTTAGATGGAAAAAAATCAGCGATTCATCTATTGGATCCGCGTGCTGACAGAATGATGCGATTTGCAACTGATAAAGAAGTTCCTGACTTTAAAAAGACATCCAAGGATTTGGAAAAGTTATTGAAGTGGAATGCCACAGGTAAGGCCACACAATAATGAGCTTCATCGCCTGGATTCAGTTGTTGTTGATCGGTGCTGCTATTGGCGCAGTATTGTTGTTGATCATGTGGTGGAAATTCAAGCAATTTAGTTTCCATCGTTTGGTTTTATTGACTGTATTTTTCACCTTTGATTTGATTTTGTTTGGCGCCTTCACGCGATTAACCGATTCAGGATTGGGTTGTCCTGATTGGCCTGGTTGTTATGGCGTATCAAATCCGATCGCTGCCTTAGCTCAGATCCGTGAGGCTGAAAGCATGATGCCAACCGGTCCTGTAACCTTGAGTAAGGCATGGATAGAAATGCTTCATCGTTACTTTGCCATGGGCGTTGGATTTTTAATCATCATCATGGTTGTTTGGTCCTGGATGAAGAAGCAAACCATTGGCGAAAAAATCAGCAGAACATCGATTGGTATTTTGATTTTGGTGTGTGTTCAAGGAGCATTTGGTGCGTGGACTGTGACGCTTAAGTTGCAACCAGTGATTGTCACTATTCATTTGATGCTGGGATTAACTTTATTGGCTGCGCTGACTTATTTATCAAGCATGAGTGCACGTTTGCAGCCGCATGATGGTTTGGCAGCAGTAAAAACTGATGTGCCATTCAAGAAAATTGCCTGGATTGTTTTAGCCATTTTGATTCTGCAGATTTTCTTGGGCGGCTGGGTGAGCACCAATTATGCAGTTTTAGCTTGTGATGATTTTCCACTGTGTCATGGGGCTTGGTATCCTGAAATGAATTTCTCGGAAGGATTTACCTTCTGGCGTGAGCTTGGAATGGCGGCCGATGGAGACCATTTGACCATTGAAGCTTTGAGAGCGATTCATTGGACTCATCGGGTGGGTGCAATTTTTGCAGTGCTGGCAGTTTTTTACTTGGCTGCTAAGTTGTGGCTAATTTCAAAAACTAATTCAATGTCTTCAATGAAGTTTTGGTCAACATCATTATTTGCTCTAGGGTTCTTACAAGTGATCACTGGAATGAGTAATATTATTTTGGACTGGCCATTGCTTGCAGCGGTATTGCACACAGGTGGTGCTGCGGCCATGGTATTTGTGATGATCAGAGTAGTTAATATTGATCATGAAAGGCTTTCTTCATGACTCAAGCTAATTTAGCGCCAATGAAAAAATGGCAACAGTACTGGGCTTTGACCAAGCCCAGAGTGACACAGCTCGCTGTTTTTTGCGCCATCATCGGTATGTTTTTAGCAACCCCTGGAATGGTCCCTTGGTCTGTATTGATCGGCGGTTCTATTGGTATTTGGTTATTAGCTGGCGCAGCCTTTGCCGTGAATTGTTTGGTTGAGCAAAAGCTGGATGCCAAGATGAGAAGAACTGCCTGGCGACCTTCCGCCACTGGTGAGCTTGGTCAAAAGCAAATCATTGTGTTTGCATTGGTGATCGGTATAGCAGGCATGGTGTTGTTGTGGAACTTTGCCAATCCATTGACCATGTGGGCAACACTCATCACTTTTGTTGGTTATGCAATTATTTACACTTTGTTGCTCAAGCCTGCAACGCCACAGAATATTGTGATTGGTGGGTTGTCTGGGGCTATGCCGCCAGCTTTAGGATGGGCGGCTGTGGCCAATGATTTACCTGCTGAAGCTTGGTTATTGGTCTTGATCATCTTTACTTGGACGCCACCGCATTTCTGGGCCTTGGCTTTGTACCGTCGTGAAGATTACAAGCAATCTGGCTTACCAATGTTGCCAGTCACGCATGGTGAAAGATTCACGCTGTTACACATCTTGCTCTACACCTTGGTTTTAATTGCGGCCACGATCTTGCCATTTATTTATAAGATGAGTGGTTATTTTTATTTGGCATCTGCTTTGGTGCTGGGCGGTATGTTCTTGGCTTATGCCATTGCACTTTACAGAAATTATTCAGATGACCTTGCTAAACGAACGTTTAGATTTTCAATCATTTATCTTTCATTATTATTTGCAGCTCTTTTGATAGACCACTACCTATGACATTTCAAATACTTAACCAGCGTTTTTTTACACGCGCTTTATTGGCTCTCTTGACTGTCTTTGGCGTCATGGCCTGCTCTAATCAAAACATCAAATTTAACAATGTCGACATCACAGGTAGCAAGGCATTTGGTACAAATTTTTCTTTGACTGACCATAACGGCAAAAGAAGAGAGTTATCAGAGTTCAAAGGTCAGTTGGTGGTGATGTTCTATGGTTACACACAGTGCCCAGATGTATGCCCAACAACCATGACTGAAATGCAAGGTGTGATGGAGTTGTTAGGCAAGGATGCTAGTCGTGTTCAGGTGATGTTTGTCACGGTTGATCCAGAGCGTGATACCCAGGAACTTTTATCTCAGTATGTGCCATCTTTTGATAAGCGCTTTTTGGGCTTAAGACCGCAATCAAAAGAAGAGTTAGAAAAAGTCACCAAGGATTTCAAAGTCTTTTATAGCAAGGTGCCAGGCAAGAGCCCTACAAGCTACACCATCGATCACACAGCGGGTAGTTATGTGTTTGACACAAAGGGTCAGCTAAGATTATTTTTGAAGCATCAGCAGGGACCTAAGCCCATTGCAGAAGATTTGAAAAAGTTACTTTGAATTATTTTTGAATGAGGCGGTTGAGTTAAAAATGAAGTTAAGCAGTTAATGCTAACTTCATTTTTTTTAACGCAGCCGCTTCAATTTGACGCACGCGTTCTGCGGAAATGTTGAATTCTGCTGCAAGATCATGCAAGGTACTGCCACCTGTGCCATCGTCTGTTACATCTAACCAGCGCGATGCCACAATCTTGCGACTGCGCTCATCTAGGCTTGCCAAGGCCTTTTCAATACCAGGGCCCTGTATTTGACGCGTTTCTTCACGAGCCAATACTTCACTTGGCTCGTAACGAGTATCTGATAACCAATTGATCGGAGCATAAGCGTCATCATCTGATGAGTCTGCCTCAATGGCCACATCGCCACCGCTCAATCTTTTTTCCATTTCTCTCACATCTTCCTGGCGAACATCCAATGCCTTAGCAAGATGATCAATTTCAGAAGGAGAGAGTGAGTTCAGGGTCGGTTTGTTGCTGCGCAAATTAAAGAATAATTTGCGGTGAGCTTTGGTTGTAGCAATTTTCACCATTCTCCAGTTGCGAAGAATGTATTCATGAATTTCTGCTTTGATCCAGTGAATTGAATAAGTCACTAAGCGAGTGCCTTGTTCAGGATCATAGCGTTTCACTGCTTTCATTAGACCGATATTGCCCTCTTGAATCAAGTCCGCATGAGGGATGCCATAGCCAAGGTATTGGCGAGCAATAGATACCACCAAACGAAGGTGTGACATCACCAAAGTTTTG
Organism: uncultured Polynucleobacter sp.; assembly: GCA_964473225.1. Lineage (GTDB taxonomy): Bacteria > Pseudomonadota > Gammaproteobacteria > Burkholderiales > Burkholderiaceae > Polynucleobacter. The sequence goes on from CAYYOB010000001.1 coordinate 24,319, forward strand.
GCTGCGTCCAAGTTTTCATGATCCCTGTATTCGCGAGCAAGGCGAATCTCATCTGCTGCGCTGAGCATGGGCAGACGGTTAACGCTTGAAATGTAGGCATCAATAGTGCCGACACTCAATTGCATAGGAATCATGGTGTTCATATTTGTCATACCTCTATATTAGCACTCTTGATATCAGAGTGCTAATGTATGTATAACCATATGATTTATATAGGAATAAATTATTTTGGAATCAAGGATTTAGCAAATTCTGAGGCTTTAAATGGCCTTAAATCAGACAATTGTTCGCCAAGTCCAATGGCCAGAACGCTTGGTGGGTTTTCTGATAACTCTGAGGCAATCGCACACAAAATACCGCCTTTAGCAGTTCCATCAAGCTTGGTAACAATGATAGCCGTTAAATTGAGGGCCTCATGAAAGGCCTTCACTTGAGCCATGCCATTTTGACCTGTATTGCCATCAATCACCAAAATGGTCTCGTGTGGGGCTGATTCTTGTGCCTTGCCGATCACTCGTTTGACTTTCTTGAGCTCATCCATCAAGTGGGCTTGAGTGGAGAGTCTACCGGCGGTATCAATGATCACAATGTCTTGCTGACGTGATTGACCAGCTTTGACTGCATCGTGGGCGACTGCAGCAGAATCACCGCTTTCTTGGGCGATGACTGCCACTTGATTGCGTTCACCCCAAGCAATCAATTGTTCTCTGGCCGCAGCCCTGAAGGTGTCGCCTGCGCCTAGTAGGACCTTGTGCCCAGATTGTTGAAAATGATGACAAATTTTGCCAATACTGGTTGTTTTACCAGCCCCATTGACCCCTACGATCAGCCATACAGTTGGTTGACCGGAAGTGCTTGGTAATAAATCCAGTGGATTTTGGGGTCTTTCAAGTTTGCTTAAGAGATTTTCTACCAATGTGGCTAGAATGATCTTGAGATCATCAGCAGATTCAGCTTTTTGATTTTTTGCTTCTCGGCGAAGTTGACTGATCAGGGTTTGAGTGGCACTCATGCCAACATCTCCCAATAGAAGTGTCTCTTCTAGGGATTCGTACCATTGTTCATCAACTTTTTGAAGATTAAATAGGTTTGATAAGGTTTTACGTAATCCGAACATGACCGATACAATTGATTAATTATGAGCATATTAACAACCCTTGCAGTTAGAGCGTTAACTTTTTTTGGTGCCGCCATTATTTCCTTTGGTGGGCATGCACAAAATGTCTCCCCGAAAGCTCTCAACACTCACGAGTTTTTGCTATCCAATGGCATGAAGGTGATTGTGCGAGAAGATCATCGTGCTCCAACCGTGGCTCACATGGTTTGGTATCGTGCAGGATCTATGGATGAGGTCAATGGCAAAACAGGCGTGGCTCATGTGCTAGAGCACATGATGTTTAAGGGCACCAAACATTTAAAGCCGGGCGAGTTTTCTAAAAAAGTAGCAGCCGTTGGTGGCCGTGACAATGCGTTCACGAGCAAAGACTATACCGCCTATTTTCAGCAAATTGAAAAAAGTCATTTGCCAGCCATGATGGCATTGGAAGCTGATCGCATGCAGAACCTGCGAATTGATAAAGAAGAATTTGCAAAAGAAATTCAAGTGGTGATGGAAGAGCGACGCTTGAGAACAGATGATCAGTCACGGGCCATTGTTTATGAGCAATTGATGGCAGCAGCATTTACCAATAGTTCATATCGCCACCCGATCATTGGTTGGATGGATGATTTGAAAAACATGACTTATGAGGACGCTCTTGAGTGGTATCAGGATTGGTATGCCCCAAACAATGCTGTCTTGGTGGTGAGTGGCGATGTGATGCCGGAGGATGTCAAAGCGTTAGCAGAAAAATACTATGGACCCATTCCGGCGAAAAAAATCAAAGAAAGAAAGCCTCAGCTTGAAGTTCCTCAAATTGGAATCAAGAGAATTGTTGTGAAGGCACCGGCAGAAAATCCAGAAATTACTTTTGCTTGGAAAGTGCCAAAGATTGAACCAAGTGATTTGAATGCCATGGATCCTTATGCTTTAGGTGTGCTGTCTGCAATATTGGATGGTCATGCTAACTCACGATTAAATCGACAAATGGTAAGAGATCAACGTTTGGCTGACAGCGTGGAAGCTTCATACGGCATGTCCGGAAGGGGGCCGCAATTGTTTTCGATTTCAGCGAGTCCTGCTAAAGGAAAAAGCCTGACTGTCATCGAAGAAAATATCAGAAAAATATTGCTTGATATTAAAACCAAGGGTGTGAGTGATACTGAGTTAAATCGAGTCAAATCTCAGTTGGTCTCATCACAGATTTACAAGAGAGATTCAATCTTTGCGCAGGCCATGGAAATTGCAATGGCCGAGATGAACGGTATTTCATGGAAGTATTTGGACGACATGGTGCTAAATGTTCAAAAAGTTCAATCAAAAGATATTCAACGGGTGGTTGAGAAATATTTCATCGATGATTCATTGACTGTGGCCACTTTAGATCCACAAGCGAGTCAGAAGAAAGATCGACCACAAACCATGCCTTCAGGAATGAGGCACTAAGATGAAAAAATTACTCGTAACCATTGTTTTAGGTTTTGCCACGACGCTGGCTCAAGCAAATGCGGTCATCAATCATTGGGTGCATAGCAGTGGCGCCTTGGTTTATTTGGTTGAAGCCAGAACCATACCGATGATTGATTTACAAATTGATTGGCATGCTGGGTCGGTCAATGACCCTAAAGAAAAATTAGGTTTGGCGGCTATGACAGCAAGCCTGATAGATAAGGGCTCTATGGTTAATGGGCGCCTGATGTCTGAGGCGTCTGTATCTGATCGTTTGGCTGATCTTGGGGCAGGTTTGAGTTTCAGCGCCAGTGACGAACGAGCCAGTATGCGTTTACGTACCTTGAGTGATGAAAAGAAAAAACTGGCCGCAATTGATTTGGCAAGTTCTGTTCTGAAAGCGCCAGTGTTCGATCCTAAAATTCTCAAGAGAGAACAAGAGCGAACAGTGTCAGCCATTAAAGAAGCTGACTTGAAGCCTGAGACGAAGTTATCAAAAGAATTTGATCGTCAAATTTATGGGCAGCATCCTTTTGCTAATTCGCCAACCATCAAAACAATCCAAGCAATTAAATCTGAGGACCTCAAGCGTTTTTATGCCTCAAGGTATGCTGCAAAAGGAAGCAAGATCACCGTTGTGGGTGATATTGGACGAGCTGAATTAGATCAACTGCTTGATCGATTGATGGCATCCATACCCAAAGAGATGAAGGAGCAGCAACAAGTTCCTGATGTTGTGAGATTTGATAAAAATAAAGAATCAAATCTAGTTATCAAAATTCCACATGAGGCACAGCAAGCCCATATCTCAATGGGCATGCCTGCTATAGCGAGGAAGGATCCAGATTACTTCCCAATGTTGGTGGGTAATTACATTTTGGGTGGCGGCGGATTTGTTTCTCGTCTTGTCAAAGAGGTTCGTGAAAAAAGAGGTTTGGCTTATAGCGTCTACAGCTATGTGGCGCCAGGAAGACAGATTGGACCCTATGTGGCTGGCATGCAAACTCAAAAAGCCCAAGCTGATTTAGCGGTGGATGTGATGAAAAAAACCATTGGTGATTTCATCGCCAATGGACCAACAGATGAAGAGCTTCAAGCTGCTAAAAATAATCTCGTGAATGGTTTCCCTCTGAGAATTGATAGCAATCGAAAAATTATGGATAACGTTTCAAGTATTGCTTGGAATGATTTGCCTTTAGATACTCTTGATCAATGGACCAATCAACTGCGTCAAGTGACTAAAGAGCAGGTGGTTGCAGCGTTTAAAAAGAATTTGGATGTGAATCAGATGGTGACTGTGGTGGTTGGGGCTCCATGACGCCTGGCAAGGTCAGAATCATTGGCGGTGCTTGGAGAGGAAGATCCATCAAGGTAATTGACTCACCAGGATTGAGGCCAACAGCAGACAGAACCAGGGAAACCTTATTCAACTGTTTGGGTCAGCGCGTCGATGATTTAATTTGTTTTGATATGTTTGCAGGAACAGGCGCATTAGGTTTTGAGGCACTGTCTCGGGGCGCTCAAAAGGTCACGATGATTGATGCTTCCAAACAAACGTATGACGCATTAAAAGAAAACTATCTAAATTTAAGCAAAGATGGATCTTTAGGGATGGCAGAATTCATCAAGGGCAATGCGATATTAAGTGCCTCAAAATTGGCAAATAATTCAATTGATATTTGCTTCATTGATCCTCCATTTTCAGAGCAAGGATTATTTTTAGATGCCCTTAAGCAAGCGGTCAGGATAACCAATAAAAATAGTGGATCTGCCATTTATATCGAACACCCTAAAGAAATCGATCCTGAGAAATTATTGAAAGAAATTGCAGAATATGGTGATTTTTGGGAAATTCGTCGTACCATACGTTCCGGGGTAGCAATTGGTACTTTGATGGCACCTAAAATAATATAAGTTGGTAAAGGTTGGGAGAGAACCATGACAGTCGCTGTATATCCAGGAACATTTGATCCCTTTACCAGGGGGCATGAAGATTTAGTTCGTCGTGCATCATCAATTTTTGATGAAGTGGTTGTCGGCGTTGCTGACAGTAAGAATAAAAAACCAATTTTTTCTCTTGAAGAAAGAATTGATATTTCTCGTGAAGTTTTAAGTCATTACACGAATGTGCGAGTTGAAGGCTTCAGTGGTTTATTAAAAGATTTTGTGAGAAAGAACAATGCTCGTGTGATTGTTCGTGGCTTAAGAGCGGTTTCAGATTTTGAATATGAATTTCAAATGGCAGGCATGAATCGATATTTGTTGCCTGATGTCGAGACCTTGTTCTTGACGCCTTCAGATCAGTACCAATTTATTTCTGGAACATTTGTTCGAGAAATTGCCCTTCTGGGTGGTGACGTGAGCAAGTTTGTATTTCCTTCAGTGGAAAAATGGCTGGCCAAAAAGATTTAATGACATTATTTAGGGTATATCAATGGCGCTGATGATTACGGACGAATGCATCAATTGTGATGTGTGTGAGCCTGAGTGCCCGAATGATGCGATCACCATGGGTTTGGAAATCTATGAGATTGATCACAATAAGTGCACGGAGTGTGTCGGTCACTACGATGTGCCTCAGTGTCGACAAGTCTGCCCAGTGGACTGCATCCCACTTCATCCAGAGCATGTGGAGAGCAAAGATCAGTTGATGCAGAAATACAAAAATCTAACTGGTAAAACCAGCTGATCAAGTATTGCTGTGCAGCTCCATGGTGGCTGCATTCATGTCATTCTTTGCAATCAGTGGCATCACTTTTAAAAAACAAGACATCGCTCGATCAATATCGATTTGTTCTTCAAGGCGTGGTTTTTTAAGAACGTAATCAGCCACATCTAAATTTCTTTTACCTTCTTCAGAGTCTCGTGGATGACCAATGCCAAGTCTTAGGCGCCAGTAGTCATTGGTATTCATGTGTGCGCTGATGTCTTTTAAACCATTGTGCCCACCCAAGCCGCCAGCCCATTTGAGGCGCGCAACGCCAGGCTTTAAGTCAAGTTCATCGTGAACGATCAGCATCGAGTCTGGATTGATTTTATGAAAGCGACATAAGGCCGCAACTGCCTGTCCGCTACGATTCATAAAGGTTGAAGGCTTTAGGAGGTAAGTATCCTCTGATCCCAATTTAACTTTAGAGATTTGCCCGAAAAATTTTGGATCATCTTGCCAATTGCCTTGGTGAAGGCGAGCGATTTCATCTAGCAACCAAAAGCCGGCGTTGTGCCGATCTTTTTCGTGCTTAGTGCCAGGGTTGCCAAGGCCAACGATTAATTTGAACATACCGCTACTTTAGTCTATTTTTGAGGCGAAAAAAAACCCGCGCAATGCGGGTTTTTCATCAGGTTGAAAAAATTACTTCTTTTCTTCCTTTGGTTCTTTAGCAGTCGTTGCAACAGGTGCTGCTGGAGCAACTGGAGCTTCAGTTGTTTCAACCTTAACGGTTGGAACACGAGCATTTGCTACCACTGGGTTTTCAACTTCTAAGTGAGGCACAAGTGAAAGACCTTTTGGCAAAGCAACGTCTTTAACGTGAATTGAGTGACCAACTTCGATGCTGCCCAAATCAACTTGAATGAATTCTGGCAAGTCTGCAGGTAAGCAAACTACTTCGATTTCAGTTGCAATGTGGCTGATCAAAGCGCCGCCTAATTTAACGGCAGGTGCAGTATCAGCGTTCACAAAGTGCAAAGGCACTTTAACGTGAATCTTCTTGTTGACGTCAACACGCTGGAAGTCGATGTGCAAAACCAACGGCTTGAAAGGGTGCATTTGATAGTTACGCAAAAGAGCTTTTTGAGTCTTTCCGGCAACTTCAATGTCTAAAATTGATGAGTGAAATGCTTCTTTACGCAAAGCGTGAAATAGTGCATTGTGATCTAGCTCTACAGCTTGAGGGGCTTCAGTACCACCATAAATAATGCCGGGTGTTTTTCCAGCATTGCGCAGGCGGCGGCTCGCACCCGTTCCCTGTACGCTACGTTCGTAAGCGACAACTTTCATAAGAACTCCAAATAATTAAAAAATAAAGGCTTTCCTGTTCGCGACCAAACAGGAAAGCCCTCTATTCTATCGTAAAAAGCTTGATTCTTAGGGGAATATATTAAGAATCAGCAAATAGTGACATCACAGAATCACCGGTGCTGATGCGAGAAAGTGTCTCGGCTAGCAATGGTGCTGTGGATAAAACTCTGATTTTATTGAGTTTTTTAGCTTCATCATTCAGCGGAATGGTGTCAGTGACTACCACTTCATCCAAGGCAGATTCAGCGATACGACCAACAGCGCCGCCTGATAGAACTGGGTGGGTACAGTAGGCCACCACACTCTTAGCGCCACGCTCTTTAAGAACCTGGGCTGCTTTGCAAAGCGTGCCGCCTGTATCAATCATGTCGTCCATGATCACGCAATGACGGCCTTCAACTTCACCAATCACATGCATCACTTCAGAAACGTTGGCTTTTGGACGACGTTTGTCGATGATGGCTAAGTCACATCCCAACTGTTTAGCAAGAGCTCGCGCTCTAACAACACCACCAACGTCTGGAGACACTACCAATAAATCTGGGCTCTTTTTGGTCTGAAGATCAGTCAAAAGGATCGGTGAGGCGTAAATGTTATCTACTGGGATATCGAAAAATCCCTGAATTTGGTCAGCATGCAAGTCCATGGTCAAGACGCGGTCAACGCCGGCAACTTGCTGGAGCATATTGGCTACTAGGCGTGCAGAGATCGCAACACGGGCAGATCTAGGTCTTCTGTCTTGACGTGCATAACCGAAGTAAGGGATCACTGCGGTAATCCTACCTGCAGAGGCTCGCTTCAATGCATCAACCATGATCATGAGTTCCATTAGGTTGTCATTGGCTGGTGCGCAAGTTGATTGAAGAACCACCACATGTTTGCCACGGACGTTTTCTTGAATTTCTACTTGAATCTCACCGTCTGAAAAGCGGCCAACTGCAGCTTTTCCAAGTGGAACGTTTAGGTGATCGGTCACGGCCTTCGCCAAAGCAGGATTGGCATTGCCAGTGAAAACCATCATGGTTTCATGTTGCATAGGTTCTTTTGTCATATTTGGTGTTTTATGAATGAGTAGTTAGATTATGCGACAAGTTTTGGCAGGGGAAGAAGGATTCGAACCTTCGCATGCCGGAATCAAAATCCGGTGCCTTAACCAACTTGGCGACTCCCCTCTCGCATCTACTCCTATGAACTTGGATTGTATGACGGATGCCTTGAAAGGCCCCGCACCACAAAACCGATCCATTGATGAGGCAGTTGACTCAGTAAATGATTGGCTAAATCAGTTTCTAGGGCAACAAACACGCTGCTACCTGATCCTGACATCCTTGGGCTCGATTGCGGAGCCTGTTGGCGAATCCAGTCTAATACTGCTGCAACTTCCTGATACTTTTGAATCACAATCTCTTCGCAATCGTTCTTGCCAAATTGTTCAAGATTGGGTGAATCAATAAAGTCTGAGATTGTAACGGTTGGGTGATTTCTCGTCAAATTTCGGTCTTTAAAGACATCCACGGTTGGAATATGTACTTTTGGATAAACCAATAAAAAACAGGACTCTGGAAGGTTTACGGCTTGAAGAATCTCACCTATACCCTCTGCAAAAGCATTCTGGCCAAATAGGAAAAACGGTACGTCAGCACCCAGTTTGACCCCTAAATCCATCAATTCCTGACGGCTTAACTGAAGACCCCATAACTCGTTCAGACCCCAAAGAGTGGCGGCCGCATCGGATGATCCCCCGCCAAGGCCGGCTCCCATTGGGATGCGCTTTTCAACTTGAATATTGCAACCTTGTTTGGTTTGGCTGTATTCCTGAAGTAATTTTGCTGCTCGAACAACGAGGTCATCTTCGGCGGGAATGTTGCTGGCCCCTGCAGTGCGTTGTACGCGCCCATCGGGAGAGATGGTCAGAGAAATATCATCGTGAAGATCTATCAACTGGAAAACAGTTTGCAGCAAGTGATAACCATCTTCTCTTTGTCCAACAATATGAAGAAAGCGGTTTATTTTTGCCGGGGCCTTAATGTGTAATGCTTTAGTCATCAAGTTCTTCAAAAATTATTTTTATCTCAATCAGGCCAGTTGCTGAGTTTCTTGTGAGGTCTAATTTTTTTAGCTGATTTTTTTCTGTCCACTGAAATGCCATGGTCCAACCATCTTGGACTATTTTTTGCGCTCTTAATTGTTCGTCTCGTTCAATGCGGGCAGGTGCCCCAACTCTGGCCTCTCCGTTTAACCACTTGGATAAACCCCTGGCAGGTAAGGGAAGGCCTGTGTAGTTTTGCAACAATGCATCAGCATCATGCGCCTCAAAAATTTTGTCACCATCTTCAAGCTTTGCACCAGATGCATTGATGGTTATTTTTGCCATGGCACCACCCATGGGGTTTCTGATATCCAAGACATCTGTTTGTGCTTCATGGCTCAGTGTGAAAGCTCCGCTACCACCGTCTTTAGAGTCTTTTCCGCTGACTTTCACTGCAAAGCGACCATCCCATAATTGAGGTGATTTTTTTGATGAGCTTGGGACTCTGTCTGGCCAAAGTCTGGCCATGGTGTCTTTTAGAGTTTTATTGTTAGCATCCAAAGCTTCAGCTTTTCTCCAAGCCTGGTCAGCACCTTGTCTATCTTGATTTGACCAAAGAACTTCGCCCAAGTGAGCGCCGATTTCTGCTTCTGGCTTGGTTTCAAACGCTTTGCTTAATTGCTCAATGGCTAGACTTGTTTTGCCTAAACGAAAGTTGGCCCACCCAAGACTGTCTAGGATGAACATATCTTCCGGCGCTAATCGATGTGCTTTATTTAGCAGGCTGACAGCCTCATTAAGCTTGATGCCCCGGTCTGCAAAGGAATAACCCAAGGCATTGAGTGCATTTTTATCATCAGGTTTTTTTTGAATCATGCGGCGCAATGTTTTTTCCATCGCGTCGAAATTTTTTGCTTTTTCCGCGCCTAATGAATAAGTGTAAAGAATGTCTGAATCATTAATTTGAGAAATGCTTGTTTGTAGTATGTTGAAAAAAGCGATCAGACTGGCTTCTTCATCTCGAGCCCTTGCTAAAAGTGGGCGCCAAGAGTTAATTAACTTTTCTTTGGCGGCAACACTTTTTAATTGATTCAGTTGTGCTTGTGCTGGGCTGACACTTTCAGCCCACCGTTGGTTCAACATAAAAAGAGTTGTTAGTATTTCTTTGGCATCTTTAGGGTTAATTTCATCCCAAAGTTTTGCTGCATCCAAAGCTAATTCTGGAGAGTTGCCTGCAATCGCAATTTCCATGGCTCTTTGCGCAAGCGGACCATCTCGCAAAGACCTGGCCATACTCAGGTAGGTTTGGTAGGCGGCAGATGCTTCTCCGCGTTGCAGGCTGATTTCTGAGGCCAAAATTTGAAACATTTGCTCTGCAGAGAGGCTCTTGGTCGGGGCAGACCATGCTTGAAAGCTGGCCGAAGCAATCAGAGCGCTTAACAAAAATTTGAGTTTTATCGTCATAAGCACATTCTAATCTCACCGCCTACAATTGGCATATGCCTGAATTACCAGAAGTTGAAGTTACCAAGCAGGGGGTGGAGCCCCATGTTGTGGGTAAAACTGTTACCAGTGTTGCCATTTACGATGGCCGCCTGCGTTGGCCTGTTCCCGCGAATTTAAGTAAATTGCTGGTAGGTAAAAAACTCACTCAAATTAAACGACGCGGCAAATATCTATTGTTCAGAATGGAAGATGGGTATTTATTGATTCATCTTGGCATGACTGGGGTGCTCAGAGTGGCCAATCCCAAGGATGAACTCAAAAAACATGATCGGGTTGAAATTGGTTTTGGTAAAAAATTATTGCGTTTGCATGATCCCAGAAAATTTGGCGCTGTCTTGTGGGCTGCAGATGAGGATGGTGAAATCGAACGTCACCCATTGATTGCTAAATTAGGCGTTGAGCCATTCTCAGATGATTTCTCTGATGAGATAGCTGGACTACATTTATACGAACATGCCAAAGGGCGACAGATTTCGATTAAACAATGGTTGCTGGCTGGTCAAGCAGTGGTCGGAGTTGGCAACATCTATTGCTCAGAGAGTTTATTTTTAGCAGGCATTCATCCTGAGATGCCTGCAGGAAAGTTATCTAAGCCAAGAGCCTCGATGCTGGCTTCAGCAATCAAAGACACTTTGAGTCGAGCAATCAAGGCGGGTGGCAGTAGCTTGAAAGATTTTGTGAACAGTGATGGCAATCCTGGACACTTCATGTTGCAAACTAAAGTGTACGATCGCTTTGGCTTGCCGTGCCTTCAGTGCAAAACTCCTATCAAGCAAATAGTGCAAGGACAGCGGTCTACTTACTTTTGCTCTAAATGTCAGAAAAAGTAATGAAATTTTCAGATGTGAAAAACTTCACGCATGATCTGATTGATTGGCAAAAAAAATCAGGTCGTCATGATTTGCCATGGCAAAAAAATAGAATTGCTTACCGTGTTTGGTTGTCAGAAATCATGTTGCAACAAACACAAGTTTCAACGGTGCTGAATCGCTACGATGAGTTCTTAAAAATATTTCCGACGGTTGAACATTTGGCCGCTGCAACAGTCGATCAAGTTTTAGCTCAATGGAGTGGGATGGGTTATTACACACGTGCCAGAAATCTGCATCGCTGCGCACAAGTTGTGATGGCTGAACATGATGGTGTCTTCCCGAGTGATCCTAAGTTGCTAGAGTCTTTGCCAGGCATTGGCAGATCAACGGCCGCTGCCATTGCGGTCTTTGCGTATGGCAAGAGAGCTGCCATATTGGATGGAAACGTCAAAAGGGTATTGGCCAGAATTTGGGGCTATGACCAAGATTTGAGTAAGGCGCTGCACGCCAATCAATTATGGACTCACGCAGAGAATTTATTGCCTCATACAAAAACAGATCTGATTGCTTATACGCAAGGTTTGATGGATTTTGGCGCTACTCACTGCACTCAATATCAACCGGCGTGTATCGATCCACAAAATGGTAGATGCCCATTTAAAAAATCCTGTGTTGCACATCTCAGTGAGCGCATTAATCAAATTCCTTTGAAAGTTAAAAAAGTCAAAGTTGAAAAAATTGATATGACTTGGTGGGTGATGATTCATCAAGATCAGGTCTTGTTAGAGAAAAGGCCTGAAAAAGGAATTTGGGCTGGCTTGTGGTGTTTTCCAGAGAAGCGAGAGCAAGGTAAAGATAAAGAGCAACTTAAAGAGTCTTGCCAAGTAATGCCTGCTTTTAAGCATGTGCTCACACATCGGCAGATGACGATCAAGCCCATGAAAGTTCATCTCAAAAAGCGGGTTCGTTTACAAGAGAATCAACAGTGGTTCTCACTGAGTGATGTGGCTGGTTTGGGTTTACCTAAGCCGATGTCTCTTTTTTTAAAGAGTTTAGATCTAGTTCGCGATGGCGAATGAGTAAGTGAAGATCATCTCCAGCGATTGCTTGAGATTTCTTTTTAAAGTAATCAAATAAACAGTTCACCAAATAAACTGAACGGTGTTGTCCGCCTGTGCAGCCAATCGCAATGGTCAGATAACTTCTTCTGTCGGCTTGATACTTGGGTAACCAAGTTTCTATAAAGCGACGAATATCATCGCCCATCGCTTGAACTTCAGGATGCTCCCTTAAGAAGTTAGCTACTTCTGGGTCATTGCCCGTCAATGGTCTTAATTGTGGGTCGTAGTGTGGATTTGGTAGGCAGCGAACATCAAATACCAAATCTGCATCTCTTGGCACGCCGTGTTTAAAACCAAATGACTCAAACAAAATGGTCAAACCTGGACGTTCATCTTTTAACAGATCTTGAATCCAAGATCTCAGGGTGTGGGCTTTGATATGACTGGTGTCAATATTGTGCGCAGTTTCTGCAAGATCGGCCAAGAGTAAGCGCTCTTTTTCTATGGCATCAATCAATGCAACCTGAGGCGTTCTGTTGTCATCCGGTTTTGAGAGTGGGTGTCTTCTGCGTGTTTCTGAGAAACGTTGCACCAGAGTTTCTGTATTTGAATTTAAAAATAAAACTCGCACATCATGGTTTTGTTGTAGCTGTTCGATGATGGCTGGAAGTTCTTTGATGGACTGTCCGCGACGCGCATCCACAGCAACGGCCAACTTTTCTCTGCCTTGTTTGCTCAGAGATTGAACCAAGTCTTGAATGAAGTCGACCGGTAAGTTATCTACGCAATCATATCCAGCATCTTCTAGGGCATTCAAGGCAACTGATTTGCCTGAGCCAGAAATTCCGGTGATGATGAATACGCGCATATTAAATCAGGCGACTTTGATTTTTATTAGCATCTTCTGATGCCATTAGCTGACGCTGACGTTCCATGAATTCTTTGAGAGTGTCAATGCCGCGTAATTGCAAAATGGTGTTACGCACAGCAGCTTCAACCAACACCGCTAAGTTTCGTCCAGCTGCCACTTGAATTTTTACGCTGCGAATCGGAAAGCCAAGAACATCGATGGCTTGACCATCGATGGGTAATCTTTCAAACTCACCATCATTTCTTCTAACCAACTGAACGATCAGTCTTAATTTCATTCTGCGTCGCACAGCTGTTTCACCGAAAATAGTGCGGATATCTAACAGGCCAAGACCACGCACCTCTAAGAGATCTCTTAGGATTGGTGGGCAGCGACCTTCGATGTAATCGGGACCAAGTCGAGCGAAATCAACTGCATCATCAGCCACTAAGCCATGGCCCCTTGAAATAAGTTCTAGGCCTAATTCACTTTTACCTAGACCGGAGTCGCCCATGATCAAGACACCCATACCCAAGATGTCCATGAAGACGCCATGCATGGTGACGCGTGGTGCGCCAACTTTGGTCAGATACATGCGCAAGCGGTCAATGACTTCTGCCGCTGATGTGCTTGATTTAAATAAAGGGGTTGATGATCTTTGGCAATAAAGCACTAAGTCATCATGAGGTTCACATCCATCGGCCACAATCAGGCACGGTGGTTTCAAAGATATCAATCCTGCAAGTTCACGCTTGCGATTATCAGGATCTAGCTTTTCGTAATAGTTGATTTCTGGAACACCAAAAACCTGCATTCGATCTGGGTGAATTAAATTCAAGTGTCCAACAAGATCAGATGATGATGAAGCAAGTTTGACTGCTTCAGAGCTGAAACTGTTGTCAGCACCTTCAAGCCCTGCAACCCAACTTAATTTCAACTCAGAAATATTGTCATCGAAGAGTGACTGTGCAGTGACACTGGCTAAATTGAGTGGCTGGGTCATTTTTATTAATTCCAGGCGGTCAGTAATTGATAAATATTATCAGCACTGGGCTCTGTGAGGAGAATGTTTTTATTTTTATTGTCTGAAATTGTTTGAGCTACTTTTGCAAGAATATCTAGGTGTGCTTGAGTGGCAGCTTCAGGAACCAACATGATTACGAGTGCTTTGACAGGGTGACTGTCTGATGCATGAAAGTTGATGCTTTCTTTTAATCTCACAAAACCAATGTGAGCTTGCTCAAGAAGTTTCACTCGGCCATGAGGAATTGCTATGCCATTACCTAGGGCAGTTGAGCCAAGCGCTTCACGTTCTTCCAAACAAGTAATGACTGAATCTGCTGAGATGCCGTGATTTTTTTCAAATTGTTTTGCAACGAAAATAAATAACTCTTCACGAGAAGAAACCTCAATATCTAAAGAGATATTGCTGGGGGTGATGAGTTGGGCCAAGGCATTCATGTGTGCAATGCATTATAAGATTGCCTTGGCCTATTTAATCAAGTGTTTTTCAAGGTTTGATGGTGATGATCTTGAACTTTTTCCTTGTGCTTGATCACTTGTCTATCGAGTTTGTCTACGACTAAGTCCATGGCGTGATACATATCGCCATTGTGGGCTTCTGCAAAGAGGTCTTTCCCCTTCAGGTGCAGCGTGATTTCGGCGTGATTTCGCAAATCCTTCTCTTTTTCATTATTAATAGACAAAGTGACTGTCATATTCTGTACTTGGTCGAAATGGCCACTGATTTTTTTTAATTTATCTTCTAAGTGCGAACGCATCGCAGGGGTGATTTCAACGTGATGACTCAAGATTTTTATATTCATCTATAGCTCCCTATTGTTTTCTACGCAAATGAACGGCAGGGATGCGCAGAGATTCCCTGTATTTGGCAATGGTTCTTCTGGCCACAACAAAACCTTTTGAGGCCAGCAGATCGACGATTTGGGTGTCTGAGAGGGGTTTTTCTTTGTTTTCTTCGGCAACAGCTTGTTTGATCAAAGTTCTGATCGCGGTTGACGATACAGATCCACCAGTATCAGTTGATATTTGGCTGCCAAAAAAGTACTTGAACTCAAAGCAGCCAGCAGGCGTGGCCATGTATTTTTGTGTGGTTACCCTGGAAACCGTGGATTCGTGCATGCCAATCGTGTCTGCAATTTCCCTCAAAACCAATGGTCGCATAGCGATCGGCCCATGATTGAAGAAGTTTTGCTGTCTATCCACGATTGCTTTTGCAACTTTTAAGATGGTGTCACTTCTTTGTAGCACATTTTTAACCAGCCATCTAGCTTCTTGTAGTTTTTGCTGCAAGCCATCCATGCCTTCTTTGCCGCGATTATCTTTGATGACTTTTGCATATTCCTCGTGAAGGCTTATTTTAGGCGCAGCAGCGGGATTCAGAGTGACGGTCCACTGTCCCTTGTGGTTTTTGACGATGACGTCTGGAATCAGGGTTGAATCAACGTGAGTGTCAAATTCCGATGCGGGATGATGGTTTAAGGTTTTGATTAATTGAATTGCATCCTGAAGGTCTTCATCATCGACTTTTAGAAGTTTTTTAATTCTGGTGAGATCTTTGTTGCCCAAAATATCAAGGTAATCGCTGCAGATCTTATGGGCAATTTTCCATGCCACCGTTAATTTATCGTCAGCGGTAAAGTTCTCTAACTGCAGGCGCAGGCATTCAGCCAAATCTCTCGCACCAACACCTGCTGGCTCTAATTGTTGCAATCTGACCAAGGCTCTTTTTACTTGCTCTAGAGGTCTGCCGTCCTCTGGATCCATGTATGTTTCAAGTTCTTCTGCTAACTCTTCTAGATCAGTATCCAGATAGCCACGTTCATCAAGGTTTCCTGCAATAAAACCCATGAGCGATTTTTCTTCCGGGCTGATGCGCAGTAGCCTGATTTGTGCAATCAATGAATCAAGCAGGGATTCTGGCAAGCTAATTCTTGATAGACGATCGTCATCTTCATCGCTGAATTGATTACTTTTGGATCCACTAAGGCTGCGATGCGACAGTTGTTCTAAGGGCTCTTTGTCTGAGAGGCTTGTTTCAGACTCATAGTTAATCAATGGATTTTGTTCGGCCGCCTGAATCAGCTCTTGCTCAAGCTCCATGGCTGAGAGCTGCAATAGCTTGATTGATTGTTGCAGTTGAGGCGTTAAGGCTAGATTTTGTGAGAATCTGAGCTGAAGAGATGCTTTCATGTTACGGTCATTTTAGACCGTCATTGCGGTATTGGTACGTTTTTTGCTTACAAAAAATTACATGCGGAAGTTTTCACCAAGATACACTTTTCGAACCGCTTCGTTATCGATGATCGATGATGGTTTGCCGGAGGCTAAAACCTTGCCTTCACTGATGATGTAGGCGTGATCACAAATGCCCAAGGTTTCACGAACATTGTGGTCAGTGATCAGAACACCAATTTGACGATCTTTTAAAAATCTCACAATTCTTTGAATTTCACCAACAGCAATTGGATCGACGCCAGCAAAAGGTTCATCCAGTAGGATGAATTTAGGCTGTGATGCCAAGGCTCTGGCAATTTCAACTCTTCGACGTTCGCCACCGGACAATGACATGGCTGGATTGCTGCGTAAGTGAGAAATTTGCAATTCTTGTAATAGTGAATCTAATCTATTTTGGATTTCTTTTTTGGACAGTGGCTTACCGTTATCTTCTTGAAGCTCTAGAACAGCTTGAATGTTTTCTTCGACAGTCAATTTTCTAAATACGGAAGCTTCTTGAGGTAAATACGATAGGCCTAGCTTGGCGCGCTCATGGATTGGCAAATGAGTGATGACTTCGCCGTTGAGGGTGATTTCTCCACCGTCAAGAGGCACAAGGCCAACAATCATGTAAAAGGAAGTTGTTTTACCCGCACCATTAGGCCCTAATAGGCCCACCACTTCACCACTTTTTACTTCAACGCCTACTTCAGTAACAACAGTTCTTGAGCCATATTTTTTTTGAAGACCAACAGCTGCTAGGGTGGATTGATGAGCACTCATTATTTTGAAGGTCCTGTTAATTCTTTTCTTCTTGGTGACAAAGTTGATTTCACTGATGCCTTAGAAACAACATTATATTTTTCGGTGTTTCCATCATAATGAATTTTGTCACCATTCAATTGATCGGTGAGTCTTGTTCCAGAGATTTGGTTCATTCGAGCTTGTTTTTGCAAAATGGCAATATCTGTTTTTCCATCATACTCAATCAACTCGGCAAAGCCTTCAATAAAATCATTAAATCCAGTATCTCTTTTTTGTCGAAGACTTGCGAGCTCGCCTGGTTTGGCAAAGATGGTGACGTATTGATAGCCTTCCGGATCAATTTTTACGTTGGCTTTTTCGCCTTTGATGATCAGCGAACCTTTGATCAAAAGAACGTTGCGCTCAAGATAATAGATTTGTTTGACGTCATCAAACTGAGCTTTATCTGAACTTAAGGCAATGGGTTTGTCCTTATCAGCTTTTTCAGCATGCGCGGCAGTATGAGGTAAGCCAAGTGCGATGCCGATGCTCAAGCAAAAATAATAAGTGGCTAGGCGAAATCTCACGGAGTATTGCCTTTGGGTTCTGATTCAATGCGTCCTTTGACCTGACCCGTCATGGTGAGTTTTTGATGAACGTTGTCAAAAACGGCGCCTTCTTGAGAGGTCATGATCGATAAACCTTGCTCTAGATTGACTGGACGATTTGTTTTAACGATGTCCTCATTCATCAAGACCGTGAATTTACTTGAGGTCATCAGTAATCTCGCGCTGCCAGTTTGCGTGGCAGTGGCTGCTTGCGCAGGACGAGTTAAGCTAGCATTGCCGACCAAGTCTAATACTGTCATGTCGCCATCCGAAAAGCCTTTGTCTGCTTTGACTGTGATTGGCGGCTTTGTCTCGTGAAATCTTCTGGCTATCGGTAAATCTATTTCTAAGCTGGCATCGTCTTCGTAGCGAATCAGTTTTTGACCAACCACGCGAAATTTTGTATTGCCTTCTGGACCCAAAGTGTTCACAACGATGCCATCCATGATGTAGTCAGGAACATGGCGCTTTTGTTTTTCAGCATCTAAATTTGGTTCATTCATTTGAACCATCCAATAAGTACCCAGGGTTAAGATTGCCATCAAGAACATAGGCAAAAACTTTAGTACCTGAGCCATGATTCCCATTGTTACAAAGACTCTTGAAGTAAACGCTGATAGTTATCTTGAGCCACTAAGATCATGTCGCAAATTTCGCGAACTGCTCCTGCGCCACCTGAGCGTTTTGTAATAAAGTGCACGCGTTTTTTTACTTCATCATGAGCTTGGGCAGGGCATGCTGAAAAATGAACTTTTGGTAGTACTGATAAATCTGGCCAGTCATCGCCCATGGCAGCGCAATCTGAAAGCTTTAACTTAGTTTGTTCTAGCAATACTTGTAATGCTTTGAATTTTTCAGAAACACCCATTTGCACATGCTTGATGCCTAATTCTTTGGCGCGACCTTCGACCATCGGCGAATTGCGTCCTGTGATGATGGCAACAATCACGCCAGTTGATTGAAGTAATTTGATGCCATGGCCGTCGAGACTGTCAAAAACCTTGAGGGCTTCTTTGCCATCTTGACCAACCAATAAGCTGCCATCAGTTAAAACACCGTCCACATCTAAAACAAGTAGTTTGACGTTCGCAGCACGATCAAGTGCTTGAGGGTGTTCTGTGTATGGGTTGGTAATCATCGGGCTGAATGCGTTAGACATATTAAATAACCTGCGCTGCAAAAAGATCATGAAGATTGAGGGCGCCCAATAAGACACCTTCTGCATCGACCACCACCAGTTGATTGATGCGATGGCGCTCCATCATTTCAACAGCTTCAGCTGCTAATAAATCTGGAGAAATTGTTCTTGGGTTTGGTGTCATCGCATCTTTTAAAGATGTGCCTTGAAATTGAATATTCTTTTCGATCAAACGACGCAAATCACCATCGGTGAATATGCCAACAACTTTTTGAGAGTCATCAATCACCACTGTCATGCCCATGCGCTTGGAGGTGATTTCAAGTAAAGCATCGGTGATGCTTGCTTTGATATTTGTGCAAGGAGCTTCTGCGCCACCTCTCATCACATCACGAACGTGGGTGAGTAATTTTCTTCCCAAGTTACCGCCAGGATGTGAGCGTGCAAAATCTTCAGGTTTAAATCCTCTGGCATCAAGCAATGCAACCGCTAGTGCATCTCCCATGGCCAATGCAGCAGTCGTGCTGGCGGTGGGCGCTAGATTGAGAGGGCAGGCTTCTTTTTCTACTGAAACATTGATATGTGAGTCTGCCAATGAAGCCAATGATGATTCTGGATTGCCAGTCAGTGCAATGAGTTTTGCACCAGTTCTTTTGATGATTGGCACGATTGCAGTCAGTTCGCTGGTTTCGCCAGAATTTGAGAATGCCACAAACACGTCGTGCTGAGTAACCATGCCTAAATCACCATGACTTGCTTCAGCTGGGTGAACAAAAAAGGCAGGTGAACCAGTGGATGCAAAAGTCGCCGCTATTTTTCTGCCAATATGACCAGATTTGCCAATTCCAGAAACCACAATGCGACCTTTGCAGGCTAATAGCAATTCAATCGCATAGGCAAATTTCTCAGCATTTTTTTGCGTGAGATTTTTTTGTAGCGTCAAAATTGCTTCGGCTTCAATGGTCAAAGTTTCTCTAGCCAAATCAATGGCTCGCTGGTTTTGTGCAGAAGTTTGATGAGTCATGGCTAGAGTATATGTCTTTAGACCTATTTCAATAAAGGTGCCAGGTATTTGCCAGTGTAGCTTTTTGCTACTTTAGCAACTTTTTCAGGGGTACCAACGGCAATAATTTCACCGCCACCACCACCACCTTCTGGGCCCAAATCAATGATCCAGTCGGCTGTCTTGATGACATCTAAATTATGTTCAATGATAACAATGGTGTTGCCATGCTTTTTCAGGGTATGAATCACCTTGAGCAAAAGCTGAATATCGTGGAAATGAAGACCGGTGGTTGGCTCATCCAAAATATACAAAGTTCTACCGGTGTCTCGTTTTGAAAGTTCTAAAGAGAGCTTCACACGCTGCGCTTCACCTCCCGATAGGGTGGTGGCACTTTGCCCTAGTTTGACGTAACCCAAACCAACGTCGAGCAATGTTTTTAGTTTTCTTTTAACTGTTGGGACTGCCTCAAAGAATTCATGAGCCTGCTCAATGGTCATGGATAAAACTTCGTGAATATTTTTGCCTTTGTAGCGAATATCCAAAGTTTCTCGGTTGTAACGTTTCCCGTGACAAACATCGCAAGGAACATAAACATCAGGCAAGAAGTGCATTTCAACTTTTAAGACACCATCGCCTTCACAAGTTTCGCAACGACCACCTTTGACGTTGAATGAAAATCTACCAGCTTCGTAACCACGCTCTCGTGCTGCCGGTACGCCAGCAAATAATTCTCTGATTGGCGTAAAGAGACCGGTGTAAGTCGCAGGGTTTGATCTTGGTGTTCTACCAATAGGAGATTGATCAACGTTGATCACCTTATCAAAGTGCTCTAGACCAATGATTTCTTTGTGTTGCGCTGGCTCTGCATTAGAGCCATAGAGATGCTGAGCAACAGCGTGGTGAAGAGTGTCGTTGATCAAGGTTGATTTGCCTGATCCAGACACGCCTGTGACGCAGGTCAACAATCCCAAAGGAATCTCAATATCAACATTTTTAAGGTTGTTTCCTGTGGCACCCAATATTTTTAAAGAGTGCTCTCCCACAGGAGTTCTATTTTTAGGAACCTGAATGGCTTCTTTGCCTGAAAGGTAGGCGCCTGTTAATGAATCTGGATTGGCTTCAATTTCTTTTGGTGTGCCTTCTGCGATGATTCTTCCGCCATGCTCTCCAGCGCCAGGACCAATATCAATCACATGGTCCGAGGCTCTGATCATGTCTTCATCGTGCTCAACCACCAAGACTGAATTGCCTAAATCTCGTAGGTGCTTGAGTGTGCCAATGAGTCGGTCGTTATCGCGCTGATGCAGGCCAATGGATGGTTCATCCAATACGTACATGACGCCAGTTAAACCAGAACCAATTTGTGAGGCCAATCGAATGCGCTGCGCTTCTCCGCCTGAAAGGGTGTCTGCGCTTCTATCTAATGACAAATAATTCAAACCAACATCATTGAGAAAGCTAAGACGCGCACCAATTTCAGAAATGATTTTTCCTGCAATTTCTTTTTTGGCACCTTTTAATTCCAAAGAGAGGAAGTAGTCACGTGCTTGACCCAAAGGTAAGTTACTGACTTCATAAATGGCGCGAGCTTGTTTGCCATCACCCACTTTGACGTTTCTGGCTTCAGTTCTTAAGCGCGTGCCTTCGCAACTTGGGCAGGGTTTGTTGTTTTGATATTTTGCGAGTTCTTCTCTCACTGTTGGAGAGTCGGTTTCTCGGTAGCGTCGTTCGAAGTTCGCCACAATGCCTTCGAAAGCATGCTCTCGAATCACCACCTTGCCTTTTTCGTTTAAGTATTCAAACGGAATATCTTGATTGTTAGATCCAAACAGCAATAGTTCTTGAGCTTTTTTTGGTAACTCTTCAAATGGAGCTTCTAAGTCAAACTTGGCATGCTTGGCAAGGTTCTGTAGCAATCTAAAGTAGAACTGATTGCGGCGATCCCATCCTTTGATGGCGCCTGAAGCAAGGGATAGCTCAGGGTGAGCCACCACACGCTTGGGATCAAAAAAGCTGATGTGACCTAAGCCATCACAGCTAGGGCAAGCTCCCATGGGGTTGTTGAATGAAAATAATCGTGGCTCTAATTCTTGTAAAGAGTAAGAACAAACAGGGCAGGCAAACTTACTTGAAAAAAGCTGCTCTTTATCAGTGTCCATTTCAAGCGCGATTGCTCTGCCATCGGCCAAGCGCAAAGCAGTTTCAAAAGACTCGGCCAAGCGCTGCTGAATGTCGGCCTTTATTTTGATGCGGTCAACGACCACATCAATCGTGTGCTTTTCGTTCTTTACTAACTTTGGTAATTCATCAACTTCATAAATTTTTGCTTTGTTATGCAAAGCAGTGCCGCCACCTGAGCGAATCCGAAAACGAACAAAGCCTTGTGCTTGCAAGTCTTCAAATAGATCGACGTGCTCGCCTTTTCTTTCGCTCACAACAGGCGCCAAGATCATTAGCTTGGTGTCTTCAGGCATTGCCATGACCGCATCCACCATTTGCGAAACACTCTGAGCTTCAAGAGGCATTTGGTGCTCTGGGCAATGCGGTGTGCCGGCGCGTGCAAAAAGTAAACGCAAATAATCATGTATTTCAGTCACGGTACCTACGGTTGAGCGTGGGTTATGACTGGTCGCTTTTTGTTCAATAGAAATAGCTGGAGATAAACCCTCGATAGAGTCAACGTCCGGCTTTTCCATCAACTGCAAAAATTGACGAGCATAGGCAGATAAAGATTCGACATAACGTCGTTGTCCTTCGGCATAAAGCGTATCGAAGGCCAAAGAACTTTTACCCGACCCAGATAGACCAGTTAAGACAACCAGCTGGTTTCTAGGAATATCGAGATTGATATTTTTAAGGTTGTGGGTGCGGGCACCCCTAATTTTTATCGTATCCATGATTTTTCTCTGCGTAACCAGTTAATATAGCTCTTCTTTATGGAAAAAACAGAACTTCGCGCATCTTTGGCTTTAGCCGGCATCTTTGCTCTACGCATGTTGGGGCTATTTTTAATCCTGCCAGTCTTTAGCATGCACGCCAAAGGCTTGCCAGGCGGTGATCAAGCCCTATTGGTGGGCTTGGCATTGGGGGTCTACGGCCTGGTTCAGGCTTGTCTGCACATCCCACTAGGAATGCTTTCTGATAAGTACGGTCGAAGACCAGTGGTCGTTGCCGGGCTTTTATTGTTTGTTTTAGGCGCCGTGATAGCGGGTAGCCAGGACGATTTAATGTGGATCATCGTGGGGCGTGCGATTCAAGGCGCTGGCGCTGTTTCAGCGGCTGTTACAGCATGGTTAGCAGATTTAACTAAGGAAGAAACCCGCACAAGAGCGATGGCCATGGTTGGAGGCAGTATTGCCCTGACATTTGCGATATCTTTGGTATTGGCCTCCCCGCTGCATGAATCTATTGGCTTGGATGGCATGTTCTATCTGATGGCTGTTTTGGGCATTGGGGCTATTTTGTTGGCCTTGTTCGTGGTTCCGCAGCAAGAGAAGTCAAACACGCCCTTCACGGCTAAGTTTTCTGATGTTTTCTTTAATGCTGATTTATTGAGATTGAACTTTGGCGTGTTTGCTTTGCATGCAGCCCAAATTGCTTTGTTTTTGACTTTGCCAAGATTGTTGGTGAAAGCTGACTTGCCTTTGGTTTCTCACTGGCATTTGTATTTGCCTGCTGTGTTGATTTCTTTTGCTTGCATGGCACCTATCATCATGATGAGTGAAAGAAGAAAGCGCATGAAGCCAGCATTCATCTTTGGCATTATTTCTATGATGATTGCTCAGTTAATGATTGCCAGCTTTGACACATTGCCAGCTCTTGCGACAGCAGTACTGATTTATTTCATTGGCTTTAATATTTTGGAAGCGATGCAACCATCCTTGGTTTCTCGTTGGGCTAGTCAAGCCAAAGGGACTGCCTTGGGCATCTACAACACCACTCAATCAATTGGTTTATTCATTGGTGGCTTGGGCGGCGGTTGGTTATTGCAATGGGGTGGTGAGTCGAGTGTTTTTTATGCTTGCGCCGCATTGATT
This sequence comes from uncultured Polynucleobacter sp., assembly GCA_964473225.1. Lineage (GTDB taxonomy): Bacteria > Pseudomonadota > Gammaproteobacteria > Burkholderiales > Burkholderiaceae > Polynucleobacter. The sequence goes on from CAYYOB010000001.1 coordinate 47,916, forward strand.
TTTGCCTGGCTTATAATCGCTTCATCGATGAGAGAGTTACCTCCAAAGGTTAGCTCACCAACTTAATTCGATCAATTTCGGTACAACAAACTTTTCTTCGGGAGACAAAAATGGCATCAGTTAATAAAGTAATCATTGTGGGTAATGTTGGCCGTGATCCAGAAACTCGTCGCCTACCAAGTGGTGATGCAGTGACAAATATTTCAATCGCTACAACTGATCGTTATCGCGACAAGCAGTCTGGCGAGATGCGTGAAAACACTGAATGGCACCGTGTTGCATTCTTTGGCAAGGTGGCTGAGGTCGCAGAGAAATACCTCAAAAAAGGTTCACAGGTTTATGTAGAGGGCCGTTTACGAACACGTAAATGGACTGATCAAAGCGGTCAGGAAAAATACTCTACAGAAATCGTTGCTGAAACAATGCAAATGTTGGGTGGTAAGGCCCCTGGTTCTTCTGATGGCGGTATGCCAAGCCAAGGTTCATCTGCTTCATCTGCACCAAGATCATCTGCTCCAATGAGCAGCCCAAGCATCAGCGATATCGACGACGATATTCCGTTTTAATTATTGACGTGAGTGACGGACATTGTCCGGCCACTCAGCGTTGTAATCAGCTCTGAATGGGTTGATATCAATGCCGCCTCTGCGTGTGTATCGGGCATAAACCGATAGCTTGCTAGGGCGGCATTTTTCTTTGATGTCCATGAAGATTTTTTCAACGCAATGCTCATGAAACTCGTGATGTTCTCTGAATGAGATCAAGTAGCGCAGCAAACCTTCTTCATCAATGCTTGGACCAACGTAGTTGATCTGAATACTTGCCCAATCAGGTTGAGCAGTCACTGGGCAGTTAGAGCGCAGCAGGTGGCTCACCAATGATTCTTCAACGATGCCAAGACTTGTGTCTGATGAGAGTAATGCAGCATCTGGTAATTGCTTGGGATCAATCTCTAAATCCAGTCGATCCAACAATTTTCCGGCCATCTCTTTCATGCCTTTAGTGCATTGCTGTTCTGGCGCATTTAACTGCACAGACACACTTGCGCCAGCGGCTTTGGATAAATCATTTTTGAGCGTTTGAATTAATTCTTCGTTTGATTGGAAGCAATGATTGTTCAAGCTGTTGAGATACAGCTTCCATGATTTTGATTCAATGATGTTTGGTGAATTAGCCGGAACAAAAAAGGTCGCAATCGCCAGCTGAGGCTTTCCTTTCGCGTTCAACCAACTGAGCTCATAAGCGTTCCAAATATCAATTCCAAAAAATGGTGGCTCAGCATTTTTAATTCCAATCTTTAATCTATTGTCAGTTCTTGAGATTGGAAAAAGAAGTTCGGGGCTGTATTGATTTGGGTTGTCAGAGTTTTTACCCAGTGGGGCTTGGTCTAGAGTGCTCATGTGATTATTTGATTTGATTGGCAATGCCAGAAAGAACCTGACCTGTTGGGGCAACGTCTGATGCTAATTCGCAGTGACCCAGTTGATCGTCAAAGAAAAAGTCTGGTTGAAATTCTTTTAAAAAATCTTTTTTAGCTAAACCGCCAAGAAACATCGCTTCATCAACTGTGACGCCCCAAGCCATCAAAGTTCTGATGGCGCGCTCGTGGGCAGGGGCTGATCGGGCTGTGACCAAAGCAGTTCTGATCTTCATTGACTGACCAGATTTTTTGGCAGACACCTGAAGGCGATGCAGTGCTTCTAATAAAGGTTTGAATGGACCTGGCGGCAAGGGCGTTTCAACTTTGTGGCTTTCATGAGCAACAAATGCATCAAGCCCTTTGGCTTGAAAAACTCTTTCAGCTTCATCTGAAAATAAAACCGCATCACCGTCAAAGGCGATGCGTATTTCATCAGGATTAGATTCGGCGAGTTGCTTACTTTGAGGAAACACCATGGCTGCAGGAAAGCCAGCATCCAATGTGGCGCGCACATCATCAGCATTGGCTGATAAGAAAAGATTGGCCTGCAAAGATTTTAAGTAGTGATACGGCGCGCGACCTCGTGTGAAGACGCCGCGCTCAATGGCTAGACCGGCGTTTTTGGCAGAGCGAAAAACTCTCAAGCCGCTCACGGGGTCATTTCTAGAAAGAATCACGACTTCCACATTTTGTTGGCCGCCCTCGTTAAAGGTCAGTAACTTCTTGACCAATGGGTAGGCAACTCCAGGTTTGGCGGGCTGATCAATTCTGTTTAATTGAAGTTGCATGTAGGCGCTGTCATCACTCGCTTCAAATATTTGATTCTCTTCTTCAAAATCAAATAAAGCTCGTGATGAAATGGCGACAACTAATTTGCCTTCAAGTGAAAACGCCATGCTTATGCCAAGAAAAGTTTGTAAGCAGGGTTATCGCTTTCATCCCAGTGTGGGTAGCCAAGCCCCGCTAAGAATTTCTTCAATTCTTTTTTATCACTCGCTGGCACTTGCATACCAATCAGAATGCGGCCGTAATCTGCGCCATGATTTCGATAGTGGAACAAGCTGATGTTCCAGTTGGGCGCCATGCTGGTCAAGAATTTCATCAAAGCACCAGGCTTCTCTGGAAACTCAAAGCGATAAAGCAATTCGTTTTTTGCTAACTGAGAGCGTCCACCAACCATGTGGCGCAAGTGTGACTTGGCCAATTCGTCTTGAGTCAAATCGATGGTATTAAAACCTGACTTGGTGAATGATTTGGCAATCACTGCGCTATCAGTGGCTTTTTGCGTGGCGATCCCAACGAAAATATGAGCTTGATCAGCATCAGCAATGCGATAGTTGAATTCTGTGACGTTGCGCTCACCCAACAGTTCACAGAAACGTTTGAACGAACCTCTTTGTTCTGGAATGGTGACCGCAAAAACAGCTTCTTTGGATTCGCCAACCTCGGCTCGTTCAGCCACGAATCTGAGTCGATTGAAGTTGATGTTCGCGCCGCAGGCAACTGCAACCAAGGTTTGGTTCTTGCACTTCTCGCGCTCAACGTATGACTTTAGACCAGCTAAAGCAAGTGCTCCAGCAGGTTCTAGAATGCTGCGGGTATCGGTGAAGACATCGTTGATGGCTGCACAGATAGCGTCTGTATCAACAGTGATGATTTCATCGACTACTTGCTGGCAAAGTCTAAAAGTTTCTTTACCAACCAATTTGACAGCGGTACCGTCTGAAAAAAGACCAACATCTTTTAATTCAACTCGGCGACCAGCTTCCAAAGATTTCTTCATGGCATCAGAGTCAACGGTTTGAACGCCGATGACCTTGATTTCTGGACGGATGGCTTTGATGTAAGCGCCAACACCAGCAATTAATCCACCGCCACCGATGGCTAAGAAAATTGCATCAATCGGCTCTTGGTGTTGTTGCAGAATCTCCATGGCAATTGTTCCCTGACCTGCAATGACATCTGGGTCATCAAAGGGGTGAACAAATGTGAGTTGATGCTTCTTTTCAAGAGACAGGGCGTGTTGATAAGCGTCGCTATAAGAATCGCCATGCAAAACAATTTTGACGGAGCTGCCGCCGCGAGAACTCACCGCGTCTATTTTCACTTGCGGTGTGGTTGTCGGCATCACGATGATGGCTTTGCAATTCAATTTTGCTGCAGCCAAAGCCACACCTTGGGCATGGTTGCCTGCTGAAGCTGCAATGACCCCACGTTTTAGGTCGGCAGGGCTCAAATGAGCCATTTTGTTATAGGCCCCTCTTAACTTAAACGAAAAAACTGGTTGGTTATCTTCTCTTTTAAGTAAAACCTTGTTTTTAATGCGCTCAGAAAGGTGTGAAGCTACTTCAAGCTCGGTTTCTCGGGCAACGTCATAGACCTTGGCGGTCAATATTTTTCTTAAATAATCTTTAGGCATCCTGTGAGCGTATCACGGCAAAAGCCTAAAATGATCAAACATGGATACCAATTTACATAATTTTTTGGTTTGGCTTTCTCTGCCCACGGTGGGCTTGCCGGCCGTTTTCTCGATTTCTTTTATATCGGCAACCCTTTTGCCGCTGGGTTCAGAGCCAGTCTTATTTGGGTATATCAAATTAAATCCGGATATGTTCTGGCCAGCAGTTATTGTGGCGACGATCGGTAATACCCTTGGCGGCATGCTGAATTGGTTGATTGGTTTTGGTGCTAACAAGGCGCAAGAGAAGCTTTTAGGCCCCAGAGACCATAAATTGCTGGGGTGGTTTGAGAAACTAGGCCCCCCAGCCTTATTGCTATCCTGGTTGCCCATCGTTGGGGACCCTCTGTGCGCGGTCGCGGGTTGGCTCAGGCTGCCATGGCTGCCGTGCATGATTTACATGGCCATCGGTAAGTTTTTACGTTATGTCACCATGACTTACGTTCTATTGCTGATTCCTGGGGAGTTTTGGACAACCATTGGCCGTTGGCTTGGTTTCCTTTAATGACCTTGCTTAATTTAAGGTCACAATTTAAGGCCACAAAAGGACTTCAGGAAGAATAAGGCGAAGATCTCGATAGTCCTTTAAAATGGCTTTTTAGTTAAAAGTGATGATATGAACGCACCTTTGCCACTCCACAGCATGACAGAGCATCCTCAAAATGCCCCTCGTTTGCGTGAAATACCCTACAACTACACATCTTTCTCAGACAGAGAGATCGTTATCCGTTTATTGGGTGAGGAAGCTTGGCAAATTCTTGACGAACTTCGGTCTGGAAGAAAAACTGGGCGTTCAGCCAGAATGCTTTACGAAGTATTGGGTGACATCTGGGTTGTTCAGCGCAATCCTTATCTACAAGACGATCTTTTAGATAACCCTGGTCGTCGCAAGCAATTGATCGAAGCATTGCATCATCGCCTAAGAGAAGTTCAAAAAAGAATGACCACTGATTTGGCTGACAAAGTCGCTAAATTGGTTGATAGCGCCAAACTTGCTGTTGAACAATTCAACGCTGAGTTTGATCGTGTTGCGATTTTGCGCAAGCGTGTGCGTAAAGTTTTAGGCAAGTTCACTGCAGCTGACAATATCGCTTACGATGGTTTGGCTCGTGTTTCTCATGTGACCGATGCAACTGATTGGCGCGTTGAATACCCATTCGTTGTTTTAACGCCTGATACTGAAGAAGAAATTCCTAACCTGGTCAAAGGTTGTATTGAACTAGGTCTGACCATCATTCCTCGCGGAGGCGGTACTGGATACACAGGTGGAGCAATTCCTTTGTCTCCAATGTCAGCCGTTATCAACACAGAAAAGCTTGAAACTCTCGGCCCTGTAGAGATGATGCGTTTGCCTGGCTTGAGTGAAGAGGTTGCCACAATTTATTCTGGTGCCGGAGTGGTTACCAAGCGAGTTTCTGATGCAGCAGATAAATCCGGCAATGTTTTTGCTGTAGATCCTACGTCTGCTGAGGCCAGCTGTATTGGTGGAAATATCGCCATGAACGCTGGTGGTAAAAAAGCTGTTTTGTGGGGTACTGCTCTTGATAACTTGGCGTCCTGGAGAATGGTTGATCCGGATGGCAACTGGTTAGACATTGAGCGCATTGGTCACAACATGAGCAAGATTCATGATGTCGACTTTGCCACTTTCAAATTGGTTTGGTCAGATGGCTCTTATGCTCCTGGTCAAAAAGTAATCAAGACCGAAGAGTTGAAGATTGAAGGTAAGACCTTCCGTAAAGAAGGACTTGGCAAGGATGTGACTGATAAATTTTTATCAGGTTTGCCAGGTATTCAAAAAGAAGGTTGTGATGGTTTGATCACGAGTGCAAGATGGGTCTTGCATCGCATGCCAAAGCAAATTCGCACAGTTTGTTTGGAGTTCTTTGGTCAAGCGCGCGATGCTATTCCAAGCATCGTTGAAATCAAAGCTTACTTAGATCAACAAACCAAACAAGGCGGCGCTATTTTGGCTGGCCTTGAGCATTTGGATGAGCGCTATCTAAAAGCAGTTGGCTACGCTACCAAGTCAAAGCGCAATGTATTGCCAAAAATGGTTTTGATTGGCGACATCGTTGGTGATGATGAGAATGCTGTGGCGATGGCTGCCAGCGAAGTGATTCGCATGGCCAACACAAGGGTTGGTGAAGGTTTCGTTGCTGTGAGCGCAGAAGCTCGCAAGAAATTTTGGTTAGACCGTTCAAGAACTGCTGCTATTGCAAGACACACCAACGCATTCAAGGTGAATGAAGACGTTGTGATCCCGCTTGATCGCATGGGTGAGTACACCGATGGTATTGAGCGCATCAATATTGAACTGTCTTTGAAGAACAAACTTCAGCTTTTGAGTGAGCTTGAGAGTTTCCTTCAGCAAGGTAATTTACCGTTAGGCAAGTCAGAGGACGGCGATGTGCCTGAGGCTGATTTACTTGAAGGTCGTGTTTCACAAGCTTTGCAATTGATTGCTTCTGTTAGACAAGAGTGGATGGGCTGGTCAAAGAATATGGATCAGCACTTCTCAGCCTTGCAAGACAGAAGTTTGCGCGCCTCATGGAAGCTTCAAGTCAGAGCTGAGTTAAGAAATATATTCAGTGGTGTTCCGTTCGAGCCTATCTTGAAAGAGTGCGAAGCAATCCATAAGAAGGTTCTTCGCAGTCGTGTATTCGTGGCTTTGCACATGCATGCTGGTGACGGCAACGTGCACACGAACATTCCTGTGAATTCTGATAATTACGACATGCTTCAAGATGCTCATCAATCCGTTGATCGCATCATGAAGTTGGCAAGATCTTTGAATGGTGTGATTTCAGGTGAGCACGGTATTGGTATTACCAAGCTTGAATATTTGACCGATGCAGAGATCAAAGACTTTAGATCTTATAAGTTGAGAATTGACCCAGAAGGGCGTTTCAATAAAGGCAAGTTAATGCAGGGCGCCGATTTGAGAAATGCCTACACACCAAGTTTTGGTTTGATGGGTCATGAATCTCTCATCATGCAGCAAAGTGATATTGGTGATATCGCAACGAGCATCAAAGATTGCTTGCGTTGCGGAAAATGTAAGCCTGTTTGCGCGACGCACGTGCCACGCGCTAACTTGTTGTACAGCCCACGTAACAAAATTTTGGCCACATCTTTGTTGGTTGAAGCCTTCTTGTATGAAGAGCAAACTAGACGCGGAGTTTCAGTCAAACATTGGGAAGCTTTTGATGACGTCGCTGCACACTGCACGGTTTGTCATAAGTGTTTAACGCCATGTCCAGTGAAGATTGACTTTGGTGATGTCACCATGAATATGCGTAATTTGTTGCGCAAGATGGGGCAGAAGAAATTCAATCCAGGTGCAGCGGCTGCCATGTTCTTCTTGAATGCCACCAACCCTGAAACGATTCAATTGACCAGAAAGTTAATGATCGATTGGGGTTATAAAGCTCAGCGCTTGGCGCATGATTTATTGAAGAAGTTTGCCAAGGCGCAAACTGCCAAGCCTCGTTCAACTGTGACGAAGCCGCCGATTCAAGAGCAGGTGATTCATTTCATCAATAAAAAGATGCCAGGCAATTTGCCGAAGAAGACTGCCAGAGCTTTGCTAGACATTGAAGATTCTGATGTGGTGCCTATCATCAGAAATCCACAAACAACTTCTGTTGATACAGAAGCAGTGTTCTATTTCCCTGGTTGTGGATCAGAAAGATTGTTCTCTCAAGTAGGTTTGGCAACGCAAGCCATGTTGTGGCACGCCGGTGTTCAAACGGTTTTGCCTCCAGGCTATTTGTGCTGCGGTTACCCGCAAAGAGGTTCTGGTGACTTTGATAAAGCAGACAAGATCATCACGGACAATCGCGTACTTTTCCATCGCATGGCCAACACGTTGAATTACTTGGACATCAAGACAGTCGTTGTTTCTTGTGGCACTTGTTATGACCAGTTGGCGGGCTACGAGTTTGAAAAGATTTTCCCTGGTTGCAGAATCATTGATATCCATGAGTTCTTGTTGGAAAAAGGTATCAAGTTGGAAGGCGCTAAAGGCGTGAGATACATGTATCACGATCCATGTCACAGCCCAATGAAACTTCAGGATCCATTGAAGACAGTGAACAGCTTGGTCACAACTGAAGATGGAACAAGTATTGCTAAGAATGAGCGTTGCTGTGGCGAATCTGGCACATTGGCCATCACTCGTCCTGACATCTCTTCTCAGGTTCGTTTCCGTAAAGAAATCGAAATGAAAAAAGGTGCTGGTGATTTGCAAGATGGTTTTGATGGTCAAGTGAAGGTTTTGACCAGCTGCCCATCATGCTTGCAAGGTTTATCAAGATTTGATGAAGACTCAGGAACCAAAGCAGATTACATCGTGGTTGAGATGGCCAATCATTTGCTAGGTGCTAATTGGA
>CAYYOB010000001.1:56287-62409 GCA_964473225.1 uncultured Polynucleobacter sp.
AAAGCAGATTACATCGTGGTTGAGATGGCCAATCATTTGCTAGGTGCTAATTGGATGGCTGATTATGTGAAGAGCGCCAATTCAGGCGGTATTGAAAGAGTATTGGTTTAATCATGAGCTCAACAGAAAAAGCACCATTGCCTCAGAACATCATCGTTCATCAGCAGTCCAAAGTGTTGGAGTTGGCTTATGAGAACAAAACGTATCAGTTGCCGTTTGAATTTTTAAGAGTGTGGTCACCGTCTGCTGAAGTCAGAGGTCATGGCGTTGGCCAAGAAACTTTACAAACTGGTAAGCGTGATGTTTTGATCAATAACATTGAGCAAGTTGGTCATTACGCCATCAAGCCTGTGTTTTCTGATGGACATGACTCAGGCATCTTCAGCTGGGACTACCTTTATGAGATGTGCATCCATCAAGACGAAATGTGGCAGGACTATCTAGACCGAATGGAGCAAGCAGGTGCTAGCCGAGATATTGCAATGGTGAAGGATGAGCCACGCTCTTGTGGGCATTAATTAATCATGGCACAAACACATTTTGGTTATAAAACAGTTGATGAAACTGAAAAGGCAAGCAAGGTTGCCGAGGTGTTTCATTCTGTAGCAAATAAGTACGACATCATGAACGATTTGATGTCTGGTGGTTTGCATCGTTTATGGAAGCATTTCACGATCAGTAAAGCGGCCGTGAGACCTGGTCAAAAAGTTTTGGATATTGCTGGTGGAACCGGTGACCTATCCTTGAGTTTTGCTAAATCAGTTGGTCTTGAGCGTGAAACCGGTGGTCAGGTTTGGTTAACCGATATCAATGCCTCAATGCTGGGTTTTGGCCGTAATCGCTTAATTGATAAAGGCTACTATTTGCCATGCGTTCAGGTGGATGCAGAGCAAATACCATTTCCAAACAATTATTTTGACTTAACCACTGTGGCGTTTGGTCTTCGAAACATGACGCACAAAGAAGTAGCCTTGAAAGAAATGCTAAGGGTGATCAAGCCAGGTGGCAAAGCCATGGTTTTGGAGTTTTCTAAGCCGGTTGATGCCTTGAAACCAATTTATGATGCTTATTCATTCAAAATTCTTCCATGGCTTGGCGAGAAAGTTGCTGGAGATTCAGAGAGTTATCGGTATTTGGCGGAATCAATCAGAATGCACCCTGATCAAGAAACCTTAAAAACCATGATGGAAAGTGTGGGATTTGATAAGGTTGAATATCACTCGCTCACTGGTGGTATTGTTGCGTTGCATATTGGTTATAAATACTGATACTTACCGATTTTTGAGAGGTTAAACATGTTGAAAAAGAGTTTTGTTTATTTGGTTCTTTCTTCCTTTGTCTTGATGGGCGCATCATTCGATGCTGAAGCTAAGCGCATGGGTGGATCAAAAAGTTTTGGTAAACAATCACAAAGCTTCACCAAAAAACAACAAGCTGCCCCAGCACAACCTGCTCAAGCACCTGCTGCTGCTCCTGCAACAGCGGCTAAGCCAGCTGGTGCTCCGGGTGCTGCACAGCCGAAAAAAGGTTTTGGTATGGGCGGCATTCTAGGTGGTTTAGCTGCCGGTTTGGGTCTAGGTTGGTTGCTGTCACATTTTGGTTTGGGTGAGGCTGCAGCATCATTTTTGATGGGCTTTTTGATGATTGCCGCTGTTGCGATGATTGGTCTTTGGTTGTTAAGACGTTTTGCCGGTAATGGTCAAGCCACATACAAGGCAAGTCCTGCTGGTGGGGCATCTTGGGAAAACCAACAGCGCTTTGACCGTCAAGAGCCAGTAAATGTGAGCTCATCTGCATCTACTGTTGTTGAAGAGGCTGCATCAGAGATTGCAATCAAAGATTTTGATCAAGCATCTTTCTTGCTCAATGCAAAAAAACATTTTGTGCATTTGCAAGAAGCTTGGGATCGTGGCGACTTAGAGAAGTTGAGAGAGTTTGCAACACCTGAAATGTTTGCAGAACTTAATCAGGATCTTCAGGCTCGTGCAACTGAGCAGAATCGCACCGAAGTATTAACTCTTGAAGCAGATCTATTGGGGATTGAGTCATTGCAGGATGTTTATTTGGCAAGCGTTCGTTTCTCAGGAATGATTCGTGAGCAAGCAAATGGTCCAGCAGAGACTTTCGTTGAAGTTTGGAATTTAACTAAGCCCGTTAATGGCCAAGGTGGTTGGGTATTAGCTGGTATACAACAGTTGGTCTGATCTGAAAACAATCGTACATGCTTTAAATTATTTACTGGCCCAAGAATCTTGGGCCAGTGATCTTTTGCAAAAGCAAAAAAACAAAACAATCAAATTAGTTTTACCCGTGGTTGAAATGTCCTTGGTCATTAATGATCAGGGACTTTTTGCTTTGGCAGATCAATCACCCATTGAGCCAAATGTCACATTAACGATTGGCCCAGATGTTTTTAATGCTTATATTGCTGGTGGCAAAGATGCTGCTGTAAAGCATGTCAAAGTATCCGGTGATGTGGACTTGGCTCAAGCGATGTCAACCTTGGCAGGCCAATTGCGCTGGGAAGCTGAGGAAGACTTATCAAAGCTGGTGGGTGATCCTATGGCGCATAGAATCATGCAAGCAGCCCAGCAAAGTAAGCAATTTGGGCAAAATGTTCTTCAGGATGTTGGTACTAGCGTTTTAGAATATCTTATTCATGAAAAACCAACGCTTGTTAAAAGAGAAGAATTAGTGCGCCATAAAGATGAAATAAGACGTTTACGCGACGATGTTGAACGCATTGAGAAGCGTATTGAACGTCTACTAGAGAGGACCTTGTGAAACAATTCTTTAGATTGTTCAAGATCCTTTACACGATTTGGCGTTTTGGTCTTTTAAGAATAGTCAGAGATAGTCTGAGGCCTGGCTTGGTCAAAGTGATTTTGACAGCCATTTCTTGGACAACTCCAACTGGCTATACACGCGGGGAAAGTCTGCGTTTAGCTTTAGAAGCTTTGGGCCCTATATTTGTTAAGTTTGGCCAAGTCTTATCTACTCGCAGAGACCTCTTGCCTTTAGATGTGGCAGATGAGTTGGCCAAGTTACAAGATCAAGTGCCACCTTTCTCCCAAGCTAAATCAATTGAGCTGATTGAATTATCTTTGGGTAAAAAAATATCAGAAGTATTTTTATCCTTTGATGAAAAGCCTGTGGCCAGCGCATCTGTGGCGCAAGTTCACTTTGCCGTACTTAAAGGCACGGAAAAGTATCCTGAGTGGCATGGTAAAGAAGTGGCCATCAAAGTGTTGCGCCCTGGCATATTGCCAATCATTGAAAGTGACCTTGCGCTACTGAGAGTCTTGGCGTCTTTGGTAGAGAAATTATGGCGTGATGGCAAGCGTTTGAAGCCACGAGAAAACGTCGATGAATTTGATACTTATTTGCATGATGAATTAGATCTGACACGTGAGGCCTCGAATGCCAGTCAGTTACGCAGAAATTTTGAAGGCTCTAAAAAACTGATCATCCCAGAAATGTATTGGGATTTATGTGGCATCAATGTGATGGTGATGGAAAGAATGCACGGCATTCCAATTTCTCGTCTAGATGATTTACGTGCTGCTGGAATTGATTTTAAAAAATTAGCTTCAGATGGCGTCGAGATATTTTTTACCCAAGTGTTTCACGATGGTTTTTTCCATGCGGACATGCACCCTGGCAATATTTTTGTGAGCGTTGCCCCTGAAACTTTTGGACGTTATATCGCTTTAGACTTTGGCATTGTTGGTGCTTTATCAGAAACAGATAAAAATTATTTGGCGCACAATTTTTTAGCATTTTTTAATCGCAACTACAGACGTGTCGCTGAATTGCACATCGAATCTGGTTGGGTTCCGGCCGATACTCGGGTAGAAGAGTTAGAGGGTGCTGTGCGAGCAGTGTGCGAGCCTTACTTTGATCGCCCATTAAAGGAAATTTCATTGGGCATTGTGCTGATGAGACTTTTCCAAGCTTCTCGACGCTTTAACGTTGAAATTCAACCGCAACTGACCTTGCTTCAAAAAACTCTTCTGAATGTGGAAGGCTTGGGCCGTCAATTGGATCCAGACATGGATTTATGGAAGACTGCCAAACCTGTGTTGGAGCGCTGGGTTGACCAACAAATTGGTATCAGGGGCTTCATTGATCGGATCAAATCAGAGGCTCCATTATGGGCTAAGTTAGTGCCCACTATCCCAAGATTGCTTGCTCAGTGGTTAGAGGCTAATAAAAATAATGGAAATACTTCTGATCAAGAGTTGATCTTGAAGTTAATGCTAGAACAGCAAAAAACCAAAAGATTGATTTGGGGAAGCATTCTTTTCATGGGTGGTCTTTTAGGTGGAACCTTATTTACGCTCAGTTGGCTGAGCTAAGCCCTATAATTTAAGGCTCCATGAAAAAATATTTTATTGCCGGCATCTTAGTTTGGACTCCATTGGCGGTCACCATTTGGGTGATGACTTGGGGTCTCTCAGTTTTGGATGGCGTCTTCGGTTCAGTGATCTTGGCATTGATGGCAGTTTTGCCACTTGATTTAGCTCCTACCTTGCAATCATTTAGAAACTTACCAGGTGTAGGTATTTTGATTGTGATCACTGTGATTTTGCTCACTGGGGTTGTGGCGGCAAATTTTGCTGGTCAATGGTGGATACGTTGGTGGGATCAAATCATTGTTCGTATCCCAATCGTTAAATCAATTTACTCCAGTGTTAAACAAGTTTCTGGCACACTTTTCTCAAGTAAAGGTAATGCCTTTAGAAAAGCAGTCTTAATCCCTTATCCACGCAATGGATCTTGGACAATTGCATTTGTCACAGGTAATCCTGCAGAAGAAGTTGCGGGTAAATTAACTGGCGAGCACGTTAATGTGTTTTTGCCAACGACCCCCAATCCAACCTCTGGTTTTTTTATGATTGTTCCTCGTGCGGACATCATTGAGTTGGATATGGGTGTTGAAGAAGCACTGAAACACATTGTTTCAATGGGCTCAGTGGCCCCTCTCAAAAATTCAGTCACACCAGCAAAGTAGGAAGCTTTATGTCAATGCGTAGTCATCAATGTGGCCAAGTCACAGAATCATTAATCGGTCAGGAAGTAACTTTAGCGGGTTGGGTAAACCGTCGTCGTGATCATGGCGGAGTTATTTTTATCGACTTAAGAGATAGAGATGGTTTCGTTCAGGTTGTTTGTGATCCTGATCGCAAAGAAATGTTCTCAATTGCTGAGCAAGTGCGAAATGAATATTGTGTGCAAATCAAAGGCTTGGTGCGTGCGCGCCCAGCGGGTACTGAAAACAATGATTTGGTGAGTGGCAAAGTTGAATTGTTGTGCCATGAATTGAATATATTGAATGCCTCTGTAACGCCTCCGTTCCAGTTGGAAGATGACAACCTATCTGAAACCACACGTTTGACTCATCGCGTGTTGGATTTGCGTCGTCCGCAAATGCAAAAGAATTTACGCCTTCGCTACAACGTTGCGATTGAAACAAGAAAGTATTTAGATCAAGCGGGCTTCATTGATATTGAAACTCCGATGTTGACCAAGAGCACTCCTGAGGGAGCTAGAGATTACTTGGTGCCTTCAAGAGTTCATGATGGCCAGTTCTTTGCCTTGCCGCAATCACCACAGTTGTTCAAGCAGTTATTGATGGTGGCAGGCTTTGACCGCTACTATCAAATTACCAAGTGTTTTAGAGATGAAGACCTAAGAGCTGATCGTCAACCTGAATTTACTCAGATCGACTGTGAAACAGCATTCTTAGATGAATATGAAATACGCGATCTTTTTGAAAACATGATTCGTCATATTTTCAAAACAGTGATGAACGTTGAGTTAGCAAATCCATTCCCAGTCATGCCTTACTCAGAGACTATGGCGCGCTTCGGATCAGACAAGCCTGATTTGAGAGTGAAGCTTGAGTTCACTGAGTTGACTGATGTGATGAAGGATGTGGATTTCAAGGTTTTCTCAGGTCCGGCTAATCAAGACAATGGTCGCGTGGTTGGTTTGAGAGTTCCTGGTGGCTCAGTGATTAGCCGCAGTGATATTGATGATTACACCCAATTCGTGTCCATTTATGGCGCTAAAGGTTTGGCTTGGATTAAGGTCAACGAGATCGCTAAGGGCCGTGATGG
>CAYYOB010000001.1:62419-65662 GCA_964473225.1 uncultured Polynucleobacter sp.
TGCTGAAATCCTTAAGAGAACTGAAGCAAAAGATGGTGACATCATTTTCTTCGGTGCTGATAAAGCCAAAGTGGTCAATGATGCAATCGGCGCCTTGCGCTTAAAGATTGGTCATTCTGCCTGGGCCAAAGAAAACGGTTTAATGGAACAAATTTGGCAGCCAATGTGGGTGGTTGATTTCCCAATGTTTGACTATGACGACGAAGCTGCGCGCTGGGTTGCTTGTCACCATCCATTCACAAGTCCTAAAGACGAGCATCTCAACTACCTAGAGACAGATCCTGGCAAGTGTTTGGCTAAAGCCTATGACATGGTTCTGAACGGTTGGGAAATTGGCGGTGGTTCAGTTCGTATTCATAAAGAATCTGTTCAAAGCCAAGTTTTCCGTGCATTGAACATTGGTCCTGAAGAAGCTCAAGCAAAGTTTGGTTTCTTGTTGGATGCGCTTCAGTACGGCGCACCTCCTCATGGCGGTATCGCTTTTGGTCTAGATCGAATTGTCACAATGATGACAGGCGCAGAATCGATTCGTGATGTGATTGCTTTCCCTAAAACGCAAAGAGCACAATGTTTGTTAACTCAAGCACCAAGTCCTGTGGATGAAAAGCAATTGCGCGAACTTCATATTCGCCTACGCAACACAGAAATGCCTGCATGAAAATCCCAATCTCGGTACTAGTCGTTATTTACACGACTAGCAACGAGGTTTTGTTGCTAGAGAGAAAAGATCATCCAGGTTTCTGGCAGTCTGTGACTGGCAGTCTGGATGCTCCTGATGAGCCTTTGATCGATGCTGCAGCTAGGGAGTTGTTTGAGGAAACTGGCATCGATGTATCTGTGCTACCCCCCAACTCTTTGCAATCCATGAATCAGCAGATTCAGTATGAGATTTTCCCTGAGTGGCGGCATCGTTATGGAGAGGGTGTTACTGAGAACACCGAGCACTGGTTCAAGGTTCTTTTGCCCAGTCGTGTGCCTGTGACTCTGTCACCCAGAGAGCATTTAACTTTCCAATGGTTGCCAATTGAAGTGGCAGCCCCCCTTTGTTTTTCTCCTAGTAATCGTCAAGCAATCCTCAAGCTTAATTCTGATTAGAATTAAGCCATGTCTCTTCTAAGAAAAGATCGTTGGCAAAATATTGAGCACCTTGAGTTATTAGAGGGTGGTAAAAATTATTTTTCCACTTTAGAAGATTCTCTGTCAAAAGCGCAAAAATCTATTTATCTTGAAGCCTATATATTTTCTGCTGATGAACAAGCAAGGCGCATTGCTGAGTTATTAAGCTCGGCGGCTTTAAGGGGCGTTGAGGTCAAGGTAATGGTTGACTGGTTAGGATCAAGCCCTTTTGTGTTTGCAAAACAGTTTGCTGAAGCCGGTGTGCAATTAACTTATTACAACCCCGCTTGGTTTGGAAGATTCGGATTTTCAAGAACTCATAGAAAATTAGTTGTCATCGATGAGCTTGAATCTTTTGTGGGTGGGATCAATATTTGTGCTGATGATCAGACTGCAGATGGAAGATCATTGAGTGGCTTGCGATGGGATTTATCCTTAAGGGCCACGGGGAAAATTGTTGAGAAAGTACATGCTACTTTTTTAAGGCAGTGGCAGAGAATGCAGCCCAATGCGCTTCACCCCCGCAATATTCTAAAAAGAATTCTGGATCAAGAGTTGCCTTGGAATACCAGTCATTTCTTAGGTATTCGTCATGATCAAAAGGCTAGTTTGGCATTTATTGCCAGAGATAATTTGCATCATCGTCGTGATATTGAAAGAGCTTATTTAAAAGCCATTGGTCAATCAAGAGAAGAAATTTGGTTGGCTACACCTTACTTCATGCCTGGCCGACGTTTTAGAAAGGCCTTGATAAGAGCTGCCGAAAGGGGTGTGACTGTGAACTTGTTATTGGGCAGAGATGAGTTCAGGGTGTTGAATTGGTCTGTTCCTAGTTTGTATGGTCAATTCTTAGCTGCGAACATCAATATTTATGAGTACCCTTTGGGGCTCTTACATGCAAAGGCGATGGTGGTTGATCGAAGATGGGCTACCTTGGGTTCATCCAACTGTGATCACTTATCGTTTCTTTTGAATCATGAGGCTAACCTGGTGATTAGAAATCATCCAGTGGTCGAAGAAATAAGATTGAAAATTGAAGAGCAAGCGTTAGAAAAAGGTATCAAGGTTGATTCTGACCTTTATTCCAAAAGACCTTTCATGACCAAAGTATTCAATTGGGTCAGTTATGGTTTTGTTCGTTTGCTTTTAGTGTTCTTAACGGTAGGAATTCGAGATAGAGCAATGCCTAATTTGGGCGATTAATGATGACAATGAAAAATAAACCATGAGACATATGCAATCCCAAGATATTCAAAATCAATCTAATCATGAAAAAACTAATGATTGGAAGGTGATTGCTAATTTATTGCCTTATCTATGGACCTTTAAAGGGCGAGTGATGTTGGCTTTGTCTTGCTTGATTGCTGCCAAGGTAGCGAATCTTGGCGTGCCAATTTTGCTCAAGTACTTGGTTGATTCAATGAGTGTTCCACCAGGATTACAAACCTTGATCGTGGTTCCTGTGGCACTCATCATTGCCTATGGCTTATTAAGGTTATCAGCCTCACTGTTTACGGAGTTGAGAGAACTCATTTTTTCAAGAGTGACTGAGAGTGCAGTGAGAACGGTTGCGCTCCAAGTATTTGAGCATTTGCACGCCTTGTCTTTGCGCTTTCATTTATCAAGACAGACAGGCGGAATGACCAGAGATATTGAGAGGGGTACAAGAGGTATCCAATCATTGATCTCTTATTCTTTGTACAGCATTTTGCCAACCATGGTCGAGCTCGGCTTGGTGCTTGGTTATTTCATCTGGGCTTATGACTATTTATTTGCCCTGATCACTTTGATCGCATTGGTTTTATATGTGATTTATACAGTTGTTGTGACCGAGTGGCGCACTAAATATCGTAAGCGCATGAACGAGCTTGATTCGAAGGCTCACCAAAGGGCGGTTGATGCCCTGATCAATTTTGAAACAGTTAAGTATTTTGGTAATGAAGAATATGAAACGAAGCGTTACGACGAAAACCTTCGTTGCTTCAGAGAAGCTGCCATTCAGTCGCAACGTTCTTTGGCGATTCTGAATGTTGGTCAGCAAACCATCATTGCCACAGGTCTGATTTTAATTTTGTGGCAGGCCACCGTCGGTGTATCGAATGGATCAATGACCTTGGGTGATTTGGT
>CAYYOB010000002.1:0-23176 GCA_964473225.1 uncultured Polynucleobacter sp.
TGCCAAACGCACATAAATCGGGGCGTACGGTTCTGCTTGAGTGATTTCAATCAAAGCCTCTCGAGAGAGTTCTAGCATCGCAATGAAATTAACCACCACCATCGGAGCACCTTGACCAGTGGCAATAGCATCTTCAAAGAGTTCAGTGAATTCAATGAAGCGCTCACCTTGCAAGCGTCGCAAAATGCGCGTCATGAAGTCACGCACAGACAATTGCTCACGCGTGATGGTGTGATGTTGATTGAGCTTGGCTCGATACAGAACATCTCTCCAAGCGGCTTGGATGTCGTTTGGATTGATATCAGGCCAAGTAACCGCTACTGTGGTGTCCACGTGGCCATTGGCTTTATAAAAGTCACGACCGAGTACTGGCATCTTGTCGAGTTCTTGAGCGGCCAGTTTCATGCGCTCGTATTCAAGCAAGCGTCGAACCAATTCTGCGCGAGGATCTTCAACCTCTTCATCACTGTCAGCTTTTTTCATTGGCAAGAGCATGCGTGATTTGATTTCAATCAGCATGGCAGCCATTAAAAGATATTCAGCGGCCAACTCTAGGTTGCTATGACGAATTTGTTCAATATAACCAAGGTACTGCTTGGTTACCTCAGCCATTGGAATATCTAGAACGTTGAAGTTCTGTTTGCGGATCAAATAGAGTAAAAGATCCAGAGGGCCTTCAAAAGCCTCTAGAAAAATCTCTAAGGCATCAGGTGGAATGTATAAGTCAGAGGGTAGCTGAAATAGAGGCTCACCATAAAGTCTTGCAAAAGACTCTGACATGCCATCTGTGACATCAGGAATGGCGGTAATTAAATCACTCATTGATAAACGTACGCTTTTTGCTTCACGCGAGCTGCTTTTTGGCGTTCTTGCTCTTCTGGGCTGATGGGGGCTTTATCCCATAAAAGAGCGCGCCCCTCTTGCTGAGCCTGCTCTAGCTGGGGGTTTTGAGCTTTTAACTCTTCCAAAAAATGAGTGATATTTGATTTGTATTGGGCCATAGTTTGTCAATTGTAGCGATTTAGCAGATTCAACTGCCTACATTTGCCTTACAAGGTTCAGAGGCTAAATTTTTAGCTCTTTCAAAAGCCAAATTCAAAGAGTCAAAATAGTTTTCCTCACCAACCTCATCAATTAATCCAGTCCGAGCCATTAAGGAGTAAGGTTGACTATTTGCTGCGCAAATCAAAAGATGCCCATCGCATTTTTTTAACGACTTATACAGTCCGCGCAAAGCATCAATGCCACTTGAGTCAATGCTGATCAATTGATGCATTTCCAAAACAATTACTTTTGGAATATTTCGATTTGGATCTAAAGGGTTGAATAAATCTTCAATTTTGTTAATGGCGCCAAAAAACAAAGAGCCATAAATACTGTAAGCCTCGATCAATTTTTTGTAGTCATTAGCATCATTGGCTTGGAAAGCTTCACCTTGAGCAAAGGTTTCTGGAATTTCTAGAGTTTCTATATGTGTCAATGATGAAATTCTATAAATGAAAAACACACAAGCCATGAGTAAACCAATTTGAACGGCTACGGTGAGATCAAAAATGATGGTTAAAAAGAAAGTGCCTAGGAGTATGAGGCGATAAGTAAGGTGAAAGTGTTTCAAGCGTTTGAATTCACCAAACTCAAACATATTCCAAGAAATAAACAAAAGGATGCCCGCCAAACATGGCATTGGAATATGGCTTGCCAAGGGGGCTGCAATCATCATGATCAGCAAAATGACCAAAGCATGTATCACCCCGGAAACTGGGGTTTTTGCACCTGCCTTAGCATTGGTCGCTGTTCTTGCAATGGTTCCGGTGACTGGTAATCCGCCAAAAAATGGCACAACCATGTTGGCAATACCTTGCCCCATTAATTCTTGATTGGGATTGTGTTTATCAGAGCTCAAGTTGTCTGCCACTCTTGCGCACAAAAGTGACTCGATCGCTCCTAAGATGGCAATTGTTAGGGTTGGGGCAAAAAGCTGTTTGGCTGTCTCCCAATCAAGAGATGGAATGCTTGGTGCTGGTATTTGGTTTGGCAGTTCTCCAAATCGACTTCCAATGGTTTCTACTGGCAAATTAAAGAGATAAGCAAAAAGTGTCACGAAAACCAATGCGATGATGATGCCAGGCACAAGCTTAATTGGTTCCCATATGCGGGCTAACCGTGCAGTAATTTTCGGCCAAACAATGATTAAAAGTAAGGTGCTTAAAGAGATTGCTATTGAGTAAGGATTAAACGTATGCGCGTAAATGTAAAAAGAATGGATTTGCGAAAAAAAATCTGCCGGCAGCTTATCAATTTGTAAGCCAAAAGCATCTTTGATTTGAGATAAGCCGATGAGTATTGCAATGCCACTGGTAAAGCCAATGATGATGGCCACTGGAATAAATCGAATCAAGCTTCCAATTTTAAATAGACCCATTGTGAACAATAGGGTTCCAGCTAAAAAAGTAGACAAGATTAAATTTGCGACGCCATAACGTTCAACAATGGCATAAATAATGACAATAAAGGCGCCAGCTGGGCCGCCAATCTGAATTTTGCTTCCACCGAAAACTGAAATTAAAAATCCACCAATAACAGCTGAAATAAGTCCTGCTTCAGGCTTTAGGCCAGATGCTATTGCAAACGCAATGGATAGTGGAAGCGCAATGACCCCCACTGTTAGGCCACTACTCAAATCGCTGACAAAAGTTTGACCGCTATAACCCTTTATTGATTCAATTATTTTTGGACTAAAGCGGGCTAATTTCATCATTGTTGATTGGCCTCTAAAAGATGATTGATCAGGGTTGGATCAATCCGGGTCATCAAGTGCTGATAAGGATTGATCGCCTGCTTGGAAGACAGTGACTTGCTCACATCTTCCCAAGACATCGGTGGAATGTTGAAGAATTTTTCAACACCCGCAGCCACATTTGGTACCACGGGTTTGAGATACAAGGTGAGGCGTCTGAACGCTTCTAAAGTGATGCTGCAGATCGTTTGCAATTCTTGTTCTTTGCTAGGATCTTTGGCGATTTCCCATGGCTTGTTGCTGTCAACGAATGCGTTGACCAAGTCAGCTAGCTCCATCACGCGACGCAAAGCTTTGGCGTATTCACGGGTTTCGTATAAATCAGCGATTTCATCTTTGGCATCTGCTAATTGATCTAGTAATGGGTGATTCATGGCTGCATCATCAACGATGCCGCCAAATCGCTTGACTAAGAATCCAGCACTGCGACTCGCGATGTTGATGTATTTACCTAATAAGTCACTGTTCACGCGGGCTGTGAAGTCTTGTAAATTTAAATCCAAATCTTCCATGCTGGCATTGAGCTTGGCTGCAAAGTAATAACGCAACCACTCTGGGTTCATTCCGCATTCAATCACGCTGTGGGCGGTGATAAAAGTGCCGCGTGACTTGCTCATTTTCTCGCCATCAACTGTCAAGAAACCATGGGCAAAAACATTGGTAGGTGTGCGGTAGCCTGAGAAATGCAAGGTCGCCGGCCAAAACAAAGTGTGGAAATACAAAATATCTTTGCCAATGAAGTGGTACTGCTCAGTGGTTGTGTCTGGTTTGGTCCATTCGTTAAAGTCCAAACCTTTTTGTTGGCATAGATTTAAAAAGCTGGCGTAGTAGCCAATCGGTGCATCTAGCCACACATAGAAATACTTGCCTGGCGCATCCGGAATCTCAAAGCCAAAGTAAGGCGCGTCTCTAGAGATATCCCAGTCGCCTAATTGGCTCTCGCCTGGCTCGCCCACCCATTCTTTCATTTTGTTGCGAGCTTCAGCTTGCAGTGGCGTTTTAACTTGAGTCCACTCTCTTAAGAAATTTTCGCAACGTGGGTCAGATAACTTGAAGAAGTAGTGATCGGATACCTTGCGGATTGGTGTTGCGCCACTGACCACTGAAAATGGGTTCTTTAAATCAGTGGGGGCATAAGTCGCGCCGCATTTTTCGCAAGAATCGCCGTATTGATCTTTGGCGCCGCACTTCGGGCACTCGCCTTTGATGAAGCGATCTGGCAAGAACATTTCTTTGACTGGGTCATAGGCTTGTTCAATGGCGCGCTTCTCAATCAAGCCAGCTTCACGCAGCTTGATATAAATGTCTTCAGAAAGTGTCTTATTTTCAGTGCTGTCTGTTGAGTAGTAGTTGTCAAAAGAGATCAAGAAATCATCAAAATCTCTTTTATGCTCTTTCCAAACATTGGCAATCAGCTCCTTGGGAGTGATGCCTTCTTTCTCAGCGCGCAGCATGATGGGAGTACCATGCGTATCATCAGCGCCAACGTAATGAACTTCGTGCCCGCGCATCCTTTGGAATCGAACCCAAATGTCGGTTTGAATGTATTCCACCAAATGACCAATGTGTATTTGACCATTGGCATAAGGGAGGGCTGAAGTGACTAAAATTTGGCGCATAGGCGTTGATTTTAGTCTGCGGATATAGTTGAGAGCTGAAAAAACAAAAAAAGCACTAGGAGATAAGAGTGACGGTAACGGTAGAAAACATACAAAATGCGCTTAAAAGCGTTATAGATCCTAATACTGGCAAAGATTTGATTTCTTCTAAATCTGCTAAAAATATCAAGGTTGATGGTTCTGATGTCAGCTTGGATGTGGTTTTAGCCTATCCAGCGAAGAGTCAAATTGACCTTATACGAAAACTGGTTATTACCGCTTTGCGCGAGGTTCCTGGGGTTAAAAACGTCAGTACCAATGTGACCATGAACATTGTGGCTCACACTGTTCAGCGCGGCGTTAAATTGCTGCCAAACGTAAAAAACATCATCGCAGTATCAAGCGGTAAGGGTGGCGTCGGTAAATCCACAACAGCGGTCAATTTGGCGCTGGCCTTGGCTGCTGAGGGTGCCACAGTGGGTATGTTGGATGCGGATATCTACGGCCCAAGTCAGCCAATGATGTTGGGTATCACTGGCCGCCCTGAATCAATTGCTGAGAACACCATTGAGCCGATGGAAGGCCATGGCTTGCAGGCAAGTTCGATCGGATTTTTGATTGACCCCGACAGTCCAATGGTTTGGCGTGGCCCAATGGTCACATCTGCGCTTGAGCAGTTACTTCGTCAAACCAATTGGCGTGATTTGGATTATTTGATCGTGGATATGCCGCCAGGCACTGGTGATATTCAATTGACCTTGTCTCAAAAAGTGCCTGTCACAGGGGCTGTGATCGTGACAACCCCACAAGACATCGCTTTATTAGACGCTCGCAAAGGTCTCAAGATGTTTGAGAAGGTTGGCATCCCAATCATTGGTATTGTTGAAAATATGAGCATTTATGTCTGCCCTAACTGTGACCATCAAGAGCATATCTTTGGTCAAGGCGGTGGTCAAAAAATGTGTGCTGACTACGGCGTTGATTTCTTAGGCAGCTTGCCTTTGAACTTGTCGATCCGTGAACAAGCTGACTCTGGTCGCCCAACGGTGGTGGCTGATCCTGACGGTGCTATCAGTGCTATCTACAAAGGAATTGCGCGCAAGATTGCAATTCAAGTGGCAGAGATGTCCAAGGACATGAGCAGTAAGTTCCCAAGCATTGTTGTGCAGAACACCTAAATCATGAAACTAAAACTTGCCATAATGATGCGTAAGGATTTTATTGATAACCCATGGCAATCTTATCGCTGGGTTTTGGATGATGTTGTGTATGACATTGGCCAGTTTACGCACATAACTCCAGATTTCATTCTTTCTGAGCATCCAGCCATGCTCATGCGAAGTGATGAGAAAACTGAACGATGGCTTTTCACTGGATTTGACTTGCAACTCTTCAAGGATGAATCTGAAGGTTACTACCTTAATTCAACATCGCCTCATCCAGCATGGTTCGTGATGTGGCGTTTAGAAGATCACCCACAAGGTGGAGACCCAATTGCTGTGCCACATTTTTTAAGTGTGAGCTACAACGAGGCGGGTCGTTTGCTTGACGCTAGCGAAACTGTTGAAAATGTTCCTTTGGATCCAAATTCAGCCGCTTGGTTAGCTAATTTTGTGGCTGAAAATTATCGACCAGAGCCCAAAAAACGTGCCCGACCAGCCTCTTTTAAGGGCGCTAACAGACCAGCAGGCGAGGCAACAGATGAGTGACTTTCTAAATCGGTGGTCAAAAAGGAAGGCCGGATTAGACGCTGAACAGTCTCAGAAAAAATTAAATGAAGTTCAACAACCCTCTGATCTAAATAAAGCTACTGAAGTTAAAGCATTAAATACAAAGACATCAAGTTCGTCAGCCATTGATGCGCCATTGACGGAGGGGCAAGATCAGCAAATCACCCCTTTGGATGAGGCCAAGGCTCCTCATCCGACGATTGATGATGCGATGAAGCTAACAAAAGAATCTGATTTTTCTGCATACGTTCAATCAGGCATAGATCCAGATGTTCAGCAGCTAGCAATGAAAAAACTTTTTTCGGATCCTCGCTACAACATCATGGATGGTTTAGATATTTATACCGAAGATTATTCAAATTTAGAATCGATCTCAGTTGATATGCTAAAGAAAATGAATCAATCGCAAATGCTTGGTTTATTTAAAACAGATGAAGAAAAGCTGGCTGAACAAGAACTTGAGCGAATCGAGAGAGAAGAATATCACCAGCGTTTGAAGGTTTTGGAAGACGAAGAAGCTGCAGATGAAAAGGCTCTTGCTGATGCAAATTCAGAGACTGATGTAAGTCCTAGTGCTATAAATGACGAAAATTCGGCAAAATCATCAGAATTGACTGATTCTCAAGAATCAACAGATGTTCCGGTGGTGAATGTAGAAGTTAAGACTCAAACAAAAACATAATTAGTTAATCGAACCAGGTCTAGGCTTGGTTATTGAATATAAAAAGCCAAGTGTGTTGATTAAATGGCTGAAGGTAGAGGATGACAAAGAAGACGCTCGTTTGTAGCTGTAATCAAACTATGCCCATTGATATCGTGCAGATAGCCAAAGGCATGGGTTTAGACAGCAAAGATATTTCACTCAGCAACGCTCTGTGCAGACAAGAGGTGGGCACTTTCATCGCGGCCTCCCAGGGGTCGGATGAGATTGTTTTGGCTTGTACTCAAGAAAAACGTTTGTTTGATGAGGTTGCCAGCGAACAAGAGAAGCCACTGATTGCCCCAATTAAATTTGTGAACATCCGAGAAACTGGTGGATGGTCGGCAGATGCAAAAAATGCCATGCCAAAGATTGCCGCTTTATTGGCCATGGCCTCATTGCCAGAGCCGGAGCCAGTAAATACGGTCAGCTATCAAAGCGGTGGGCGCGTATTGGTGATTGGCCCAGGGGATGCAGCCATTCAATGGGCTGAGCGCTTGTCAAAAACCATGAGCGTTGGCGTGCTGTGCACCGATAAGGGTTCTTTGCCACAGCTTCGCGAGTTTCCGGTTTACAGCGGCAAGATCAAAAACCTCAAAGGTTATCTTGGCGCATTTTCTGTTGAGTGGACTCAAGAGAATCCGATTGATCTTGAATTGTGTACTCGCTGTGGCGCTTGTGTGGATGCTTGCCCAGAGAATGCGATCGACCTCAGTTATCAAATTGACTTGAACAAATGTAAGAGCCATCGTTCTTGCGTTAAAGCTTGCTCTGCAATTGGCGCGATTAATTTTGATCGTGTTGATACAAGTCGCACTGATTCCTGGGATTTGATTTTTGATTTATCAAAAGATCCAATCTTGAAGATGAGTCAACCACCGCAAGGCTATTACGCACCAAAAGCAGACCCTTTGGATCAAGCCATTGCAGCATCTGAGTTGATGGGCATGGTGGGTGAGTTTGAAAAGCCTAAGTTTTTTGCCTACAACGAAAAAGTGTGTGCTCACGGACGCAATGGCAAAGTGGGTTGCTCAGCCTGCGTTGATGTTTGTTCCACGCAAGCCATTGAATCTCAATTCAGAGATGGCAAAGGCACTGTTAAGGTCAATCCAAATCTTTGCATGGGTTGCGGCGCTTGCGCGACTGTCTGTCCGTCAGGAGCAATGCGTTATAACTACCCAAGCGTTCCTTACCAAGGGCAGCAGATCAAAGTAATGGCCAAAGCGTATCAAGCTGCTGGCGCAAAATTTGCGCCTAGCTTGTTATTGCACAGCAATGGCAAAGGCCAAGAGTTGATTCAATCTTTGGGGCGTCTTGCCGCCACTGACAAAACTAATTTCAAAGGCTTGCCTGCTCATCTGATTCCATTTGGTTTGCATCACAGTGCATCAACCGGTATGGATCTCTGGTTGGGCAGCCTGGCTCATGGTTTTGGTCAGGTAGCTATTTTGTTAAGCGGTGAAGAGGCTCCTGAATACCAACAAGCTTTAAGCACTCAAGTGACTGTGGCTCAATCCATGCTCGAAGGTTTGGGTTATGCGAAAGACAGCATCGTCTTGTTGCAAGCTGACAATGCTCAAGCTTTAGAAAAACAAACTGCTGCTTTGCTTGCAAAAGTAGCTTTGTGCCCAGCGGCAACTTTTGCATTTGCCAATGAAAAGCGTGAAACATTGGAGGCTGCTTTAGAGCATTTGATGTTGCACGGTTCAATCAAGGTCACTGCTGAGAAGCCTTTGGCTTTAGCGGCCGGCTCTCCAATTGGTGGTGTGCTTGTGAATCAAGACGCTTGTACTTTGTGCATGTCTTGTGTGGGCGCCTGTCCGGAAAGCGCTTTGCGTGACAACCCAGATGCGCCCCAGTTATCGATGATTGAGCGCAACTGTGTGCAATGTGGATTGTGTGTTCAAACCTGCCCAGAAAATGCTTTGACTCTCGCCCCACGTTTGCAAACCACTGAGATCAGAAAAAAGACTGTTGTACTTAACGAAACGAAACCTTTCCACTGTGTTAGCTGCGGTAAACCATTTGGCACGCTGAAAATGGTTGAGTTGATGGTTGGTAAGTTGTCATTGCATGCCGCGTTCTCGGGTGCAGCAACTGAGCGTCTCAAAATGTGCAGCGATTGTCGCGTGATTGACATGATGAATAAACCTAACGATAACGATATGGTCTGATGAGTGATATGGAAAAAAAATTAGATGAAGAGGTCACTTCTTTAAGTGCCGATGGTTTAGAAGAGGATGTTGCTCGTGCAGATCTTTATGGTTTGTTGGCAACACTTTTTTATCAAGCCCCTGACGATGATTTGCTGCATCGTATTGCAGCATCTGCTGCTTATGGCACTGGATCAGAAGCCCCTGATAGTGCTGCCTTGACTCAAGCATGGGACGAGTTGGTCAGAGTTGCTTCATCTTCATCCGCCAAGGAGTGGGCCGAAGAGTATCAGGAGCTCTTCATTGGTATTGGTAAACCAGAGGTGTTTTTGTATGGGTCTTATTACCAGGCTGGCTTTTTGAATGAAAAACCACTGGTACGTTTGCGCGACTCTCTTCAGGAGTTGGGCCTTGAGGCTGCTGAAAATATCACTGAGAGTGAGGATCACATTGCTTCACTTTGTGAAGTGATGCGCTATTTAATTGCCGGTGATGATTTGGCCATTGCTAACCTAACTCAGCAAAAAAAGTTCTTTGACGAGCATTTGCGTTCTTGGGTACAGGAGTTGTGCGACGCAACGGAAGCACACCCTTTGGCCAATCATTACAAATCAGTTGCCCTGTTAGCCAAAGCCTTTTTTGAGGTAGAGGCTTATGCCATGGACATGGTCGAGTAAATCTCTAAAAACATAATCTATTTTTTGCTTAAGCATTATTTGAAGAAGGCTTGCTGATTAAGACTCAGCAGGCCTTTTGACTTAGGGAAAGCCCTAGTCAAGTATTTGATTTGTAGTGTGCAAAAAAAATAATAAAGGTTTATAGTTAGACCATAAATGCAAGTGTTACTTTTGTAATTTAGTGGCAGATTGTTAAGAATTAATAGGAGATAGTTATGAGTGAAAACAAACACAAAGATTCGCGCAGAAAGTTCTTTGTTACAGCAGGTGTTACTGCAGGTGCAGTAGCAGTTGTATCTCAAACACCATTGGGAACAGCCATTGCTGAACAAGCCTCTACCGTGATCAACGATAGCAAGGGTTACAAGCTATCTGATCATGTTCGTAAATATTACAAAACTACACTCGTTTAATTTTTAAACGAGTGTTTTTTTATTTCTCTTGAATCTTTGAGGGTATATCCATGAGTCTGATTCGTAAATCATCACAACAAGCAGTTGCAGCTTCACGTCACTCCGCCCAAATGGTTGGCAGCCTAGCGCGTAGTTTGCAATCCGCGATCCCAATGATGGATCGCCGTACTTTCCTTAAGCGCTCTGGCGTTGGTGTGGGTGTTGGTCTAGCCGCATCTCAACTAACCTTGGTGCAAAAAGCTAAAGCTTCGTCAGCAGCAAAGGTTGACGGCAAGGGCAAGATTGAAGTTAAACGCACTGTATGTACACACTGTTCAGTTGGCTGCGCCATCGATGCAGTTGTTGAAAACGGCGTTTGGACTCGTCAAGAGCCAGTGTTTGATTCTCCAATTAACTTAGGCGCACACTGTGCCAAGGGTGCGGCGATTCGTGAACACGGTCACGGTGAATTCCGCTTGAAGTACCCAATGAAGCTTGTAAATGGCAAGTACGAAAAGATCAGCTGGGATCAAGCCATCGATGAGATCACAACAAAAATGAAGAGCTTGAAAAAGACTTCAGGCCCAGATTCAATGTTCTTCATTGGTTCTTCAAAGTACAACAACGAGCAAGCTTATTTGCTACGTAAGTTTGTTTCTTTCTACGGTACAAACAACACAGACCACCAAGCGCGTATTTGTCACTCAACAACAGTGGCTGGTGTAGCGAATACTTGGGGTTACGGCGCGATGACCAACAGCTACAACGATATGCAGAACTCTAAGGCTGCTATCTACATTGGTTCAAACGCTGCTGAAGCTCACCCAGTTTCAATGTTGCACATGTTGCACGCTAAGGAAGCTGGTTGCAAAATGATTGTGGTTGATCCGCGCTACACACGTACAGCTGCTAAGGCAGATCAGTATGTTCGTATCCGTTCTGGTTCAGACATTCCATTCTTATTTGGTGTGCTTTATCACATCTTCAAAAACGGTTGGGAAGATAAGAAATACATCAATGATCGTGTTTATGGCATGGATGATGTTAAGAAAGATGTGCTTGAAAAGTGGACACCAGCAAAAGTTGAAGAAGCTTGTGGTGTTCCTGAAGCTCAGGTGTATCAGGTTGCTAAGACTTTGCATGAAAATCGTCCTGGAACAATTGTTTGGTGTATGGGTCAAACTCAGCACACAATTGGTAATGCGATGGTTCGTGCCTCATGTATTTTGCAGTTGGCGCTTGGTAACGTAGGTAAATCAGGTGGTGGCGCAAACATTTTCCGTGGTCACGATAACGTGCAGGGTGCGACAGACGTTGGTCCTAACCCGAACTCATTGCCTGGCTACTATGGCCTAGCAGCGGGTTCATGGAAGCACTATGCTGGCGTTTGGGGTGTTGATTATGAGTGGATCAAATCAAAATTTGCACCAAACATGATGGAAAAATCAGGTACAACAGTTTCACGTTGGGTGGATGCGGTACTTGAGAAGAATGAGTTGATTGATCAAGATAGTAACGTGAAGGGTGTGTTCTTCTGGGGTCATGCTCCAAACTCACAAACTCGCGGTCTTGACATGAAGAAAGCCATGGATAAGTTGGAGTTGTTGGTTGTGGTTGATCCATACCCAAGTGCAACTGCTGCGATGGCTGCGATGCAAGTTGAAGGTGCTCAGGTCAATAAAGATCGTGCAGTTTATTTGTTACCAGCTGCTACACAGTTTGAAACAAGTGGTTCTGCAACAGCATCTAACCGTTCAGTGCAGTGGCGTGAGAAAGTTATTGATCCTCTATGGGAATCAGTGCCTGACCACGTGATCATGCAAGCTATGGCAGACAAGCTAGGCTTTGGTAATGAGTTATCAAAGAACTACAAGATGTTGAAGAGCAAGTATGCCGGCAAAGAGTGGAAAGAGCCTGAAGTTGAATCTATCTTGCGTGAAATCAATAAGGCAGTATGGACAATTGGTTACACAGGTCACTCGCCAGAGCGTTTGAAAGCTCACATGCGCATGATGCATGTATTTGATGTGAAGACATTGAAGTCTAAGGGTGGTAAAGATCCAGTGACTGGTTACGATACAACTGGTGACTACTTTGGTTTGCCATGGCCTTGCTTTGGTACTCCAGAAATGAAGCACCCAGGTACGCCAAATCTCTATGACAACAGCAAGCACGTGATGGATGGTGGTGGTAACTTCCGTGCTAACTTTGGTATGGAGAAAGATGGTAAGAACTTGTTGGCTGAGAATGGTTCTCACTCTAAGGGTGCAGATATTAAGACTGGTTACCCAGAGTTTGACCATGTGCTTCTCAAGAAACTTGGTTGGTGGGATGACTTAACTGCTGCTGAGAAAAAAGCTGCTGAAGGTAAGAACTGGAAGACTGACGTATCTGGTGGTATCCAGAGGGTTGTAATGAAAGTTCACGGTTGTCATCCATTCGGAAATGCAAAAGCTCGTGCAGTGGTATGGAACTTCCCTGATCCAATTCCACAACACCGTGAGCCTTTGTACGGCACACGTCCTGACTTGATGGCTAAGTATCCAACGCATGAAGATAAGAAAACTTTATGGCGCTTGCCTACTTTGTACAAGTCTGTGCAAGATAAAAATATCGCCGATAAGTTGCATGAGAAATTCC
The DNA here is from genome assembly GCA_964473225.1 of uncultured Polynucleobacter sp. Taxonomy (GTDB): domain Bacteria; phylum Pseudomonadota; class Gammaproteobacteria; order Burkholderiales; family Burkholderiaceae; genus Polynucleobacter. The sequence goes on from CAYYOB010000002.1 coordinate 12,688, forward strand.
CAATCGTTCTTACTTCAGGTCGTTTAGTGGAGTACGAGGGCGGTGGTGAAGAGACTCGTTCAAATCCATGGTTGGCTGAGTTGCAACAAGAGAACTTTGTTGAGATCAACCCAGCAGCTGCTAACAAGCGTGGTATTCGTAACGGTGAGTATGTTTGGGTTAAATCTCCTACCGGCGCCAAGATCAAGGTGAAAGCTTTGGTGACTGAGCGTGTTGCTGCAGATACAGCATTCATACCGTTCCACTTCTCTGGATGGTGGCAAGGTAAAGATATGTTGGATGCTTATCCAAAAGGTGCTGCACCGATCGTACGTGGTGAAGCTGTTAATACTGCAACAACATATGGTTACGACATTGTGACCATGATGCAGGAAACCAAGACAACAATTTGTCAGATTGAGAAGTTCGCTTAATAGCGGCGGAATTTAGGAGACGATAATGGCAAGAATGAAATTTATCTGCGATTCAGAGCGCTGCATTGAGTGTAATGGTTGTGTGACAGCGTGTAAGAATGAGCATGAGGTACCTTGGGGCGTTAATCGCCGTCGTGTTGTAACGATTAACGACGGTGTGATTGGCGCAGAAAAATCAATCTCAGTAGCATGTATGCATTGTTCAGATGCACCATGTATGGCTGTATGTCCAGTGGACTGCTTCTACAGAACTGATGAAGGTGTAGTGCTTCACGATAAAGATATCTGTATCGGTTGTGGCTACTGTTCATATGCATGCCCATTCGGCGCGCCACAGTTCCCAAGCGCTGGTACATTCGGTCTTCGTGGCAAGATGGACAAGTGCACGTTCTGTGCTGGTGGTCCTGAGAAGAACGGTACTCAAGCAGAGTTTGAGAAGTATGGACGTAACCGTCTATCAGAAGGCAAGTTACCAGCCTGTGCTGAAATGTGTTCTACCAAAGCTTTGATCGGTGGTGATGGCGATGTGGTTGCAGATATTTTCCGCAATCGTGTTGTTAAACGTCAATCAAATGGTAAAGCAGCTGGTGCCAACGTATTTGGTTGGGGCACTGCTTACGGTAAACCACAACAAGCTCCAGGAAAAAAATCATGATTAAAAGAATTTCTTTAACTGCAGCTTTAGTCGCGACAACATTCACGCTTGGGGCATGTTCTGAAGTGCCTCAAACTGTGGTTCCAGCTAAAAAAGGCGATGAAAAAGCCTATGTGGCAGCTGACAACAAATATGTTGAAAAAGGTTGGACTTCGGGTGATCAAGTGAGCTGGGAAAAGCAGCTTAAAACTCGCAGTCTTGGTCAAGACGATTATTCAAAGTCTAAGTAAGCGCTTAAAGTAATTTAGGAGATGGTATGAGAATTACAATAAGAAACTTACTCGCCAGCGTTGTACTTTCTTTGACAGCTTCAGTGGCGTTTGCACAGGGGGCAGCCCCTGCAGCAAAGCCACAGGTTGAATCTGTGAATATCTTGGAAGTAACTAAGGATATTCAGGCTCAACGTGATGCTGCTGAAAATAAACCTGGCAGCAATCAGCCAATTTGGAAAAATGCTAATTCTGATGTTGCTCACTCAGTAAACTTCCCTAATAAGGAAATGGGTGTGTTGATTCAGAAGTCTGGTCAGCAATGGCGCCTCATCCGTAACGGTGTTATCACTGTTTGGGGTGGGTGGTTGTTGGTACTTATGGCTGGTTTGATTGCAACAGTATTTGTGATCAAAGGTCAAATCAAGTTCCACGAGCCTAAAACTGGTCGTTTGTTGAAGCGTTTCACAAGCGTTGAGAGATATTCACATTGGTTAATGGCGTTCAGTTTCTTGGCGCTTGCAATCACTGGTATCTTTATTCTTTGGGGCAAGTACTTCTTGTTGCCAATCATGGGTGGCGCTGCATACGGCACATTCTTATTGGTGATGAAGAACATCCACAACTTCACTGGACCGTTATTCACAGTTAGCATCATCTTATTCTTCGTCTTGTACGTTAAGGACAATGTTCCGAACAAGGGTGATTTAACTTGGTTGGCTTCATTTGGCGGTTTATTGTCAGGTAAGCACATCCCATCTCACCGCTTCAATGCTGGTGAAAAGATTTGGTTCTGGGGTGGTGTGACTGTTCTTGGATTGATTGTTTCAGCTTCAGGCTGGGTCCTTGACATGATTGTGCCTATTCCTGGTATTGAATATTGGCGTGGCACTATGCAGCTATCACACATTATTCATTCTGTAGCTGCAATCATCATGACTGTGATGGCGATGGGTCATATCTATGTCGGTTCTATCGGCATGGAAGGCGCGTTACAGGGTATGAAAACTGGTTACGTCGATGAAGCTTGGGGCAAAGAGCACCATGAACTTTGGTACGACGATATCAAATCTGGAAAAATAAAATCATAGATCCAAGAAAAGAGACAATCATGAAAAAAATATCATTACTACTCATTACTTTGATGACATCAGGTTTGGTGATGGCTAAGTTGCCTGCCCCATCTCCGGAAGCTGCTGCAGCTGCTGCATTGGCTAAAGCTAAAACAGCTCATACTGGAAAAGTTGGAGCTTATAAGTTATGTTTGGCTCAAAATGATGTAGCCAATAAGTACAAAAAAGCTGGTACACCTGCACCTGCTGCTTGTACAAATCCTGGGCCATTTGTGGCTCCAGCCGCTACAAAGTAATTAGTTTTAAAAATCTAATCAGTAACTAAGTTATCTTAGTTGCTGATTTTTTCTTTTAAAGAACTCAAAGTGGTTAAATTATCTAAAGCTGTTGCCCCATTGATCCATGAAGTAAAAGTGATCGATGAACAGGGTCGTGAGAAACTTATTCATGTTCCTGGTGAGCGACCACTTACTATCTATTTGGATAAAAAAGAGCTGGTCACCCTTATGACGCTTGGTGGTGCGCCAGAGGCTTTGATTTTGGGCTACTTACGCAATCAACGGTTAGTTCCTTCAATCGATTACATTGAAAGCATTCAGGTCGACTGGGACACTGAATCTGCTGCCGTTACTACCAAAGGTAATACAGTCGATATTGAAGAAAAAACCAGTCGTAGAGTTGTGACAACCGGTTGTGGTCAAGGCACGATTTTTGGTGGAATCATGGATGATATCGATTCGATTCAGTTATCCATGGGTTCTCAAATTACACAACCTGCAATTTATGAAATCGTTGACCATATCAGAACCAGGTCATCAATCTATAAACAGGCCGGATCAGTTCATGCCTGTGCATTGTTTAAAAACAATGGTCAAAGCGTCGAGTTATTGCACTTCATTGAAGATGTTGGTCGTCACAATGCGGTTGATTCCATAGCGGGTTTGATGTGGTTGGATGATCGTTCTGGCGAAGATTTGATTTTTTATACAACGGGCAGACTTACATCAGAAATGGTGATCAAAGGTGCGCAAATGGGCATCCCATTTTTATTGTCTCGCTCAGGTGTGACTGCAATGGGTTTGGAAATGGCCAACAAGGTCAATATGACATTATTCGGACGATGCAGTGGTCAGCATTATTTGGTTTATAGCGGCGTTAATCGTCTTAATACAAGGGAAGTAAATGTTCATACCGCGTGATGTAATTTCTGGGTTGGTGCTCTCTGGTGGCCAAGGTCGCCGCATGGGCGGGACGGACAAGGGCTTGCAGCTATTCAAAGGTGCACCCATGGCAATGCACACCATCATGCGTTTGGAGCCTCAGGTAGACGTTGTAAAAATTAATGCAAATCGTAATTTGGCAGCTTATGAATCATTGGGTGTTTCAGTTTTGCCCGATGTGATTGGAGATTTTGCCGGGCCATTGGCTGGTTTTCAGGCGGGCTTGGAGAACTGTGAACACCCTTACTTGGTAACAGTTCCATGTGACTCCCCAAGATTCCCGATGGATTTGGTTGAGAAACTTTCCGAAGCGCTAATCATTCAGGATTTGGATTTGGTTTATGCAGCCACGATGGAAAATGGAGAGCTTAGAACTCACCCAGTGTTTGCTTTAATGAAATCTTCCGTGACTGATAGCTTGTTACCATTTTTATCAAATGGTGGACGTAAGATTGATAAATGGTTCGAGGCCATGAAAACCAATTATGTGGTGTTCGATGATGTTGCTGCTTTTGCCAATGTGAATACTGTGGAAGAGCTAAGAGCACTCCAAGGCTAAGAATTGAAGCGATTAATTTTGCAGCTTTGGCGCACCAGCGCTGAGCAAACAAATCTTGCAGCAACTCCCTTTTTGATGGCGACGACTGCGGCAGCCATGAATATCGACGTTGAGATTCATGTGATTGGTTCGACCGTGGATTTATTCATCAAAGCCAACCCCAAGAATCAGCAAAACGTTACCCCAGCCAATCGCCCTTTATCTGCTTTCATTGATGATGCGATTCGAACAGGCGTGAAAATCAAGGTTTGTAGCACTGCTTTGAGAGATAGACAGCTAGCACTTGGTGACTTAGTTGACGGGGTGAGTGAGGTGATCGGTATGGTGACCATGATTGACCTTGCCACTGATTCGAATACCACCGTTTTAACTTATTAAGCCAAGGGTTAGAAGTCGTGCCTCAAAAGAAGCCGAATGAAGCATCTGAAAACAGGCAATTCAACGCAGATATGTCAAAATAGAGCTTATGACTATTAAATCTGACCGCTGGATCCGCCGCATGTGCGAAGAGCACGATATGATTTCCCCATTTGAGCCAGGCCAAGTTCGCCAGTCTCCTGAGGGGCAAAAAATCGTGAGTTATGGCACATCAAGTTATGGCTATGACATTCGTTGCGCAAACGAATTTAAGATTTTCACCAACATTAATAGCACCATCGTTGACCCAAAGAATTTTGACGATAAATCTTTCGTTGATTTCAAAGGCGATGTTTGCATCATTCCTCCCAACTCATTCGCCTTGGCGCGCACGGTTGAGTATTTCAAGATTCCAAGAAGTGTTCTGACAGTTTGTTTGGGTAAGAGTACTTATGCACGCTGCGGCATCATTGTGAACGTGACTCCCTTTGAGCCAGAGTGGGAAGGTTATGTGACTTTGGAGTTCTCAAATACAACGCCATTGCCAGCAAAAATTTATGCAGGCGAAGGCTGTGCTCAGGTCTTGTTTTTTGAGAGCGATGAGATTTGTGAAGTGTCATACAAGGACCGTGGTGGTAAATACCAAGGTCAGGTCGGCGTTACCCTACCAAAAACCTAAATAAGCCACACAAAGCCCGCAAAAGCCTGCAGAGGCTTATTTAGTATGAGCAGTTCTTAAAGCACCTAAATAGGTGCTTTTTTAATTGATTTTTCTGTCCATTCAAGGTCTGAATGGCTAAACTAACTCTCCGGGGCTTATTTTTGTTGAAATAAATTCAGCGAAACATCGGTTTTATCGATATAGTCACGTTTTTAAGAAAAACCCCACTTATTTCAATGGGGTTGCTAGGTAGGGAGTTGCTATGAAATTTCGTTTTCCTGTGGTCATCATTGATGAGGATTTCCGTACTGAAAATATTTCAGGTTCGGGTGCTCGTGCATTGGCACTAGCTATCGAAACCGAAGGTATGGAAGTGCTTGGTTTGACCAGCTATGGAGACTTAACTTCATTTGCCCAGCAGGCTGCCAGAGCCTCATGTTTTATTTTATCGATTGACGATGAGGAGTTTGGTGCAGGCTCAGCGGCTGAGATAGATTCTGCTCTTGAAGGTTTACGCGCCTTTGTGATGGAAGTTCGTAAGCGCAATGAGGAAATTCCAATTTTCTTATACGGCGAAACCAGAACTTCAAGACATATTCCTAATGATGTTTTACGCGAGTTGCATGGCTTCATTCATATGAATGAAGACACGCCAGAGTTTGTGGCTCGTCACATCATCCGTGAAGCCAAGGTTTATTTAGATTCATTGGCCCCACCGTTCTTTAAAGCATTAACTCACTATGCCTCTGATGGTTCTTACTCATGGCATTGCCCAGGTCACTCAGGTGGCGTGGCTTTCTTGAAAAGCCCAGTAGGACAGATGTTCCACCAATTCTTTGGCGAGAACATGCTGCGTGCCGACGTTTGTAATGCTGTTGATGAATTAGGTCAATTGTTAGATCACACCGGCCCTGTGGCTGCGAGTGAGCGCAATGCTGCCCGCATCTTTAATGCGGACCATTTGTTCTTTGTGACCAACGGTACTTCAACATCAAACAAAATCGTTTGGCACTCAACAGTGGCGCCAGGCGACATCGTGATTGTGGATCGTAACTGCCACAAATCAATTTTGCATGCCATCATGATGACAGGTGCTGTGCCTGTTTTCTTGATGCCAACACGCAATCACTACGGCATCATTGGCCCAATTCCTAAAGAAGAGTTTGATTGGAAAACCATTCAGAAGAAAATTCAGAATAATCCATTCATCACCGATAAGAATGCCAAGCCACGTGTTTTAACGATCACGCAAAGTACCTACGATGGTGTTTTGTACAACGTTGAAATGATCAAGGAGATGTTGGACGGCAAAGTCGATACATTGCATTTTGATGAAGCTTGGTTACCGCATGCGACTTTCCATGACTTCTATAAAGACATGCATGCTATCGGTAAAGATCGTCCACGTTCAAAAGAGAGCATGGTCTTCTCGACACAATCAACGCACAAATTATTGGCGGGTCTATCTCAAGCATCACAAATTTTGGTGCAAGACTCAGAAACGAATAAGTTGGATAACGATTGCTTCAATGAATCATATTTGATGCACACATCCACGAGTCCTCAGTACGCCATCATTGCTTCTTGCGATGTGGCGGCAGCCATGATGGAGCCTCCAGGCGGCACAGCTTTGGTTCATGAATCGATCGCCGAGTCTTTAGACTTCCGTCGCGCGATGCGCAAGGTCGACGAGGAGTGGGGTGCTGACTGGTGGTTCAAGGTTTGGGGTCCAGAGTACCTTGCCGAAGAAGGCATTGGCGAAAGAGATGATTGGGTGCTGCAAGCCAATGAGCGCTGGCATGACTTTGGTAAGTTGGCTGCGGGCTTCAATATGCTCGATCCAATCAAGGCAACCATCATCACCCCAGGCTTGGAGATGGATGGTGATTTTGCTGATACTGGTATTCCGGCCAGCATTGTGACCAAGTATTTATCTGAGCACGGTGTGATTGTTGAGAAGACCGGTCTTTATTCGTTTTTCATCATGTTCACCATTGGCATCACCAAGGGTCGTTGGAACACCATGGTGACCACATTGCAACAGTTCAAAGATGACTACGATAAGAATCAGCCTTTGTGGCGTGTTCTGCCAGAGTTTGTGGCTAAGTATCCGCGTTACGAGCGCATTGGTCTTAAAGATCTGTGCCAGCAAATTCATCAAGTCTATAAGAAGAATGATGTGGCCCGCATGACAACAGAGATGTATTTGTCAGACATGATCCCTGCGATGAAGCCATCTGATGCTTGGGCAAAAATGGCGCACCGTGATATCGAGCGCGTGATCATCGATGATTTAGAAGGTCGTGTCACTGCGATGTTGGTGACACCTTATCCACCAGGTATCCCGCTTTTGATTCCAGGTGAGCGTTTCAATAAGCGAATTGTTGATTACTTGCGTTTTACTCGCGACTTCAATGAGCAGTTCCCTGGTTTTGAAACTGATGTTCATGGTTTGGTCAAAGGCGACTTGAATGGTCGCAAAGAGTATTACGTTGACTGCGTTAAAGACTGATTGAAAGATTGATCCAGGATTTGATTTAAAAACCAATTTTCCTTAGTCAAAAAAATGGGCTCACTTTTGGTGAGCCCATTTTTATTTCATCCGTTACTTTATCTTTTGCTTCGGGTATTACTTTGTCTTTTACTTTAGGTTCTTGCGATAAGCTGCAATGGCTTTCTTTACCTGCTCTGGAGCAGTGCCTCCCACATGGTTTCGACTGTTGATAGATCCTTCAAGAGTCAAGACTTTGAAAGCATCTTCACCAATCAGATTGGCTTTATCTCCTAGATCGCAGGCTGCTCTTAAGTCAGCCAACGATAAGTCAGCCAAGTCACAGCCTTTGTTTGAGCATGCTTTCACAGCATGAGCAACAGCTTCATGTGCGTCACGGAAAGCCAAACCTTTTTTAACCAAGTAATCGGCTAAATCAGTGGCAGTGGCAAAGCCTTGAAGCGCTGCTGCTCTCATCACATCTGCTTTAACTTGGATGTGCGGCACCATGTCAGCAAAAATACGCAAAGTGTCGCGCAAAGTATCTGCTGAATCAAACAATGGCTCTTTGTCTTCTTGGTTGTCTTTGTTGTAGGCCAAAGGTTGGCCTTTCATCAAAGTTAACAAAGAAATGAGATTACCGTTCACGCGACCAGTTTTGCCTCTTGCTAATTCTGGTACATCAGGATTCTTCTTTTGCGGCATGATCGAGCTGCCTGTGCAGAAGCGATCGGGTAAATCTACAAAGCCAACTCTTGGGCTCATCCAAATGATGAGCTCTTCCGATAAACGTGAGATGTGCGTCATCACCAATGAGGCTGTGGCACAAAACTCAATCGCAAAGTCTCTATCTGAAACCGCATCTAAAGAGTTCTGGCATACACCATCAAAACCCAAGGTCTTGGCAACGCGTTCACGATCAATCGGATAGCTCGTACCTGCAAGAGCTGCAGCACCCAGGGGTAAACGATTAACACGCTTGCGGCAATCAGCCAAACGTTCAGCATCACGCGCAAACATTTCTGCATAGGCCATCACATGGTGGCCAAAAGTGATCGGTTGGGCGACTTGTAAATGAGTGAAGCCAGGCATGATTGTTTCAGCATGCTTCTCAGCTAGACCAAGCAAACCTGAGCGCAAAGCAGTAAGCTCAGATTGAATCTCATCAATGGCGCCACGCAACCATAAGCGAATATCTGTTGCCACTTGATCGTTTCTTGAGCGACCAGTGTGAAGACGTTTACCGGCATCGCCAATGAGTTTGGTTAAGCGTGCTTCGATGTTCAGATGAACGTCTTCAAGAGCGAGTTCCCAAACAAATGAACCTGCTTCGATTTCAGAGCGTATCTCTGCCATGCCTTTTTGGATCGCCGCGAAATCTTCTGCACTGATGATTTTCTGTGCAGTCAACATTTCGGCGTGAGCCAAAGAGCCCTGGATATCGACCAAGGCCATGCGTTTATCAAAATCAACAGAAGCGGTATATCGTTGCACGAGTTCCGCCACAGGCTCGGCAAAGCGAGCCGACCAAGCTTGGTCTTTGTTGTCTAAAGAGTTCTTGTTTTTATCTAAATCTGCCATAAATATAAGTATATTGCCTCAAAGGCTTTATTCTTATGGTTATGACACAAATTTCTTATCCTAAAAAGCTGGTAATTGCCTCCCGAGAGAGCCGTTTGGCCATGTGGCAGGCTGAATATGTTCGTGATTGCTTGAAAAAGCTCTACCCAGACTGCGATGTCAGTATTTTGGGTATGACTACCCGGGGCGACCAAATTTTGGACAGAACCCTGTCTAAAGTCGGCGGTAAGGGCCTTTTTGTTAAAGAATTGGAAGTTGCCTTGGAGGAAGGGCGGGCAGATTTGGCCGTTCACTCTCTCAAGGATGTGCCGATGCAGCTGCCGGTTGGTTTTGAATTGGCTTGCATCATGGAACGCGAAGATGCCAGGGATGCCTTTGTTTCAAATGACTATGCAACTTTGGCTGATTTGCCTGCTGGGGCGGTTGTAGGAACCGCTAGCTTGCGCCGTGAGGCTTCGTTGCGCTCACGCCACCCTCATTTGAATATCCAGCCTCTGCGAGGCAATTTGGACACGCGTTTGGGTAAGTTAGACAAAGGCGAGTACGCGGCCATTATTTTGGCGGCCGCTGGTCTGAAGCGCCTAGGTATGGCTGAGCGCATCCGCAGCTTATTGGCTCCTGAAGACAGTTTGCCGGCTGCTGGCCAAGGTGCTTTGGGCATTGAAATCAGAGCAGGAAGACCTGAGATGAATGATTGGCTGGCTCCTTTGAACCATGCTCCTTCAGCGATGGCAGTGACAGCAGAAAGAGCTGTTTCTAGAGCTCTTGGTGGTTCTTGTGATGTTCCATTGGCGGCCTATGCGATTTGGGAGGGTGCAGATTCTTTATACCTTCGTTCCTTTGTAGCCAGCACGGATGGTCAGAGTATTTGTCGATCTGAAAAGAAGCTATCAATCAGTAGCATGAGTCATGCAGACAAAATGGGCTTAGAAGTTGCTGATGAGTTGATTGCACAGGGCGCTAAAGACTTATTGCCCCCAAGATAATTCAGAAAAAACTCAAAATAACTCATGCCCAACATTGTTCTGACTCGCCCACTAGGACAGTCTCTAAGATTGGGAGAGTTATTGCATCGGAAGTTTCCGATGTTGGAGCAAATTCAATTGCCTTTATTGGCAATTGTCCCCAATGAAAATCTGGCAGATGCCAAGCGTTTAAAGGATCTTTTACCAAGCACTGATTTAGCCGTTTTTGTGAGCCCTAATGCGGTTGAGTGTTCGATGCGATTGTTGCAGGCGGAGTGGCCCAAAAATATTCCAATCGCGGTAGT
>CAYYOB010000002.1:23276-33136 GCA_964473225.1 uncultured Polynucleobacter sp.
GTTCGATGCGATTGTTGCAGGCGGAGTGGCCCAAAAATATTCCAATCGCGGTAGTTGGTGGTGGTAGCTTAGAGGCGCTGAGTAATCGCGGCATTACCGTCCAGCATGGCTACACAATCTATGCGCCGAGCAATCCAAGCGAATGGGACTCGGAAGGATTGTGGAGGGTTTTGAATCAATCTCAAGCATCTTGGTCTGGCAAGAACATTCTTTTTTTAAAAGGCATTGGCGGTAGAGCTTGGCTTGGTGAGCAATTTTTATTACAAGGTGCTGAAATACATTCAGTGTCAACCTACAAAAGAGTTCCTCTAGCAGATGATTCGCCAGCTTGGATTGGTTTAAAAAAATCAATCCCGAGCGATTCTATTTGCCTACTGACTTCTTCTGAAGCCGCACGACACTTTGCCGATTTTTTAAAAGAAAATTCATCATGGGGAATGTCTTGGGTAAATGAAGCTATGATGTTATGTACGCATGAGCGAATCGCTCATGCATGCACTGAACTTGGATTTAAAAATATAGATTGGTGTGCTCCGGGTGATGATCAATTGCTTGTGAAGATTGAACAATGGCATACCAATAAAAATTAGGAATTGAAATGGCTGCAGATCTCGATCAAGTGAATACCAAAACTGCTAAACAAGAGCAGTCTGAAGCTTTGGGTAAAGGCTTGTGGAAAGCTTTATGGATAGCTATGGCCATCTGCTTGATTTGGTTGGTTATCGAAGGTGGCTTTCGTCTTTATCATGGTCCTGCTGAGCTTAATGCTAGGGTTGCTCAGTTAGAGGCTAAGTTGAGTAATGTATTGACGCAGGACTCTGAAATAAGTTTGGCTTTTAAAAGCTCCTTAGAGACTCAAAAAAACCTTGCGCCAGTTGCCAATCAATTAAATCAACTATTGAACCAGGTAGCAATCTTGCCGATGAACGCACTGCCAGTAGCTGAAGGTGCGGGAAATTCGAGCAATGCTGGCAATCATTCGCTTGCGCGAAAAATAATGTTAGCCATTCAGGGTGTGGGTGATCAGTTGATGCGCATTCAGGTGGTGGGGGATGTGAAGGATGTGGCTATGACACCTGCTGCCCAAGATTTGATTCGTCAGCAGTTAAAGCTACATTTTTTGAGTGCAAGACTTGCCTGGTTGTCTCAATTGCCGCATGTAAGTAAAGATGATTTGCTGCAAGCAGAAAAATTGATTGCAAAACATTTTCAAGCTCAAGAAGATTCAGTGGCTCAGGCTCAAAGAAATATCAGCGAGCTACTCGCTGAAGTATCTAAATCAATCCCAGTGAATAAGGCTCAATGATGCGAGGCGCACTGTGGTTAGTTTTTTTATTTGCAGTAGCGGTTTTATTGGCATTATTTGCCAGTGGCAACGCGGGCCATATCACCATTTATTTTCCACCCTATCGCTTAGATACCAGCCTCAATCTTTTTATTGTGGTGGTTTTGGGAGTGTTGACCATTGGCTTATTGGCTTGGAGAACATTTGCCGCAATTTTGGATTTACCAAAGCAAGCGGCTTTGTATCGTCGCAAGCAGCGTGAGGCTCGAGCCATTGTTTTGCTTTCTGAGGCAGTAGAAGATATTTTTGCTGGACGTTTTTCAAAAGCATTAAAAGCAGCAGAAGCGGCCAGTGTTAATGAAGCATTATCTGAGACAGCTGCTTTGTTAGCGGCTAGAGCGGCGCACCGTTTGAACCGATTCGATTTAAGAGATCAATGGTTATCAAAAATACAGTCAAGCAACAAGCAGCAAGCCCGCTTGGTTGCAATGGCTGATATGCAAATGGATTCGAATGATCCAGCAGGTGCGCTTGCCACCATTGAACAGTTACAAAAGGGCGGCGCAAGACAATTATTTGTTCAACGCATTGCACTCAAAGCAAATCAGCAATTGAAGCGCTGGGAAGAGGTTTTAAGGTTAAGTCATAGCTTGAGTAAACGCGAAGCCATTCATCCGGTATTGGCTCAAAAAACAGTGCAAGAAGCTGTTTCCAAATTGATTCAAGAAAAATCAAGCGACCATCAAGCGCTCGTGGCTATTTGGAAGAATTTGCCAAGGGCCGATCGAAAAACCTCCAGAGTTGCCTTGGTGATGGCCAAGGGCTTATTGGCGGTTGGCCAGCAAGAAATCGCTCGTGGCTTGATTGAAGAGTCTTTAGAAGAGCAGTGGGATGAGGCATTGATTGAGATTTATCCAGATTGTTTGCCATCTGGATCGACCAGCCTAACTTTTGTTCAAAAGATTGAAGCTTGGATGATGAAGTACCCTAGTGAACCAGCTCTCTCTTTGGCTTTGGCCAAGGTTTGTTTGGCTCAAAAACTATGGGGTAAAGCCAAGTCAAGTTTGCAGGGTGTGATCAAAGATCCAAAAACAAAACCATTATTAAAAGCCAGTGCGCATATGAATATGGCGAAACTGCACGAAGCTTTGGAGGAGCCTCTTGAGGCTGCAACGCATTATCAGTTAGCCGCCCATATCTTTGCTGCTAGCTGATGGATTTAGCTAAGCCAGCGCAATAATCGTTCAGTGGTTTTGTTGTAAGGAGGGTGGGCTAATTTACTGCCCATCCAGGCTTTAATGCCAAGCAAGCCACGAACTTGGAAGGTTGGTTTGAGATGGCTGAAAGTATCAAAGCCAGCTTGACCGTGATAAGCACCCATCCCACTGGCACCAATTCCACCAAATGGTATTTGCTCAATACCCGCTTGAAGAAGCGTGTCATTGGCAGTCACACTGCCTGAATGAGTCTTTGCGATTAAATTCCTTAAAGCCTTTTTATCTTTACCAAACCAATAGATGCTCAATGGACGATCTTTTGAGTTGATAAATTCAATCGCATCCTCTTCTGAAGACACCCCGATGATCGGCAAGATGGGGCCAAAGATTTCTTCTTGCATGATTAGGCTGTTCGGTGGAACTTGAGTCAGTATCACTGGCGTGAAGGGACGGTTTTCTGATTCAGGTAGAAGAGGGCTGACTTGGGCGCCTTTGCTTGTCGCATCCGAAATAAGTTGCTGCCAACGAGATAGTTGTTCTTGGTCTATTGCATGGGTCAGCTCAGAAGGATCGTTGAATAGAGTTTCAGCAGCTTTGACTAAAACATCCTTTAGTTCTGAAATTAACTCATGCTTGATCAAAATGTAATCTGGTGCAACACAGGTTTGTCCGCCATTGATCAATTTGCCATAAATAATTCTTGTGGCGGCATCTGTTAAGTTGGCATCATGATTGATGAACACAGGTGATTTGCCACCCAGTTCTAGAGTTAGCGGCGTGAGGTTCTCTGCTGCAGCTCGCATCACTCGCTTGCCCGTGGAAGTCGAGCCAGTGAAAAACAAATGGTCAAAGGCTAATTCTGAAAAGTCTCGAGCGACATCCTCTCCACCGGTTGTGACACAAAGCTCGAGAGGGTGAAAAAATTCTCCAATGATGGTAGCAAGGTAGCCTGATGTTCTAGGAGAGCGCTCTGATAGTTTGAGCCAAACTCTGTTGCCTGCCGCGATGGCTGAAATAGCAGGAATCAAAGCCAGTTGAATCGGGTAATTCCAAGGGCTGATGATGCCAACCACTCCTTTGGGTTGTGCTTGTAGCCAAGCTTTGGATGGCTTCAGGTGCATCGGTAAAGAAATGTCGCGCATCTTCATCCAGGATTTGAGATGCTTGATGGTGTATTTAGCTGCCTGGCGCACCATTGCCAATTCTGTGAGGCGTGTTTCTACTGAGTGTCGATTACCAAAATCAGCATGAACCACTTTGCATAAGTTCTCTTCATATTTATCAATCATTGCCACCACACGCTCAATTCGCTCTTTGCGCTCAGCAAAACTCGGAGACGGGTCATGAGCAAAAGCTTGTTGCAAATCTTCAAGTTGTAATTGGAGTGCGTTCATGGAATCTTGGCTTTAGTTGGATGCCGGAAGTATATGAGGAATTCTTAGAACTAAAAATCAGGGATTTGACTAATATGGACCAACTAAATGCCCCTGCTTCAAGCATGTTAATACCAGGGGCGTTAACATGACATCATTGGCATAGAGGGTGAAAATCATGAATCAGCAAGCAACATTGGGCGGTGGATGTTTTTGGTGTTTAGAAGCCGTTTATCAACACGTGAGAGGGGTTCATCGTGTTGAGTCTGGTTATGCTGGCGGCAAAGCTGCTGATGCCAACTATGATGCAGTTTGCAGCGGAAGGACTGACCATGCAGAGGTGGTTCGTTTGGAGTTTGACTCTTCTGTGATCAGCTTTAAGCAATTGCTAGAAGTTTTTTATGCTATTCATGATCCAACGACGCTTAATCGCCAGGGCAATGATGTGGGCTCACAGTATCGCTCGGTCATTTTTACTCATGATGAGAGTCAAAGGACTACCGCTATGGAATTGGTCAAGCAATTGGATGAATCTGGAACTTTTGATACTAAGATTGTCACTGAAATTTCAGATTTGCCAATGTACTATCCGGCAGAAGAGTATCACCAGAATTATTTCAACTCACACCCTGATCAGGGATATTGCGCTTTCGTGGTCAGCCCCAAAGTGGCCAAGTTCAGAGAACAATTCAAAGATCTTTTGATGTAAATCAACTAAAGTGATCACGGAGCAAGTCGCTCAATTTTCCAAGTGTTTTGCTCGAGTGTGTAATGAATTCTGTCGTGCAAGCGTGAAGGTCTGCCTTGCCAAAACTCTGCCGCTTCAGGCTTGACCCTAAAGCCTCCCCAGTGAGGTGGGCGGGGTGGATTGAGGGCAAATTTAAGAGCGTATTCCGCTGCTTTGGCAACCAATTCACCTCTTCCGGAAATCACTTTGCTTTGTGGTGAAGCCCAAGCGCCAATTCTTGAGTCCAGCGGTCTTGAGTGAAAGTATTCATCGCTTTCCTGATCGGAAATTTTTTCAACGCTGCCCTCAATTCGAATCTGTCTTTCCAGTTCAGGCCAAAAGAATAAAAGGGCTGCGTGAGGATTGGTCAATAAAGCTTGACCTTTACGACTCTCGTAATTGGTGAAAAAAACAAAGCCTTTTTGTGTGACTTCTTTGATTAAAACCACTCGTGCGCTGGGTTTGCCATTTTGATCAACCGATGCTACTGTCATAGCATTGGGTTCAGGTAATTCTGCATGCTGAGCTTGATCAAACCAAATTTTGAATTGATCAACTGGGTTGGCTTGAACATCCTCTTCAGAGAGGCTGCCTTTCATGTAGGATTTTCTGAGATCAGCTAGCTTTGTCATAAGAGGAGTATATATAGTCTTTAATGGCTTTGCTGGATTGCGCTGGAACTATAAGGAATGGATTGATGTCGATTGAAGTGTCAAAAGAATTACCCCAAGAATCACCTAAAGAAGTGACACCCTCGAAAAGCCTGGTGATGAATTTGCGTCAACAATTGATGCAGGTGATTCCTTTTTCTGAGATGAAGCCTGAGCACGTTGATTTTTTTATTAAATCAGCAAAAGAACATTACTTTGTTCCAGATGAGCTCATTCTTGAGCCTGCTGATGGAGAGGTGAGCCAATTATTTTTTATTCGGCAGGGCAGTGTTATTTCAAGACGAGGTTTGGCTAATGAGGCCGGTGGCGCTCATGAGATTGAGACAGGCGAATTATTTCCTGTGAGTGCGGCGGTTGCTGGAAGAGCTGTAACAGCTACTTACTCAGCTTTTGACGATTGTTTTTGTTTGGCCATATCCACAGATGCGATGAAAGAGTTGGCCTCAATGTCTGGGTCTTTTGCTGACTACCTTAGTCAGCGCATTCTTAAATTTTTAGAGCAATCCAGGAAGGTTTTGCAGAGATCCTATGCTTCTCAAACTTATTCTGAGCAGTCGCTTGAAACACCTCTTGGTCAATTGCCAAGAAAAAAACCATTATTCGTATCACCTGAAACACCTTTAGAAGATGCTTTATTACTGATGCATGAGCGCCGTGTTGGCTCTATTCTGATCAATGATGAAAAAGAGGGGCTTTTGGGTATATTGACACGTTATGACATTTTGGGGCGTGTCACGATTCCTCAGGTTGATCTTAAAACTCCTATCAAAGAGGTGATGACAAAAGGGGTGCAATTTCTAACAGCCTCACACAGTGGACAAGATGCTGCGCTGATGATGTCCAAGCATGGCATTAGACATGTGCCAGTCATCGACGGTAACGCCATCATTAATATCATTTCAGAACGAGATTTATTTGCAACGCAAAGACTTTCTCTTAAAAATATCAGTACTGCAATTCGAACATCTCCAGAGTTATCTGATTTGGTGGTTTGTTCAAAAGATATTCGTCAATTTGCAAAAAATTTAATTATTCAAGGTGTTCAAGCAAGACAGTTGACAGGTTTAATTAGTTACTTGAATGATTTGGTTTGCGAAAAACTGATTGAGTTGAATGCAAAAAAGCATCATTTGAATTTAAAAGATTTTGCATGGATTGCTTTGGGTTCTGAGGGGCGCTCTGAACAAACAATTGCAACAGATCAAGATAATGCTTTGGTTTATTCTGGTCATGCTTCACAAACCATCAAAGACACTTATTTGGCCTTTGCGCGAGATGTCAATAATGCACTTAATGACTGCGGTTACCCATTGTGCAAAGGCAATATCATGGCGAGCAACCCAAATCTTTGTTTGAGTGAGCAAGAGTGGGTTAAGAAATTTGATGACTGGATTTATCGAGGCTCTCCGGAAGATCTTTTGAATGCAAGTATTTTCTTTGATTTCCGCTTTATTTTTGGAAATCCTGATTTGCTGATTCAAATGAAAGAAGTTGTCTTAAAGAATGCATCTGGTAATGGGCGTTTCATGAATCAGATGACTACAAATTCCCTTCGTATGCGGGTGCCAATCAATTGGCATGGTGGTTTAGACACCATCAAATTAGACAACAAACAATGCATTGATTTAAAGATTAATGGGACGGCCATTTTTGTTGATGCGGCACGAATTTATTCTTTAGATCATCGAATTGAAGCCACGAATACCCGTGATAGGTTAATTGCCGTTGGACAAGTCCTAAAAGTGTCAGAAAACATTTACATGGGTTGGGTAACTGCTTTTGAATTTTTACAAATGTTACGTCTGAGTGTGCAAATGGACTCTGTGGCAATAGGCGGGAATCCTAATGCGATTGAGTTAAGCGCTCTTAACGATATTGATCGAAAAATTCTTAAGGAGTCATTGCGGATTGCAAGATCATTGCAACAACGTCTTGAAACCAGTTATGGCCAATAAATAATGATTTGGTTGAATAAATTTTTTCGACAGCGCAAGGTTGATCAAAATAGATGGGTTGTTTTAGACGTTGAGACAACCGGCCTTGATACACGTAAAGCGCAGCTATTAGAAATTGCTGCTGTGACATTACATTTTGATCCGAATACTCAATCTCTCAGCATTGATGTGTCTGATAGTTTTGAGGCTGTCTTAAAACAAGAAAATCCTCTGCAAGATAGCGCATTGAATAAAGAAAATATCTTGCTACATGGAATTGGTATTGGTGTTCAAAAATCTGGAGAAGATCCAAGACGCGTTTTGAGTGAGTTTGAAAAATGGTTGGGAGATTCTCCAATTTTTGGATTTCATGTCATTTTTGACGAAGTCATGATCCAAAAAACATTTAAAAAATTTCTTAATCGTGACTTGCCCAATCTATGGATTGATGTTGAGCCTCTGGTCGCTAGAACTTACCCAGAGGTCAAGTTACGTTATATGGATGATTGGATGCGCCATCTTGGTATTTATTGTGCGGTGCGACATCAAGCCGCAGCGGATACCTTTGCAACTGCTGAGATGATGATGCGAATTTGGCCTAAGTTAAAAGCCTCTGTTAAAAAAGTCGAGGATCTCGATAAATTAGCCAAATTGGTCGCAAAACTACCCAGATATTGATAAAAGATTTATAAATTTGTAGAAAATCAATTTTGTAAGTTTGGCGTAGGTTTAACCCCCTTAACCCCATGTTTTTTATACATAAAAAGATAGGGTATTTCCTAGCTATTGCTGAAGACGAAATACCGTGATACTGCCGTTCAGTGATAAGCGTAGATGTCTGCTTATCGCAAATGGTTCCAGGGAAACCTGGGTTTGTTGTTATAACGAAGGGCAACCTTCTGGAGGGGGACTATGGTACAAAACCATTCTCATGACGCTCATGGCTACTGGAAAGCCACTTTGGGCTTATTGACCAAGATTCTGATCGTTTGGTTCTTGGTATCTTTTGGTGCAGGCATTCTGTTTGCTGAAGCACTTAACTCAATCAAACTTGGTGGTTATCCACTCGGATTTTGGTTTGCTCAACAGGGTTCAATCTACGTTTTTATCGCCTTAATTTGGTGGTACAAGTCTGCGATGGGCAAAATTGACAAAGAGTTCGACGTTCACGAAGACTAATAAGGAGATTTAACATGGATTTACAAACAACTATCTACCTTGTCGTCGGTCTAAGCTTTGCACTTTACATCGGTATTGCTATTTGGGCGCGTGCTGGCTCAACTAGTGAGTTCTATGCCGCTGGTGGTCAAGTTGGTCCTGTGACAAACGGTATGGCTACAGCTGCGGACTGGATGTCTGCTGCTTCATTTATTTCAATGGCAGGTCTCATCTCCAATATGGGTTACGGCGGTGGTCTATTCCTTATGGGTTGGACTGGCGGTTACGTATTATTGGCAATGCTTCTTGCTCCATACCTACGTAAATTTGGTAAATTTACAGTGCCACAATTTATTGGCGATCGCTTTTATTCAAAAGGCGCTTCAACAGTAGCTGTATTGTGCTTGTTAGTGGCTTCGTTAACATACATTATTGGTCAGATGACTGGTGTGGGTGTTGCGTTCTCACGTTTCTTGGGTGTATCTAGCTCTACTGGTATTTATGTCGGTATGGGTATCGTGTTCATGTACGCCGTTTTCGGTGGTATGAAAGGTATTACTTACACACAAGTTGCGCAGTACATCGTTCTAATTTTGGCGTACATTGTTCCAGCAATCTTTATTTCTTTGTCACTAACTGGCGTTGTAATTCCTCAGTTAGGTTTAGGTTCTAACTTGACAGGTACTGATGTATCTCTCTTGCAGCGCTTAAATGATGTGGTCAGAGATTTAGGCTTTGCGGAGTACACGACATCGACACCGGGTAGCAAACTAAATATGTTTGTTTACACATTGTCATTGATGATCGGTACAGCTGGTTTGCCACACGTTATTATGCGATTCTTCACAGTTCCAACTGTTGCTGCTGCTCGTTCATCAGCTGGTTGGGCATTGGTATTTATCGCAATTTTGTACACAACAGCTCCTGCAGTTGCTGCAATGGCTAAGTACAACTTACACGCTACAGTTAACTCAGCTGTTGCGACAACTGGCGATTTGTACGCAAAAGAGTCAAGCATTGAAAACGAAAAGCGTCCTGATTGGATGAAGCGTTGGGAAGCTACTGGCTTGTTGAAGTTCCAGGACAAAAACGGTGACGGTCGTATCCAGTATTACAACGATAAGACTAAGAACCAAGCTGTTATTGATAAAGCAACTGCAGCTGGCTGGAAAGGCAATGAATTAACAGTTAACGCCGATATTATCGTGTTGGCTAACCCTGAAATCGCTTTGTTACCAAACTGGGTGATTGCATTGGTTGCTGCTGGTGGTTTGGCTGCTGCTCTTTCAACTGCTGCTGGTTTGTTGATGGCTATTTCATCTGCTGTATCACATGACTTAGTGAAAAACATCATCAAGCCTGATCTTAGCGAAAAAGGCGAGTTGTTAACCGGTAAGGTATCAATGGCTGTTGCTATTGTTATTGCTGGATATTTGGGATTGAATCCTCCAGGATTCGCGGCGGGTACTGTGGCTTTGGCCTTCGGTATTGCAGC
>CAYYOB010000003.1:0-6653 GCA_964473225.1 uncultured Polynucleobacter sp.
CTTCAATAAAATTGAAGACCACTTCAAGTTCAATGCTTGCTTTGGAAGAGCAGCTAGTACTTCGCCACGTGGCACACCCACTTTATCAACCAAGACACGGACTAAGCCGCGCTCTAAAGCCCAAACCTCATCCACTTGCTTGCGCATTGTGTCGCAAAGTTTTTCTACAGACTTGGCTGTTAAACGGAAGCCCATCAATTCATTACGAATCGCTTCTTGTGCTTTTTTGTATGCAGGGGAGTTATAGCCCTCTTTCTCATGCGCTTTACGCATCTTGTCAAATTGATTGCGGATCACCACAAATTTAACGAGAGAAAGCTGTTTTAATTCTTCAAGCTGTTTAGCAGATGCAGTATTACCGCCACCGCCACCACCTGAGTCGTCATCACCTTCTTCACCTTCTGCATCATCAAGAGGCTCCTCTTCTTCAACGGCAGTCATTGGAATGTCTTCAGCGTTTGGATCTACCAAACCATCGACAAACTCATCAATCTCCATCGTGCCTTCTTCGATCTTCTTGACGTTGTCCAAAATCTCAACAATCGTCACAGGGCATGCTGACAATGCCATCACCATCTCTTTAAGACCGGCTTCGATCTTCTTGGCAATGACGATCTCGCCTTCACGAGTCAAAAGATCAACCGTGCCCATCTCACGCATGTACATACGCACTGGATCGGTTGTTCTACCAAACTCAGAGTCAACAGTTGATAAAGCTGCTTCAGCTTCTTCTTCAGCCTCTTCTTCGGTTGTGGCAGAAGGTGCGTTCTCGTTCAATAACAATGTTTCTGCATCAGGTGCCTGCTCGTAAACAGTGATGCTGATGTCGCTTAACAAGTTGATCAATGTTTCTAGTGAATCAGAATCAGAAATTTCATCTGACATCACGTCATTGATTTCGCCATGCGTTAGGTAACCGCGCGACTTACCCATCTTGATCAAATGCTTTAAGCGAGCACGGCGCAACTCTTGCTGTTCTTCACTACCTAATTTCTGAGCATTGAACTCTTGCAACAATGCTTTTTCTTTAGCTTTACGATCACGTGCTTTTTGACGATCTGTGCGGTTATCTACATTTGGATCAACCGGCTCTACTGGCTTTGGTTTACGTCCACGTGTTTTTTTAATTGGCTCGCCGTTCTCATCTAGAGCTACGGCTGAAGCTGCCTCTTTCTCTTTGGCTTTGTCGGCAGCGATTTTTTGTTTTTCTGCTTTAGCTTGCTCTTTAGCCAAAGCTTTGGCTAACTTGGCTTCTTCTTTTAATTCTTTTGCTGTTTTTACTGCTGGCTTAGCAGGCTTCGCGGCTTTCGCTGGAACCTTAGCAACAACTTTTTTAGCCACAGGCTTTACTGCTGCTTTTTTAGCTGCTGGTTTAGTAACTGCTTTGACAGGTTTCTTAGCAACAGGCTTAGCAGCAGCTTTCTTGGCCACTGGTTTGGCTACAGGTTTTTTAGGTGCTGGCTTGGCCGCTGCTTTGACAGGTTTCTTAGCAATAGGTTTCGCAGCAGCTTTTTTGGCCACTGGTTTGGCTACAGGTTTTTTGGCTACTGGCTTGGCCACTGCTTTTTTAGGAGCTGGCTTAGCAACTTTTGCAGCAGGCTTCTTAGCCACTGGTTTTGCGCTTACTTTTTTAGGAGCTGCCTTAGAAATGACTTTTTTGGCTTTAGATGCTGGCATAATGTTAGTACTCACTCACTTTAATAGACTAAGAAGTTACAGAACTGCTAACTTATTGAATTTCATTAGAAATTCGGAAACCTTGTATTATAGTCGGTGAGATGGAGTTTTTCCAGATTATTTGAGTTTTGTCATTAATTGACGGTAACGCTCAACATCGCCTTCCTGGGTTTGACCAGCTGCTATTCTGGCAGCGATTTCGGTCATTTGATCTTTTAAATCAATGTGTTCTAGCTTCTTGAGGGTGCTATAAAAGTCTTCTTTGGCAATATCTTCGGTTAAATCACTTTGCATGATTCTTTCGCGAAGGATGGCATAAGACTTGGCCAAAGGCGCCCGATCTAATTGTTCCTGAAAAACCGCAAAACCGACATTGGATGGCATTTGTTCACACTGGAAAATCAAATCCGCCATCAATGCCATGGCCTTCTCTGATCTTTTTTGAGCAGCAGCCAAAATAAGGCGCTTTGCTTCAGGTTCAAGCGTTCTGGCAAAAAATGGGAATTGCAAAAGAATTCTTAAAATTTGTTCTGCCAAATCAGTTGGCGCTGTGGGTGGCGGCCCAGATGAAACTGGTGCTTTTTTAGTCCATGGTTTTTTACCATTCGAACCAGCACCACTCATGTACTTATCTGACCCATTATTCGTGACAGGCGTCATTGGTTTTTGCTCAACAATAGGCTTGAATCCACAAAATGATTCAAGCTCTGCAGGAGTAATGCCAATTCTTTGAGCCAACTCACGAATCAATTGCGCTCTTAATGCAATCGCAGGCATCGATAACAACAATGGCTTTGCTGCGTGTTGAGTTTGTGCTCTGCCTTCAGGCGTATTCCAATCATGACCCTCATTGGCCACTTGAATCAAAAATGAAGACAAAGGCATCGCTTGGCGAATCGCTTCTTCAAATGCTGGCGCCCCACGCTCCCTGACAAAACTATCTGGATCGTGTTCTGCTGGCAAAAATAAGAATTTAATTTCTTTATCATCCGCCATCATTGGCAAACAAGCTTCAAGCGCTCGCTTCGCAGCTCTCTGACCTGCAGCGTCGCCGTCGAATGAAAAAATAATGCGATCAGTTTGACGCATCAACGCTCTGACGTGATTGGCTGTACACGCTGTACCCAAAGTGGCCACACCATTGGCAAAGCCCAATTGAGCAAGTGCCACCACATCCATATAGCCTTCACAAACGAGCACATATCCTTTATCTCTGATCGCTTGTCGTGCTTCAAACAAGCCATACAAAGTATTGCCTTTAGAGAACAGTGGTGTTTCTGGTGAATTTAAATATTTAGGTTCGCCAGCATCTAAGATTCGGCCACCAAAGGCAATCACCTGCCCTTTGGGATTGCGAATTGGGAACATGATGCGATCACGAAAGCGATCGTATCGTTTTGATTCAGACTGAATAATCAAACCTGCCTCAACCAAAACATTGGCAATCGAGTCTTGCGTATAAGAACCAAACACAGCTTCTAAACCTTGCCATGCTTCTGGTGCGTAACCCAAGTTAAATCGCTTGGCGATTTCACCACTCAGGCCACGACCTTTCAAGTAATCAATGGCACGTGTGTTTTGTTTTAGTTGTTGCTTGTACCAATCAGCCGCTGGTGACATGACTTCACTCAGAGCAATCGCTTGCTGTTGCTTAGCAAGGTCTTGTGGTCTGCGCTCTTCACGAGGCACAGTCAAGCCAGCAGATCTTGCCAACTCTTCAATGGCATCTACATACGTTAGACCTGAATGCTCCATGAGAAAACTGATCGCAGAGCCGTGCGCTCCACAACCAAAGCAGTGATAAAACTGTTTGGTTGGTGACACACTGAATGATGGAGACTTCTCGTTATGAAAGGGGCACAAACCTTGAAAGTTGGCACCCGCTTTTTTCAATGTCACATGACGCCCAACAACCTCGACGATATCGATGCGATTCAATAAATCAGCAATGAAAGATTGAGGAATCATGTTGGCAGTCTATGACAATTCTTTATTTTGTTAAAGCAGCTTTCACTTGAGCAGACACCACACCCATATCGGCTTTACCAGCCAATTGTGATTTAACAAGACCCATGACCTTGCCCATATCTTGTGGACCAGTTGCGCCAACTTCTGCCACTGCTTTTGCAACCACTGCCGCCACTTCAGCTTCAGACATTTGTTCTGGCATGTAAGTCTGCAAAACAATTAATTCGGCATTCTCAATCGCTACTAAGTCTTCACGATTGGCAGCCTGAAATTGAGAAATAGAATCTTTGCGTTGCTTGATCAGTTTTTCAATGATGGCAACCACTGCGCCGTCATCTAACTCAACACGCTCATCCACTTCTTTTTGCTTCATGGCAGCCAACAATAAACGAATCGTTCCCAAGCGAGCAGTGTCTTTTGCGCGCATGGCATTTTTCATATCTTCTGTGATTTGGTCTTTTAAGCTCATCTTTACTCCTCAAATGAAAAAACCCACTGCGGGATAACCGTCAGTGGGTTTGTCTTATCCCAAGGCTAGAAATCCAGCCTGAGAAAAAATTAATACATTTTCTTAGGCAACATCTGGCTGCGAATACGCTTGTAATGGCGTTTAGCAGCAGCAGCTTTCAAGCGCTTGCGCTCAGCTGTTGGCTTTTCGTAGAACTCACGAGCACGTAGCTCAGTCAAAAGACCGTTCTTCTCGATGGTGCGCTTGAAACGGCGCAGTGCTACTTCAAAAGGTTCGTTTTCGCGTAAGCGGATTGTTGTCATGCTGTAGTTCTCTAAATAGGATCTGAAAAAAAAGTCAGAAAAAACTGTAAAACGAGATTGTAGCACGGCAAAATACAGTCATGCGAGTACTTGGTATAGAAACTTCTTGTGATGAAACAGGTGTGGCAATTGTCGATACAGCCCCCTGGGAGGCCGGGAAGCCTGCTGGGATGGGCTTATTAGGCCAAGCCCTGTACTCTCAAATAGCCATGCACATTGATTATGGCGGCGTGGTACCAGAATTAGCCTCTAGAGACCACATCAAAAGAATATTACCCCTTATAAATCAGGTACTTAAAGAAACACCTGGGGGCTTAGAAGACATTGATGCGATCGCTTTTACCCAGGGTCCTGGCTTGGCCGGAGCTCTTTTGGTCGGCGCATCCGTGGCAAAAGGCATGGCTCTGGCCCTGAATAAGCCGGTTTTGGGCATACACCACCTGGAAGGTCACCTTTTATCGCCATTACTGGCTGATGATGCCAATATTCAGTTCCCATTTGTGGCCCTCTTGGTCTCAGGTGGGCACACCCAGCTCATGAAAGTGACTGGGGTTGGCGAATACACAATTCTTGGAGAAACTCTGGATGATGCTGCCGGTGAAGCCTTTGATAAAACTGCCAAGATGTTGGGCTTAAGTTATCCCGGGGGACCGGCTGTTTCAAATTTAGCTAAAACTGGCAATCCAAGCACCCATCAATTCCCTAGACCCATGAAACATTCGGGTGATTTGGATTTTTCATTTGCTGGTTTAAAAACATCGGTACTGACCCAAGTAAAAAAAGTCACTGCTGCCAACAATGGTCACTTGAGTGACTCCGCCAAGGCGGATGTTGCCAGAGGCTTTGTTGATGCCATCGTGGAAGTATTGGTAAGCAAATCCATTAATGCCTTAAAGCAAAGCGGTTTAACAACCTTGGTTGTGGCAGGTGGCGTTGGCGCCAACGAACAACTCAGAGAATCTTTGGGGCAGTCGTGCGCCAAAGAAGGTTTCTCAGTTCATTACCCACCGATGCATTTGTGTACCGACAATGGCGCGATGATTGCTTTTGCTGGCGCTATGCGGCTCAAGAAAAATCCCCAACTTGCTACCAAAGATTGGGGATTTGACGTGAGGCCTAGATGGCCTCTAGATGAATTAGAGTAAAACTCTAAAAGAATTAGTCTGACTGAATCAGTGCATACGCACTGTGATTGTGAATCGACTCAAAGTTTTCAGCTTCAACAACAAACGATTTGATTCTTGCATCCGCCTTTAAGCGACCAGCCACATCACGCACCAAATCTTCAACAAACTTTGGATTGTCATAAGCTCTTTCGGTCACATACTTTTCGTCTGGGCGCTTTAACAAGCCCCACAACTCACATGAAGCCTCTGCTTCAGCGATTCTGACCAAATCTTCAATACTCAAATCAATGTCTTTTTGCAAAGTCACATTCATCGTGACATGTGAGCGTTGATTGTGAGCACCGTACTCAGAAATTTCTTTTGAGCATGGGCACAAGCTTGTGACAGGTACAACCGCCTGAAGTTTTAAATCTACCTCTACTTGGCCATTCACATTTTTAGCGTTGGCAACCCAAGTCACATCGTAGTCAAGCAAACTCTGCACACCAGAGATGGGTGCTGTCTTGTTAATGAAGTGAGTGTACTTAAGTGAAATCTGGCCAGCCTGCGCTTCTAGCAAGGGCAACATTTTGCTAATCATCGAACGCATTTCATGAGCATTCAAAGGCGCATGACTGTCTTGTAACAAAGCGATAAAGCGGGACATGTGTGTGCCCTTTTTATCCGCTGGCAATAGAACATCTAAATCAATCATGGCAACGCTTGGTTGCACGCCTGATTCGGTTGTTACCTGAATAGGATGACGCACGCCACGGATTCCAACGCGATCAATAACGATGTTGCGATGGTCTACAGACGACTGAACATCGGCCATGGCCGATGTTTTTAAGAAAGATGTGTTGATGTCATTCATGGTCATATTGTCCTGCAATTTTACGCAGCTTGCTGTTTTGCTGGAATTCCCAGCTTTTCTGCAATGGCTTTGCGGATACCTGATGCATCCAGACCACATTCTTTCATCAGCAAGGCATGGTCCCCATGATCAACAAATCGATCAGGCAAACCAAGCACCAAAGTGGCTACTTCAATGCCCGCAACTGACAAAGCTTCAAGGCAAGCACTGCCTGCTCCACCACCCACAGCACCTTCTTCTAGGGTGACAATCAAGTC
>CAYYOB010000003.1:6753-21911 GCA_964473225.1 uncultured Polynucleobacter sp.
AAGCACTGCCTGCTCCACCACCCACAGCACCTTCTTCTAGGGTGACAATCAAGTCATGCTCTTGGGCCATCTTGCACACAAGATCAACGTCCAATGGTTTGATGAATCGCATATTCACAACTGTTGCATCAAAGTCAGAAGCGACTTCTAGCGCTGGGTACAACAAAGTACCAAATGCAAGAATCGCCACTTTTTTACCTTGAAGACCTGAAGTGCTGCGTCTGATTTCAGCTTTACCAAGCGGTAACTCTTTGAGTTCTTTACTCACGACTGCACCAACTCCAGCACCGCGCGGATAACGCACAGCTGATGGATGATTTTGTTTAAAGGCGGTAGTCAATAAATCACGGCACTCTGCTTCGTCTGCAGGAGCCATCAACAACATGTTTGGAATGCAACGCAAATAAGGGATGTCATAAGCACCAGCATGAGTGGCGCCGTCTGCACCCACCAAACCTGATCGGTCCATCGCAAAGACAACTGGCAAATCTTGCAAAGCCACATCATGGATCAACTGATCGTAACCACGTTGCAAGAATGTTGAGTAAATCGCCACCACTGGTTTCATGCCTTCACAAGCCAAGCCACCAGCAAAGGTCACCGCGTGTTGTTCAGCAATACCGACATCAAAATAACGATCAGGGAAGCGCGCTTCAAATTCAACCAAGCCAGATCCTTCGCGCATCGCTGGCGTGACTGCCACCAAGCGCTTATCTGCCTCAGCCATATCGCACACCCAGTCACCAAATACTTGTGTGAATGTCTTTTTACTTGGAGTGCTTGGTTTTGCAGTTGCAATACCTTGTGCTGGATCAAACTTGCCTGGTCCGTGATAAAGAATAGGATCAGCTTCTGCTAATTTGTATCCTTGTCCTTTTTTGGTGACCACGTGTAAAAACTGTGGGCCTTCACCCTCAAGGGCCAAACGTCTGACGTTTTGTAGAGTTGGCACCAAGGAGTCCAGGTCATGACCATCAATTGGTCCAATGTAATTAAAACCAAACTCTTCAAAAATAGTTCCAGGCACAACCATGCCTTTGGCATGCTCTTCTAATCTTTTTGCAAATTCTCGCAAAGGAGGTGCCATCGACAAAACACTGTCCAAACCTTTTTTGGTGGCGGCGTAAAAACGGCCACTCATCAAGCGCGCCAAATAACGATTCAAAGCTCCAACCGCTGGAGAAATCGACATATCGTTATCGTTAAGAACTACAACCAAAGGCAAGTCTTTGTGTATACCGCCGTTGTTCAATGCTTCAAAGGCCATGCCGGCACTCATCGCACCGTCACCAATCACCGCCACAGCCACGCGCTTTTCGCCTTGGGCGCGAGCACCGAGAGCCATACCAATCGCTGCAGAGATACTGGTGGAAGAGTGCGCTGTACCAAAAGTATCGTACTCACTTTCAGAACGACGTGGGAAACCTGAGATACCACCATACTGTCTGAGCGTGCCCATGCGCTCACGACGGCCAGTCAAAATTTTATGCGGGTAACTTTGATGACCCACATCCCAAATCAAGCGGTCATAAGGGGTTTGAAAAACGTAATGCAAGGCCACTGTTAACTCAACAGTACCCAAATTAGACGATAGATGTCCGCCTGTCTTTGCAACAGAATCCACCAAGAACTCGCGCAACTCTGCAGCAAGCTTTGGTAATTGATCACGATTTAATTCTCGTAAATCTTTTGGATCATCAATTGTTTTCAGTAAATCAGTCATAAATTATTTTAATTACAGCTTTCACAACAGCCATTAGCTATCTCTGCTCACCACTTTACTAGCAATAGCTCTCAACAAGTCAGCATTGTCGCCCCAAACGCTCAGACTATCGAGAGCTTCTTGATGCAATTGTCTTGCAAATTCTCTTGCACCCTCTAAACCCATCAAAGAAACAAAAGTTGGTTTATTGGCAGCGGCATCTTTTCCAGCGGTTTTGCCTAAAGTTTTACTGTCCGAGCTCGCATCCAAAACATCATCTACCACTTGAAACGCCAAACCCAAAGCACTGGCAAAAACATCCAAGGATTTTTTCTCTTGCTCATTCAAATCAATCGCAATCGCACCAATTTGCACCGCTGTTCTTAAAAGGGCTCCTGTTTTTAAACGGTGCATCTGCTCGAGTTCGTTTTGCGTTAACTGTTTGCCAACACTCGCTAAATCAATCGCTTGACCACCTGCCATGCCAGCCATGCCGCCAGCCACGCTCAGGCTCGTGATCACTTGTACTTTCTGTGCATCCTTGAGTGCGCTTTGCGCAATCAACTGAAACGCCATGGTTTGCAGGGCATCACCCACCAACAAGGCACTCGCTTCATCAAACGCTTTATGAACGGTTGGTCTGCCACGACGAAGATCATCGTTATCCATGCAAGGCAAATCATCATGAACCAATGAATACGTGTGAAACAACTCCAGAGCCACTGCACAAGCATCAATTCCAGCTACTTGGTCCAACTCTTTGCCACCAAGACTGGCTGTTGCGTAAATCAATAAAGGACGAACTCGTTTACCGCCTCCTGTGGCTGCGTAATGCATCGCAGACTTTAAACCTGATGCAGCTGAAACTTGATCATCAAAATATCTGAGGATGGCCTGATCCACACGCTCCGTTGAACGTTGTAGCCATGCAGAAGTTGTATCACTCAGCTTCAAACTATTGCTATCCCTTAGCTCTTATCACTGATCTCTTAACCCTGAACCATCTTCACTTGTTGCTCAACCTGCTCTAAAACATGCTGGCAATGCTTCAATAATTCAGCGCCACGCTTATAAGCCGTCAAGGTATCTTCTAGACTTAACTTGCCAGACTCCATGGTCGCGATCAAACCTTCAAGCTCAGAAACAGCATCCTCATAACGAAGATCAGGGCTCAAAGAAGTGGGGGAAGCAGAAGTAGCTTCAGCGCCAGTCTTTTTAGGCATAAAAATCCCTTTTATTTGATAAAAAACAATTCACTCACCGATTTTAAGGCTTTAGGGACGGTTATAATCTTTTTCCCTATCCAATATCGACCCGTCGATGGTTGGATTGGTTGTTCCGCTTAGCTTCGGCTGACTTTTTTCGGGGGTGGGAAGAATGACTAATCTAGCTAGCGCGCAGCATCTTGCGCAGTCCAAGCTACAACTGCCAGTATCGGCTTACTTTGATGCAGAACTGTATCAAAGAGAAATTGACCTGCTTTTTAAGCAGGGGCCTGGTTACGTCGGTCACGAGCTCATGGTCCCAGAAATTGGTGACTATCAAACTTTAAGCTCTGAGAATGAAGGTCGCGTTTTGGTCCGCAACGATCAAGGGATTGAACTGCTCTCAAATGTGTGCCGCCACCGTCAAGCCATCATGCTGAACGGACGAGGTCATGTAGACAATATTGTTTGCCCATTACACCGCTGGACCTATAAAACAGATGGCACCTTATTGGGTGCTCCGCATTTTGATGATCAACCTTGCTTGAACTTAGGTAAGAGTCCTTTGCAAAACTGGCAAGGTCTTTTATTTGAAGGTCCAAGAGATGTTCATGCTGACTTGATGAACATGGGCATTTCAAAAGATCTAGATTTTTCTGGATACATGTTGGATCACGTCGAAGTTCATGAATGCAATTACAACTGGAAAACATTCATCGAGGTCTACCTCGAGGACTATCACGTTGAGCCCTTCCATCCTGGCTTAGGCAAGTTCGTTTCTTGCGAAGATTTATCTTGGCAATTTGGAGATTGGTACAGCGTACAAACAGTTGGCATTAAAAACCAATTGAAGCACGCAGGCTCACCTACCTATCAACGTTGGCACGAGGCAGTACTAAAAGCTCACCCAGAAAAAATGCCAAAACATGGTGCCATTTGGTTAACTTACTACCCGAACATCATGGTGGAGTGGTACCCAGGTGTTTTGTGTGTATCCACACTACAGCCCATAGGTCCGAATAAAACCAGAAACATTGTTGAGTTTTATTACCCAGAAGAACTTGCTCTTTTTGAACGTGAGTTCATTGAAGCAGAGAGAGCTGCTTACATGGAAACATGTATTGAAGATGACGAAATTGCAGAACGCATGGACCAAGGCAGAAAAGCTCTTCTTGATCGCGGCGTGAACGAAGTGGGCCCCTATCAGAGTCCAATGGAAGATGGCATGCAACACTTCCACGAGTGGTACAGAAAAGCGATGTCCTATAAGTAAAGAAGTAACAAAACAAAGGATTGATGATGCTATTGATTGAAGCTGCAGAATTAAACAATGATTTGGAATCAGGTAAAGATTTTTTATTATTTGATTGCCGCTCTGATCTCACCAATCCTAAAGCAGGACATGAGTCTTATTTAGATGGTCACATTCCATCCGCCATCTATGTTGATATTGATCATGATTTGTCTTCTAATAAAAACGGTCAGAATGGCAGACACCCTTTGCCGAACATTGAGCAATGGCTTAAAACATGCGCCAACCTTGGTATTGCAAAAGATAGCAACATCGTCATTTATGACAACCAGTCTTGCATGTATGCCGTCAGAATGTGGTGGATGTTAAGAGCCACAGGTCACAACAACGTTCGATTACTGAATGGTGGCTATGCTACCTGGTTGGCTGCTGGTTTTGCAAATGAAAAAACAGAAACCCAAAGACCCAATGCTCCTGCCGCATCGAATACCAGTCAAGCGGCTGCTTACAAGGATGCGCTTTTAGCCTCAGACATTCTCAATAATTTATCCAGTAAAAAATTCGTGGTTCTGGATGCACGTTCAGCAGATCGCTTTCGTGGCGAGAATGAAACGCTAGATCCTGTGGGTGGCCACATACCTGGAGCGATCAATCGTTTCTTCAAAAATAACTTGGATACCAATGGCCAATTTAAATCGGCCGATGTCTTAGTAAAAGAATTCAAAGAAGTTTTGGGTGATACACCCAGCGAATCCATCATTCACCAATGCGGCTCAGGTATCACGGCTTGTCACAACATGTTTGCAATGGAATTGGCTGGTCTGAAATCATCCATGATTTACCCAGGCAGTTGGAGCGAGTGGTGTGCAGATCCTGCTCGCCCCATTGAGAAGTAAATCGCTTCGGTTTTTAACTCAGCAGTGACGCAAGGGTTTTAGTGACCATGTCCCAAGTGACTGAGTTCTGAAATAAACAAAACCAAAGCCACACCAAGCACAATCAAAAAGATTTGCTCAAGTGATTCCTTGAGCTTTGGACGTCTGTGCATCTGCGGCATCAAATCACTCACAGCGATATAAATAAAACTACTTGAAGCCAAGACAATGACATATGGGATCAAGGCTTCTGCACTGTCTAAAAAGAAGTAGCCAAGCACGCCACCAATCACGGCCATCATGCTAGAAATGAAGTTATAGAGCAATGCTTTTGCTTTAGTAAAGCCAGCGTTCAGCAACACAATGAAATCACCCACCTCTTGCGGTATTTCATGCAAGGCAATAGCAACAGCCGTCAAAATACCAATTTGAGGATCCACCAAGAATGCAGCAGCAATTAAGATGCCATCTGCAAAATTATGCAAACCGTCGCCCAACAAAATCACCCAACCACTCTTACCAGCGGACTCAGCATCATGGCCATGATGATGCCCATGCCCATCGTGCTCGTGATGATGACTGTGTCTTAAAAGAGCAGCCTTCTCCAAAATAAAGAAGCCCAATAGCCCTGCAAGTAAGGCAATGAATAGTGAAGCAATATCAACACCAGGAGTAGTAAAAGCTTCTGGCAAGGAATGCAATAAAGCGGTTGCCAATAAAACACCGACCGACAAACTCACCATCTTGTTGACCATTCTTGATAGAACAGTCAAAGACAAACTGGCTGCAGCAGCAATACTCAATATCCCAGCCACCGTAGTGGCCAGGATGATCCAAACTAAAGTCATACAACCCCTTGTTGCTTGAACCATGCCAAAGTCTTATCCCAACCATCTTTTGCTGGGCCTTCGCGATAAGTGGCTCGGTAATCAGCATGGAAAGCATGCGGTGCGTCTGGGTAGATTTCAAAACGAGATGCTTGAGCAGCCTTGTTATCTTTAGCAGCAGCCAAAGCTTGCTTCATTTGATCAACGCTCTCAAGAGAAATACCAGTGTCTGCGCCACCATACAAACCAAGCACAGGAGCTTTCATTTGTGCAGCAAGATCTACTGGGTGCAATGGGTTGTTAGGTGTCTTATCTCCAATCACACGACCGTACCAAGCCACACCCGCACGCATTTGCGGAATTTGCGCACAAGCTAACCAAGTGATGCGACCACCCCAACAAAAACCAGTGATACCGACACGTTTTACATCACCACCGTTTTTACCAGCCCAATCAATACCAGCCTGAACATCGGCCATCACTTGCTCATCTGGCGTCTTACCAACGATCTCTTTCAAGATTTCAGCCATGGTGCCTAAAGTGTTAGGATCCCCCGCTCTCACGAACAACTCAGGAGCAATGGCCATGTAACCCATCTTGGCAAATCTTCTTGCCACATCCGCGATATATTCGTGAACGCCAAAAATCTCACTGATCACAAAAACCACAGGCAAACCATTTTTAGGCGCCTTCTTTGGTCTTGCTACATAAGCAGGAACATCAAATCCTTTAGAAGTAAAGATCACTTCTTGCGCATCAATGCCGTCAAAATTTGTTTGAATGGCCTGCGCTAAAACTGGTTCAGCAGCAGCAACATATCCCAAACCAACAGATGCAACAGCGCCAGCCTTTAAAAAACTGCGGCGATCAGTGCCGGTGTTATTCAATAGTGATTCAGCTTCTTTGATTAGATTCTTATCCACGGCGTTCTCCTCTTAGTAGTTTTAATCGTTTTTAGCGATCATTTTAATAATCAGTGGGCTTCTTCCCAATTAGAACCAACTCCAACTTCAACCAATAAGGGCACTTTCAATGAAGCAACACCCGTCATCAGTTTTGGTAAATTTTCTTTCACTAACTCTAGCTCAGACTCAGGCACCTCAAGCACCAATTCGTCATGAACTTGTAAAAGCATACATGTTTGCATGTGATTTTGCTCTATCCAATCCTGAACCGCAATCATTGCCAATTTAATCAAATCTGCCGCCGTTCCTTGCATCGGGGCATTGATCGCAGCTCTTTCAGCACCCTGGCGACGCATACCGTTGGCGCTTCTGATTTCAGGCAACCATAAACGACGGCCAAAAACCGTTTCAACATATCCATTTTCTTTGGCAATAACCCGGGTACTCGCCATGTAATCGGCCACACCTGGGTACCTAGCAAAATAGGTGTCGATGTATTGCTGAGCTGCTGAGCGTTCAATGCCCAAATTACCCGCCAAACCAAAAGCGCTCATGCCATAGATCAAACCAAAATTAATCACCTTGGCATAACGTCTTTGCTCTGAACTGACTTGATCAAGTGCCACATGGAACATTTCAGCGGCGGTGGCTTTATGAATATCTTCACCTGCTGCAAAAGCTTTTAATAAGCTCTCATCTTCAGCAATGTGAGCCATGATGCGCAATTCAATTTGAGAGTAGTCTGCAGAAACCATCACTGAGCCAGGTTTTGCAATAAAGGCTTCTCGAATCTTTCTACCTTCTTCAGTTCTCACTGGAATGTTTTGTAAATTTGGCTCGCTTGATGCCAAGCGACCAGTCACAGCGACAGCCTGAGAGTAGTTGGTATGAACCCTGCCCGTTTTAGGGTTGACCATTCTTGGCAGTTTTTCAATATATGTTGATTGCAACTTGGCCAAGCTTCTGTAGTCCAAGATTCTGGCAGGTAAGGGATAGTTTTCCGCCAACTTCTGCAACACTTCTTCATCTGTGGATGGCGCACCAGAAGGTGTTTTCTTAACAACCGGCAGTTCAAGCTTGCCAAACAATATTTCAGCGATCTGCTTGGGCGACTGAATGTTGAAAGGCTGACCAGCGAGTTCATGAATTTGTTTTTCTAATTCAAGCAAACGTTGTCCAACGATTTGCCCTTGAGCAGCCAACTTGGCACTGTCAATCAAAATGCCATTGCGTTCCATCACTGCCAAAGCCAACATCGCAGGCATTTCAATTTCGCGATAAATGCGCAATAACTTTTCATCCGCCTCAATGGCTGGATACATCGCGTGATGCAGTCTCAAAGTGATATCAGCATCTTCAGCTGCATATTGCGTGGCAGTTTCAAGATTGACTTGATCAAACGTGATTTGATGAACACCTTTGCCACAAACTTCTTCATAGGCAATGGTTTTCTCACCCAAGTGACGCATCGCCAAGCTGTCCATGTCATGGCTTCTGTGCGACTCTAAAACATAGGACTGTAAGAGTGTGTCGTGCTGAATGCCACGAAGCTTGATGCCACAACCGTCAAAAATATGAATGTCATATTTCAAGTTTTGGCCAAGCTTGGCATGCTCATCACTTTCCAACCACGGCTTAAGTTTTTCAAGCACTGATTGCTTATTCAACTGATCTTCATTGGTGGTGTGAGCCAAAGGAATGTAACAAGCTTCCCCAGGTGAAACCGCCAATGAAATACCGACGAGATCAACTCTGAGAGCATCCAAACCGGTTGTTTCTGTATCAACACAGGTTAATGCGGCTGAATTGATTTTCTTTAACCAAACCTCGAGCTCAGCATCAGTGGTCACACATGAATAATGACGCTCGATTTTTTCAGTCGGCAGTTCAGCGACAAAGCCCAGCAAATCTCCACCTGATAACTCTTTTGTTACAGCAGGTTTTTCATCTTTTGCTTCTTGTGTTGCTCCTTGAGTTATTGATGGAGCAGAGTTAGATCCACGATCTAACTCTCTTAACAAAGATTTAAACCCAAATTGCGTGAACAATTCTCTGAGGGTTTCTTTGTCTTCTGACTTGGCATGCAAATCATGTAAACCAATTAAATGTTCTTTGAGGTCACAGTCAATTTTGACGGTGACCAACTCTCTGGCTTTTGGTAACCACTCGAGGCTGGCACGTAAATTTTCTCCAACAACGCCCTTCACCTCAGCAGATCGCTTCATCAACTCATCCAAAGTGCCAAACTCATTCAACCACTTAACGGCAGTTTTCGGACCGGCCTTAGGAACCCCAGGAACGTTGTCCACGCTATCACCCATGATGGA
This sequence comes from uncultured Polynucleobacter sp., assembly GCA_964473225.1. Classification (GTDB taxonomy): domain Bacteria; phylum Pseudomonadota; class Gammaproteobacteria; order Burkholderiales; family Burkholderiaceae; genus Polynucleobacter. The sequence goes on from CAYYOB010000003.1 coordinate 15,847, forward strand.
GAGGTAATCAACAATTCTTTCTGGTGGAACGCCAAATTTATTTAAAACGCCAGCAGTATCTAAACGCTCTTCTGTCATGGTGTTAATCAAACTGATGCCAGGTTCCACCAATTGCGCCAAATCTTTATCACCCGTTGAAATGAGCACATTCCAATCGGCGGCCTTGGCTTGCTTGGCCAAAGTTCCAATCACGTCATCAGCTTCAATGCCTGGCACAACCAACACAGGCCAACCCATGGCGCGCACCACTTGATGGATTGCATCAATTTGCATCGCCAAATCTTCGGGCATGGATGAACGATTGGCTTTGTACTCTGGGTACATCTCATCGCGGAATGTTTTTCCTTTGGCATCGAATACACAAGCGATGTGATCAGCGTCCAATTCCGTTCTTGCACGCCTCATCATATTGACCATGCCTTGAATGGCTCCCGTTGGAAAACCTTGCGCATTGCGCAAATCTGGCATGGCATGAAAGGCACGGTAAAGGTAGCTAGAACCGTCAACTAGCAAAAGGCGATGTGTAGACATCCCACAATCGTACAATTGATGCATGATGACACCGACTTTTTCTCAAATGAACCCCTCAAAAAACACGTCTTTTAAGCTTGTTTTAAGTGGTCTTATGACAGCATTAATCCTTGTATCTCAAGGACTTATGGCGCAGAGCTCGCAAGGTTTGAGCGCGGAAGAGTTGCAAAGAATCAATCAGCAGCCAATTGCCCCAAATATCAAAAATAATGCTGAAACTGGTAAATCGGCTGAAAAAAAGCCTACTTTTCAGCATCAAGAGGCGGATGGAACAAGCATCAAAGAATACAAAGAAGGTGGCAAAGCAACTGAAGTTGTAGTGGAAAGCTCCTTTGGAACTCGTTACGAACTCAGCACTCCTGATGATGCAGCATCGCCAAAAATCAGAGATCAGAACGTGAATCGTGTCCCAACGATTCGAATGCCCTTTTAATAGTCATGGCGGTCTTCACCTCAGTCACTCTCGATGAAGTCAATGCTTGGTTGCAAAAGAACTACCAAGTCGGCATCGCTTCAGAACTAAAAGGTATTAGTAGCGGCATCGAGAATTCTAATTTCTTCTTGACCACGCAAATCGGTGGCGCTCAACAAGAATTTGTTTTGACTTTGTTCGAACGTTTATCAAAAGAGCAATTACCGTACTATTTGGAGTTGATGGAGCATTTGTCAAAAAAAGGCATCAAGGTTCCAGCCCCTATTAGAAACAATGCTCATCAGATCGTTGGCGACTTAAATGGCAAACCTGCCACCATCGTTTCAAAGCTTTCTGGAAAATCATTTTTAAATCCTTCAGTGCGCCATTGCGAATTGGTGGGTGAGGCCTTGGCCAAAATGCATTTAGCGGGCCAGGACTTTCAGTTGTCACAAGCCAATCTGCGCAGCATTGATTGGTGGAAAAGCACCGTCCCCTTGGTCACCCCTCATTTGAATTCAGCTCAAGATCAACTGATTCAGTCAGAACTTGCCGCACAAATCAATTTCTTCGATAGCGCCGAATACCAATCACTGCCTTCTGGACCAAGTCATTGCGATTTATTCAGAGACAATGTGTTGTTTGACAACGCATCTGGACAAGATGAACTTGGTGGCTTTTTTGACTTTTATTTTGCCGGCAACGATAAATGGTTGTTTGATTTAGCGGTCACAATCAATGACTGGTGCATCGATTTAGCGACAGGTGAAATTGACCCAGCAAGATACGCCGGCATGATTGAAAAGTATCAAGCGGTTCGATCTTTTGAGCCGGCAGAAATCAATTCTTGGAACATGATGTTACGTGCAGCTGCTCTGCGCTTTTGGGTGTCTCGACTTTGGGACTACCACCTCCCCCGAGAGGCAAAAATGTTGACTCCACATGACCCTACTCATTTTGAGAGAATTCTGATCTCACGTCGTGAGGTAAGCTCTAACATTCTGGACAACTCTGATAAACATGCAACTAAATAAAGCACCTTCCGGCGACGGTTACGTATGGGTAAGACAAGGCTTCTGGCTTTTTAAGAAAAACCCATTGGCATTTCTAATGCTGGTATTTCTTTATGTCTTCATTGCTCAGTTCGCGATCCTGATTCCTGTGTTCGGAGTTTTTGCCGTATTGCTTTTAACACCAGCTCTCACAGTTGGATTCATGACAGCCTGTCAAATGGTGATTCGTGGAGAGAAGGTGATGCCCATCGTCTACCTCGCAGCCTTCAGAGGAACAGATTCGATTACCAAAAAGAATTTATTGGTTCTAGGAACAGTCTACGCCTTTGCCATTTTGATTTTGAGTTTGATCGCCAGTGCTTTCATTGATTTCAAGCAATTAATCACACTCTTAACGCAAGAACAAACCCCAACCATCAGAGATGTTCAAGGCTTGTACACAGGCCTCACCATTGGTCTTTTACTTTATTTACCAGTGGCCATGGTGATGTGGTTCGCACCAATCTTGATCGCCTGGGAAAAAATGTCAGTGCCTCAAGCACTCTTCTCAAGCTGGGTTGCTTGTTGGACCAACAAAGCTGCCTTTATTTTTTACTTGATGATTTGGGCAGTCCTGATTGTTGCTGTGCCATTTATCTTGGAAGCATTTCTTGATGGCATTGGTCTTCGAGCCGCCATCCCATTCATGATTCCGCCTTACTCAATGACAGCTTTGACAGTCATGTACTGTTCATTCTTTGCCACCTGGAAAGCCTGCTTCAACAAAGAATGATCAATCAATGGCGGTTAATTTTGCAATCGCCAATTGCAACCATTTGGGACCGTGGCGATTGAAGTTCACATTGGCCTTGGCTTGGTCAGCTTGACCTTCAATGGCCAAAATTCTTCCCTCACCAAATTTTGTATGAAACACGCTCTGCCCAACTCTAAAGCCATGTCCATTGTCTTTTTGCGGCAAGCTGCTGATAGGTACAGTGATTGCACTGTTTCTAGAAGACCTTGGGGTCGTTGCTGCTGGACCACCCCAATCACTGCCCTCAGACCATGACGGCATTCTGGTGGTGGTCGTGCTACTGCCCCAACGAGCATCTTTGTTCTTAGGCGTTAAATGCTTCAAAGACTCTGCTGGCAACTCATCCAAAAATCTTGAAGGCAAGTTATATCTGACCTGACCATGCAGTAATCTTGATTGCGTGTGAGATAAAAATAATCTTTCTTTGGCTCTAGTAATTGCCACGTACATCAAACGTCGCTCTTCCTCAAGACCATCATCTTCGTTGATGCTATTTTCATGAGGGAACAAACCTTCTTCCAAACCAGTGATGAAGACGTTAGTGAACTCAAGACCTTTGGCAGCGTGCACTGTCATCAACTGAACAGCATCTTGACCAGCCTGTGCTTGGTTGTCACCTGCCTCTAGTGAAGCATGTGCCAAGAAGCCAGCCAAAGGCGACATCTCGGTGATCACTTCATTTTGATCTGTACCGGCTACCGTGTCTTGAGCAAAACCTTCCTCAGCGATAAACGCTGTTGCAGCGTTAACCAATTCTTGTAAGTTCTCCACACGATCTTGACCTTCACGCTCTGCCAAATAGTGCTGAATCAAACCGCTGTGCTGAATCACATAATCAACTGTCTCAGGCAAAGTGTTGTGACGCGTGGCATCACGCATATGATCAATCAAGCGCACAAACCCTGAAATCGATGTTCCTGCTTTCCCTTCCAAGTAAGGAGCTGCAGCATAGAAAGAGCAATTATTTAATTTGGCACTGTCTTGCAAAGTTTCAATACTTTTCGCGCCGATCCCTCGAGTTGGAAAGTTCACCACTCGCGCAAAGGAAGTATCGTCATTCGGGTTTTCTAATAAACGTAAATAAGCCAGTGCATGTTTGATCTCAGCACGTTCGAAGAATCGCAAACCGCCATACACACGATAAGGAATGCCAGCAGAAAACAGCCCATGCTCGATGATGCGTGACTGAGCATTGCTGCGATACAGAATAGCGATCTCCGTGCGCATGCTGCCCGTGTTGATCAAGCTCTTGATTTCATCGACCATCCACGCAGCTTCAGTGCCATCAGTGGCAGCTTCGTAGACTCTCACAGGTTCACCGTGACCTGCATCTGTTCTAAGGTTCTTACCAAGACGCTCAGTGTTATTGGCAATCAGATGATTGGCAGCATCCAGGATGTGTCCGTATGAACGATAGTTCTGCTCAAGCTTCACCAAGTAAGGCTTGTAGTGACGCTCAAACAATTTCATGTTCTCAACATCTGCGCCTCTGAAGGCATAAATACTCTGATCGTCATCACCAACTGCAAACACAGAGCTTGGTGAAGATGTGCCGTGACCGGATAAAAGTTTTAGCCAGGCGTATTGCAAGGCATTGGTGTCTTGAAACTCATCAACCAAGATATGACGGAATCTTTCTTGGTAATGCTCACGTATCGGCTGATGATGTTTTAAAAGCTCATAGCTTCGAAGTAACAATTCTGCAAAATCAACCACGCCTTCACGCTGACATTGCTCTTCATAAGCCTGATACAGCTCAACCATCGTGTTTTGGAAAGAGTCTCCACGATCCATGTCTTTGGCGCGCATGCCTTTTTCTTTGGCATGAGCAATAAAGTACTGCAGCTGCTTAGGCGGATACTTCTCATCATCAATCTTGAGTGACTTTAAAAGTCTTTTGATGGCTGACAACTGATCTTGGGTGTCCAAAATCTGGAATGTGGATGGCAAGCCGGCATCTTTGTGATGGGCTCTCAATAAACGATTACAAAGGCCGTGGAAGGTACCAACCCACATACCCCGGGTATTGATGGGCATCATGGCAGAAAGACGCGTCAACATCTCTTTGGCGGCCTTATTGGTGAAGGTCACCGCCAAGATACCTACTGGGGATGCCTGACCTGTTTGGATCAACCAAGCGATTCTGGTGGTCAATACCTTGGTCTTACCGCTGCCAGCACCAGCTAAAATCATGGCTGATTGACTATTACCTGCCTCATTAACTGGTGGCAAAGTCACAGCTTCTAGCTGTTCTGGATTTAAATTATTAAGAATATTCGTCACATGCGCCTTTACGTTCAACAAAAAATTATAATTCGGGCTTATGTCTAAAAATCTTTCTGACCTCGCTAAATCTTTCGAACCCTCCCAAATCGAGGCCCAATGGGGTCCTGAGTGGGAAAAAAGGGGTATTGCCACCGCCACTTTGGACGATAAAAAGGATAGTTTTTGTATCCAATTGCCGCCACCTAACGTCACGGGCACCCTTCACATGGGTCACGCCTTCAACCAAACCATCATGGATGGCTTGGCAAGACATGCTCGCATGCAGGGAAAAAACACCCTTTGGGTACCCGGCACTGACCACGCAGGTATTGCGACACAAATTGTGGTCGAAAGACAATTGGATGCTCAAAAGGTCTCAAGACACGATTTGGGTCGTGAAAAATTCTTAGAAAAGGTATGGGCCTGGAAAGAGCAATCAGGATCGACCATCACCAATCAAATTAGACGCCTGGGTGCTTCGATTGATTGGAGCCGCGAATACTTCACAATGGACGACAAAATGTCCCAGGCAGTGGTTGAGGTATTTGTCAGCTTGTACGAACAAGGTTTGATTTATCGCGGCAAACGTTTGGTGAACTGGGACCCTATTTTGGGCACAGCAGTCTCTGACTTAGAAGTTGAAAGCGAAGAAGAACAAGGTTCAATGTGGCACATTCGTTACCCACTATCGAATGGTCAAGGACACCTCACGGTTGCCACCACTCGTCCAGAAACCATGTTGGGTGACGTAGCAGTGATGATTCATCCAGAAGATGAACGCTATAAGCATTTGATTGGTCAAACAGTTAACTTACCTCTATCAGACAGACAGATCCCGATCATTGCTGATGATTATGTCGATAAAGAATTTGGTACCGGAGTTGTCAAAGTAACACCCGCACACGACTTCAATGACTACGCTGTTGGTTTGCGCCATCAATTAGAGATGATCAATATCTTGACCTTGGATGCCAAGATCAATGAACACGCACCTAAAAAATATCAGGGGCTTGATCGCTTTGACGCGCGCAAGTTGATCGTTGCGGACCTT
>CAYYOB010000003.1:21921-24595 GCA_964473225.1 uncultured Polynucleobacter sp.
GTCTGTGATTGAACCGATGCTCACAGATCAGTGGTTTGTGGCGATGTCTAAACCGACTGAGCACAATCTGTATCGCCCAGGCAAATCAATTGCTGAGGCAGCGCTGGATGCAGTCAAGTGTGGTGATGTGAAGTTTGTTCCAGAAAATTGGACGACCACCTATAACCAGTGGCTTGAAGGTATTCAGGATTGGTGTATCTCACGTCAGCTCTGGTGGGGCCATCAAATCCCAGCTTGGTACCAAGAAGACGGCAAAATTATTGTGGCACGCACAGAAGCAGAAGCTATCGCAAAAGCAAAAGCCAATGGCTACACAGGCGCTTTGCGCCGCGATGAAGATGTTTTAGACACATGGTTCAGCTCTGCCTTGGTGCCATTCTCATCATTGGGTTGGCCAAACAAAACGCCTGAACTAGCTCATTTCTTACCATCATCAGCATTGGTGACTGGCTTTGACATCATTTTCTTCTGGGTGGCTCGCATGGTCATGATGACTTGCCATTTCACTGGCAAGATCCCATTTGAAACTGTTTATGTTCATGGCTTGGTGCGTGATGCCGAAGGTCAAAAGATGAGTAAGTCCAAAGGCAATACCTTGGACCCGATTGATCTGATAGACGGCATTGATTTAGAGACCTTGTTAGCTAAACGCACAACTGGCTTGATGAATCCTAAGCAAGCCGAAAGCATCACCAAGAAAACCAAAAAAGAATTCCCAGACGGCATTCCTGCCTTTGGCACAGATGCATTGAGATTCACATTCGCATCAATGGCAACACTTGGTAGAAATATCAATTTCGATCAAAAGCGTTGCGAAGGTTACAGAAACTTCTGTAACAAGCTATGGAATGCCACCCGCTTCGTATTGATGAACTGTCCAGGCACAGCTGAAGACAACGGTATTGCTCAGTGCGTTGGCGAATGTGGTCCAGATGGTTATTTAGATTTCTCACCAGCGGACAAGTGGATCGTGTCCTTGTTGCAAAGAGTTGAGGAAGACATTGATAAAGGCTTCAAGGATTATCGTTTTGACAATATCTCAACATCCATTTATCAGTTTGTTTGGGATGAGTACTGCGATTGGTACTTAGAACTTGCCAAAGTTCAATTACAAAACGGTACGCCAGCTCAACAACGTGCCACCCGCAGAACTCTTTTGCGCGTACTAGAAACCATCTTGCGCTTGGCACACCCAGTGATCCCATTTATCACGGAAGAGCTGTGGCAAATTGTTGGGCCAATGTCTGGCAAGGATCTTGAGAAACAAGAAAAGCAAACGATCGCATTACAAGCTTACCCAGTTGCTCAGCCAGAGAAGATCTGCGCCAAGAGCGAATCTTGGGTGGCCGAAGTCAAGGCTTTGGTAGATGCGTGCCGCAACCTCAGAGGAGAAATGCAAATCTCTCCAGCGCTGCGCGTGCCTTTGTACATCAAAGGTGATTCTGAGTTCTTGAAAATTGCAGCGCCTTATATTCAGGCATTGGCAAAATTATCAGAAGTGAAAATTTATGAAGATGATGCCAGCTTAGAAAAAGATGGCGCAGGCGCACCAGTGTCGATCGTGGGCAATACCAAAATATTGCTCAAAGTTGAAATTGATGCAGCCGCTGAGAAGGCTCGCTTGAGTAAAGAAATTGAGCGCATCAGCGCTGAAATCAATAAAGCCAATTCAAAATTGAATAATGAAAGCTTTGTGGCTAGAGCCCCTGAAGCTGTGGTGATTCAAGAGAAACAGCGTTTGGCTGATTTTGAGTCTTTATTAGAAAAACTGAACAGTCAATTAAGTCGTTTACCATCCTGATATGAATACAACCATCACCAAAGCAGTTTTCCCTGTTGCAGGCCTTGGCACCCGCTTCTTACCAGCGACCAAAGCCAGTCCTAAAGAAATGTTGAACGTGGTTGATAAACCATTGATTCAGTATGCGGTTGAAGAAGCTATGGCTGCCGGTATCACTGAAATGATTTTCGTCACAGGTCGCAGTAAACGTGCGATTGAAGACCACTTCGATAAAGCCTATGAACTTGAAGCTGAATTAGAAGCTAAAAATAAACAAGATTTGCTGACCTTGGTTCGAAGCATCAAACCAAGCCATGTGGATTGTGTTTATGTACGACAGCCAGAGGCTCTTGGTTTGGGTCATGCTGTTTTGTGTGCTGAAAAATTAATCCGTGACGAAGCATTTGCCGTGATCTTGGCGGATGACCTCTTGGATGGCAAAGTGCCTGTGATGAAGCAGATGGTCGATCAATACCAGCACTATCGCAGCTCCATCTTGGGTGTTGAAAAAATCTCACCTGAGCAAAGTAAGTCTTATGGCGTGATTGACGGCAAATTATTTGATGAGCGCATTTATAAGCTGAGTGGCATTGTTGAAAAGCCAGCCCCAGCAGATGCACCATCCAACATGGGCGTTGTGGGTCGCTACATTTTGTCTTCAAGAATCTTTGATCACATCAAAACGATCAAACCAGGTGCCGGTGGCGAATTACAGTTAACCGATGCGATTCAATCACTGCTTAGTCAAGAGCAAGTTCTGGCTTATGAATATGAAGGTGTGCGCTATGACTGCGGCAGCAAACTAGGCTATTTAAAAGCCACGGTGGACTTTGCTTTGCGTCACCCTGAAGTCAAGGACGGTTTTAGCGAGTTTCTTAAAACTCGCTGATTGAT
>CAYYOB010000003.1:24695-32412 GCA_964473225.1 uncultured Polynucleobacter sp.
AGATAAAACACAAAAGCGTCTGCTAATTTCTCAGTGAGTAGCAACTCATTACCGGTGTGCTTGGCGAAGGTTGGAAAATCTTGCTCAGCGCCCGCATCGGTTGCTGTCACTTTAAGAACTTCCCCACTTTGCATTTCTGCCAATGCTTTTTTGGCACGCAAAATAGGCAGTGGGCAATTCAACCCACTGGCATCCACTTCTTTATCTACTTGCAGACTCATAAGCGCTCTGATACCCAAGCTTGAACGCTGTTTAGAGCCACTGTGAGGCCTTTTGGATCGGTACCGCCAGCCATCGCCATATCAGGCTTGCCGCCGCCTTTACCGCCCACCTGTTGCGCCACATGGTTCACTAAATCACCCGCTTTGACCTTGGCAATCGTGTCAGCAGTCACACCAGCAGCCAATTGAACTTTTCCATCTTGAACGGAAGCCAAAACAATCGCGGCTGATTTCAATTTATTTTTCAACTGATCGAGGGTTTCTCGCAAAACTTTGGCGTCTGCACCTTCAAGAAGAGCGGCCAAGATTTTCACACCATTCACCTCAACAGCTTGTGACATCAGTTCATCACCCTGGCTAGCAGCCAACTTGGAACCCAAGCGCTCCAATTCTTTTTCCAAAGAACGTGCATGGTCTTGAAGTTGTGTGATTCTTTGAGCCAAATCACTCGGGGTTGCTTTCAAGCTCGCAGCCAACTGATTGATCTGAGTATCTAGTTTTTGCAAATAAGTCAAAGCACGATCACCGGTGATGGCCTCAACTCGGCGAATACCAGCAGCAACGCCGCTCTCTGACAATATTTTAAAAATACCAATATCACCCGTTCTCTGAACGTGCGTACCGCCACACAACTCTTTGGATGAACCGATTTCTAAAACACGGACAGACTCGCCGTATTTCTCTCCGAACAACATCATGGCGCCTGTTTTCTGCGCATCATCCAAGCTCATCACTTTGGCTGAGGTAGCTGCGTTCGCCAAAATTTCAGCATTCACCAATTGCTCTACTTGAGCAATCTGCTCCGGAGTCATAGGAGCGGTGTGCGTGAAGTCAAAACGTGTTTTGTCTGCATCAACCAATGAACCCTTTTGTTGCACGTGATCGCCCAACACTTCACGCAAAGCTTTGTGCATCAAATGAGTGGCACTGTGATGACGAATCGTTCTTGCACGTCTTTCAGCATTAACTTTGGCGTTGAGCTGATCGCCCACTTTGATCTCACCTTCAAGCACTTGACCATGATGACCAAAGACATCCGCCTGAATCTTCAGCGTGTCTTCAACTTCAAACAAACTGGATTGATTACGCAACTCACCAGCATCACCGACTTGACCGCCTGACTCAGCATAAAAAGGTGTGTTATCTAATACCAAAACCGCGTTATCACCTGCCTTAATTGAATTCACTTGTGAGCCATCAACATAAAGCGCCAAGACTTTGGCTGAGTCTTTATTCAAAGTGTCATAACCGTGGAACACTGTTGGCGCCCCACTGTATTCAAGACCTTGTGCCATTTTGAACTTACCTGCGGCACGCGCTTGATCACGTTGACGATTCATGGCAACTTCAAAACCAGCCTCATCAACCGTCACACCACGCTCACGACAGACGTCAGCTGTTAAATCAAGCGGGAAACCAAATGTATCGTGCAACTTGAACGCGGTTTCACCATCAATCACTTTTGAAGTATTGGCCAAAGCAGTTTCAAGAATTTCCATACCATTCGAGATGGTTTGGAAGAATCTTTCTTCTTCTTGCTTCAATACTTCAGTCACTTTGGCTTCATTGGCCTTGAGTTCTGGGTAAGCCTCGCCCATCTCTTTGACCAAAGCACTGACTAGCTTGTGGAAGAATGGGGCACGAGCACCCAATTTGTAACCGTGACGAATCGCACGACGAGTGATGCGTCGTAAAACGTAACCACGACCTGCATTGCCTGGAATCACACCATCTGCAACTGTGAAAGAACATGCGCGAATGTGGTCTGCAATCACTTTGAGCGATGGACTATTGGCATCACAGTTGCCAGCACCAGCACCATCAACCGCTGCTTTGGCAGCGTTGAGTAAATTAACAAATAAATCGATTTCGTAATTTGAGTGGACGTGCTGCAAAACTGCAGCAATACGTTCAAGACCCATACCAGTATCAACACTTGGCTTAGGCAGTGGATGCATCACACCATCTTCATCGCGGTTGAATTGCATGAAAACGTTATTCCAGATTTCGATGTAGCGATCTCCATCTTCATCTGGACTACCCGGAGGACCGCCAGCAATGTGGTCACCATGGTCATAAAAGATTTCAGTACAAGGACCGCAAGGACCCGTGTCACCCATCATCCAGAAGTTATCTGAAGCGTAACGACCACCTTTGTTGTCGCCAATACGAATGATTCTTTCAGCCGGCACACCAATTTCTTTTTGCCAAATGTCGTATGCCTCATCATCTTCGGCATAAACAGTTACCCACAACTTTTCAGCTGGTAAGTTGTAAACAGTCGTCAACAACTCCCACGCGTAGCTGATAGCGTCTTTTTTGAAATAGTCACCAAACGAGAAGTTACCCAACATTTCAAAGAAGGTATGGTGACGGGCGGTGTAACCCACATTGTCTAAGTCATTGTGCTTACCACCGGCACGAATACATTTCTGCGCTGTCGTGGCTCTGCTGTATGCGCGCTTATCAAAACCAAGGAAAACATCTTTGAATTGATTCATACCTGCATTGGTGAACAATAAGGTTGGATCATCACCAGGCACGACCGGACTAGAAGAGACCACTTGATGGCCCTTGGATTCAAAGAACTTTAAAAAATTTTGGCGTATTTGAGTAACTTTCATGACCGTAATTATGACTCAGAGATAGCCCATTGGTACAAACCCCAAGCCAAAAAATGGGAATCCAAGCTTTAAGAAAGCTTACAATTACGTCTTTAACACTTTCTTATAAAAATAAAGAGGGCCTAAGGATGCACATTCGCAGTCAAAAAGACTTCGCCGCTGGAATTATGTTTGTAATTATTGGGGTTGCCTTTGCTTTTGTTGCAACGACCTACAACATGGGAACCCCAGCAAAAATGGGGCCTGGTTATTTTCCATTTTGGCTTGGTATTGTTCTAGCTATGATTGGTGCCATAGTGACCATGAGTTCCATGTCTAAAAAAGGTCAATCTGACAAACTCGCAAAATGGGACTTGGTCTCAGTTCTATGGGTGACTGGCTCAGTGGTTTTATTTGGTCTGATCATCAAACCAATGGGCTTGGTGGTGTCACTTGTGATGCTTATTTTCATTTCAGCGATGGCCAGCCATGAGTTCCACTGGAAAGGAACTGTTCTTAACGCGGTCATTTTGAATGTGATTGCCTATGTAGCCTTTATCTGGGGACTGCAACTTCAGTTCCAAGTATGGCCAAGCTTTTTAACTCCTTAAGCCTCGGAGAAGATACATCATGGAATTATTAGACAACCTAGCGCTAGGCTTTGCGACTGCCTTCACCCTGCAAAACTTACTTTACTGTTTCATTGGCTGCTTACTTGGCACAATGATTGGCGTTTTACCAGGCTTAGGCCCTATCGCCACGATTGCGATGCTATTACCAGCAACGTATGCACTACCTCCAGTTGCAGCTTTAATTATGTTGGCGGGTATTTACTATGGCGCTCAATATGGTGGCTCAACCACAGCCATTTTGGTCAACATTCCCGGAGAATCCTCCTCGGTGGTGACTGCGATTGACGGCTATCAGATGGCTCGTCGCGGTCGTGCTGGCGTGGCACTATTCACGGCTGGATTTGGATCTTTCTTTGCTGGTTGTGTGGCCACTTTGGTTCTTGCAGCTTTTGCTGCTCCTTTGGCTGAAGTTGCCTTTAAGTTTGGTCCTGCAGAGTATTTCTCTTTGATGGTGCTTGGCTTGATTGGTGCAGTGGTTTTGGCATCAGGTTCATTGATCAAAGCGATCGGCATGATTGTTCTAGGTCTTTTATTGGGCTTGGTTGGAACAGACGTTAACTCTGGCGCCGCTCGTTATTCATTTGAAATTCCTGAGTTAACAGACGGCATCGGATTTGTGTCTATTGCCATGGGCGTGTTCGGCTTTGCTGAAATCATGAACAACCTTGAGCAAAAAGAAAAGCGTGAGACATTCTTGGACAAGGTCACTTCTCTTTGGCCTAATAAACAAGACTTCAAGCGCATGATGCCTTCAATCCTCAGAGGCACTGGCATTGGTTCTTTGCTAGGAGTTCTTCCTGGTGGCGGCGCCCCTCTAGCTGCTTTTGCTGCTTACTCTCTTGAGAAGAAAACATCTAAGTACAGTGAAGAGTTTGGTAAGGGTGCTATTGAAGGTGTGGCTGGTCCTGAAAGTGCCAACAATGCCGCATCACAAACATCATTCATTCCTTTGCTAACTTTGGGTATTCCACCAAACGCTGTGATGGCTTTAATGGTGGGTGCCATGACCATTCATAACATCCAACCTGGTCCACAGGTGATGTCTTCAAACCCGGCTTTATTCTGGGGCTTGATTGCATCGATGTGGATTGGTAACTTGATGTTGATCATTTTGAATCTTCCGTTGATTGGCGTTTGGGTCAAAATGTTGACGATTCCTTATCGCCATCTCTATCCAGCGATTTTGGTTTTCTGCTGTATTGGCGTGTACACCGTCAATAACAACAATTTCGACATTTTCATGACAGCGATCTTCGGTATTGCTGGCTACCTATTCTTCAAATTAGGTTGTGAAGCTCCGCCATTACTACTTGGTTTTGTTCTAGGACCGATGATGGAGGAAAACTTCCGTCGCGCCCTATTGTTGGCCAGGGGTGATTTCACGGTCTTCGTAACCCGTCCACTATCTCTTGGACTTTTGATTGCAGCAGTAGCTCTGGTGGTCATTGTTGCTCTACCTGCGGTGAAAAAAACCAGAGAAGAGGCTTTTGTCGAAGAATAAATTTACAATGTGGGTATGTCTGAAAAGAAGAACCCAATTCCTTCTAAATTCGAGACCCTAGAGGTCTCGAATTTTTTGCGTCAAATCATTGATGCTGATCTTGCCCAAGGCAAGCATTCCAAGCGCTTAGATGCCTCTGGCAAGCCACTTCCAAGCGTTATCACCAGATTCCCACCCGAGCCTAATGGTTACCTGCATATCGGTCACGCCAAGAGCATTTGCTTGAACTTTGGTCTTGCCAGAGATTACGCACATGCCTTGCATGGCGCCCGCTGCAACATGCGCTTTGATGACACGAACCCAAGCAAAGAAGAAACTGAATACGTTGATAGCATCATTGATGCCGTTCGTTGGCTAGGCTTTGACTGGATCCATGATGGTGTTGAGCATCAACACTACGCCAGCGATTATTTTGACCAACTATATGAATTTGCAGAGAAGTTAATTGAGGCCAATAAGGCCTATGTTGACAGTCAATCTGCTGATGAGATTCATAAAAATCGCGGTAACTTTACGCAACTAGGCACCAACAGCCCATTCAGAAACCGCAGTGCGGAAGAGAATTTGGCTTTATTCAGAGAAATGAAGTCTGGTAAATACCCAGATGGCGCTCATGTATTGAGACTCAAAATTGACATGAGTCATCCAAACATTGTTTTGCGTGATCCAGTGGTGTACCGCATTCGTCACGCCCACCATCATCGCACGGGTGATAAATGGTGTATCTACCCACTCTATGACTTCACTCATTGCATCTCTGATGCTTTAGAAAACATCACTCACTCCATCTGTACTTTGGAGTTTGAAAACAATCGCCCACTTTACGACTGGGTTTTAGAAGCTCTCAAAGAAGTGGGTGTTTTCAAAGATCCTTTACCAAAGCAATATGAGTTTGCGCGTTTAAATTTAACGTATGCCATCACCAGCAAGCGAAAGCTATTGCAACTGGTTGAAGAAAAACGTGTGGATGGTTGGGATGATCCGCGCATGCCAACCTTGGTGGGCATCAGACGTCGTGGCTTCACCCCTGAAAGTATTCGTTTGTTCTGCGAGCGCATTGGTGTATCCAAAGCAGATAGCTGGATTGACATGTCTGTGCTTGAGCAAGCTTTGCGTGACGATCTAGACGCTAAGGCAGAGCGCGCCTTTGTGGTCTTAAAGCCTTTGAAACTGATCATTGATAACTTTGATGCCAATCACAGCGCGAATTGGTGCATGCACACATGGCGTCCTCGTGCTCTGCTCGGAACTACCACGAGGGCGAAACTCGTTTCCTCTCAGGAGGGGGCTAGAGTCATTAGGCAGGCAATTGGAGCAATGCCAACATCAAACCAAAATAGGAATCGCTCTAACTGACGTCTACAGACCAGGCGACTATAAGTGGAACGAATACGCCTTGCGAAGCGCCCAACAGCGCGGGCAATGTATCGTCAACATAATTCGAACCGCAACGTCACTCCAATCAATACAGTGTCCATGGAACTAAACAGAAATGCTCACGCACCTAAAACTTACGAACTTCAAATCCTTTGGCGATCAGGAAACTGAACACTCGGCCCGAAACTGCAGATTGGCTCCGATAACACTGATTTACGGCCCTAACTCATCTGGGAAGAGCTCTTTAGGTCAGAGCTTGCGGATGATGGCACAGACACTAAGATGGCTACAGGGAGCTCCCGCCGACATTTTCTCATGGGACCTACTTACATCTAGCGATACGAGTCAGGGTGTCGACCTGGGCAATTTCATCTCCGTGGTTCATAGGCACGACTCGGAACGTAGTATTACTATCGAACTGACTATAAGAGAGGAATACGATCGTAGCGCCATACACAGCCACCCGTTCTCAACAACTTTTTTTGGTAGAGCGCCAGTCCTTGACCACAAAATAGCGCTTACCTACTCACGACATTCGGCAACTGGAACCGACGGCACCGCTGTGGGTATCCTTACGGCAATAGAGTGCCAGACTCGGCAATCAGACACAACAGCTGAAATAGCGCAAGAGCCAAGGACTATGGCACTGGTGCTTGTCCGAGAAGGTGGCTTCGACGACCAGAAAATCTCCTCGTCGATAACCGAAGAGTTCAAACTTGAATTTCTGTCTCCGACCTTTTCAAAAGCACTTGCACAAACTAATTCCGAGTTGGCGCGACTAAACGAGGAATACTCTAGACCTGATCGCTTCTTCAGTGCCCCAACCGAGAGAAGGGCTGATGGCCTACCTGAGAATAGTCAGACAGAAAGAAAAAGAAAACTGCTAGCACTAAAACACAAGGCAGCTCAAGAGCGAATGCAGTTACAACAGTTGCGGCGGGCCCAACTACGCCGTTCGGACATATCTTCTAGTAGCGATGAGGGCAACCAATTTGCTGCCAGCCAGCAATTACTGGGCAGAATTCGGCAACTTGGGTTAGAAATCGATGAATACAAGACCGAGTTAGCGATCTTAGCAACAGACGAACTCTCTAATCCGAGAACGCTCGGTAGTCTCAAAGAGAAGGTGAGGTTTAGCAATTTTGGCGTGAGACCTTTAGTTGGGCTGGAGCGAACCTTAATTCCAGTAAGTATTTCATTTGACACTCCCGATGGACCACATAGGTCGCCGGACTACTCAGATGCGACTCATGACGGGCAAATTTCTATGTACCAAGTTGCAGCAAAGAGGCTTCAAAACTACTTGTTACATCTCGAGGCACTTCTATCTTCTCATCTCGGAGCCTTACAATACATTCCGCCGCTGCGCCCAAGTCCGAAGCG
>CAYYOB010000004.1:0-32284 GCA_964473225.1 uncultured Polynucleobacter sp.
CAACGATTGCACTCATGACTTTTCCCTTAACAAATTATTTGAAATCTTTTTCTAAGTAAACGTTGCCATTTTTAACAACGTCATCCAAAGCCACCAAAGTGGCGAGTAATTCTTTCATGCGGTTCAACGGCACTGCATTCGGTCCATCTGATAGCGCTTTCGCAGGATTTGGGTGAGTTTCCATGAACAAACCACTAACACCAACCGCTACAGCCGCTCTAGCCAGAACAGGAACCATCTCACGTTGACCACCACTGCTGGTGCCTTGACCGCCAGGCAACTGCACAGAGTGCGTAGCATCAAAAACAATCGGCGCATTGGTTTCACGCATGATGGCAAGGCTGCGCATATCAGACACTAAATTGTTGTAACCAAAAGACGCACCGCGCTCGCATGCCATGAACATATCTTCTGGCAAACCAACTTCTTTAGCAGCAGCTCTGGCTTTATCAATCACGTTTTTCATGTCGCCTGGAGCCAAGAATTGGCCTTTCTTGATGTTCACTGGTTTGCCGCTTTGAGCGCAAGCACGAATGAAATCAGTCTGACGACACAAAAACGCTGGCGTTTGTAATACATCAACAACCGCAGCCACAGGCTTGATCTCATCAACCTCATGAATATCAGTCAAAATGTTCACGCCAATTTCTTTTTTAACTTTGGCTAGAATCTCAAGACCTTTTTCCATACCAAGACCACGGAATGAAGTTCCTGAAGAGCGATTGGCTTTATCAAAAGATGATTTGTAAATGAATGGAATGCCTAAAGCACTCGTGATTTCTTTTAGCTGACCTGCTGTGTCCATGGCCATTTGCTCAGATTCAATCACGCACGTGCCAGCGATTAAAAAGAAACGCTTATCAAGACCAATTTCAAAATCGCATAGTTTCATGGCTAACTCCTTAATTCCTTAATACTGTGCAGATCAAACTGCAATACCTTTTTGGTTTAAGGCTGCTTTAATGAATGCAGAAAACAATGGGTGACCATCTCTTGGAGTCGACGTGAACTCCGGATGGAACTGCACACCGAAGAACCATGGGTGCATGCTGCTTGGCAATTCCATCATTTCTGGCAAAGACTCATTAGGAGTTCTTGCAGAAATAATCATGCCGGCAGACTCTAATTTAGGAACGTACACATTATTCACCTCAAAACGATGGCGATGACGCTCATTAACTTCTGAGCCATAAATCTTTTCAGCCAAGGTATTTGCTTTAACTGGACAACGCTGTGAACCTAAGCGCATCGTGCCGCCTAAATCTGAAGCCTCATCACGTTTTTCAACACGACCTTCACGATCCATCCATTCAGTGATCAATGCCACAACCGGATGAGGACCATTCGGCTCAAATTCAGTACTGTTAGCGCCCTTCAAGCCAGCCACATGACGAGCAAACTCAATCACGGCCAATTGCATACCTAAGCAAATACCAAGGTAAGGGATCTTGTTCTCACGAGCGTGCTTAATAGCAGCAATCTTTCCTTCAGTACCCCTCTTACCAAAACCACCAGGCACCAAAATGGCATCCAAACCAGCAAGGCTTGAAACATCGCCACCATCCAAATTCTCAGAGTCGATATAACGAATACCAACTTTTGTTTCATTGTGGATGCCAGCATGACGCAAGGCCTCAATCAATGACTTATAAGACTCTGTTAAGTCAACATACTTACCAACCATGCCAATCGTTACTTCATGCTTCGGATTTTCAAGGCTGTGAACCAAACCATTCCAAACAGATAAATTGGCAGGCTTAGCATCAATGCGTAATTCATGACAAATCAACTCATCCAAACCCTGCTCGTGGAGCATTTGTGGAATCTTGTAAATCGTATCAACGTCCCAAACTGAGATAACTGCTTGTTCGCGCATATTCGCAAACAAAGAAATCTTGGCTCTCTCATCTTCAGGGATCGGTCTATCTGCACGGCACAACAACGCTGTTGGCATGATGCCGATTTCTCTTAACTTCTGAACTGAGTGCTGGGTTGGTTTGGTCTTCAACTCACCTGCACTTGCAATGTAAGGCACCAAGGTCAAATGTACAAAGGCCGTATCACCCTGAGGTAATCTCAAGCTCATTTGGCGAGCAGCCTCTAAAAACGGTAAAGATTCAATATCGCCGACCGTGCCGCCAATTTCACAGATGGCCACATCTGCTTGGCCATCGTGACTGGCTTTAGCGCCACGCTCAACAAAACTTTGAATTTCATTGGTAATGTGCGGAATCACCTGCACAGTCTTACCTAGATATTCGCCACGGCGCTCTTTACGGATCACAGACTCGTAAATCTGGCCAGTGGTGAAGTTATTGCTCTTGCGCATCTTGGCGGAAACAAATCTCTCATAGTGGCCCAAATCAAGGTCGGTTTCAGCGCCATCTTCCGTCACGAATACTTCTCCGTGCTGGAAAGGACTCATCGTGCCGGGGTCGACGTTGATATATGGGTCTAATTTTAAGAGGGTGACTTTTAGGCCGCGCGATTCAAGAATGGCGGCTAAGGAGGCGGCTGCGATACCCTTCCCGAGGGAAGAAACCACACCACCAGTAACAAAGATGAATTTAGTCATCGAATATGCTTAGTGGGTAATACGCAATTATAGCGATACCCAGAAAGAATGCTCAAAATTTCATCCTGAAGGTTATTTATATGCCAGAGAGCCTTTACCAGACTGGGTCTTCAATTTCCGAGAAGATTTGACGCAGTCTTTTTCCCCAAGTTTCATGAATCATTTTGAAATATTCGTTTTTTTCATCAATGACCAAGAGGTGATCGGTTTTTAAATCGTCTTTGGGATAAATCAGTAAATCCAGAGGCAAGCCCACAGAGATATTTGATTTGATGGTTGAGTCCATAGATATCAAAGCACATTTTGCAGCCTCCTTCAAAGGAGTCTCTTGAGTGATCACCCGGTCTAAAATTGGTTTACCGTACTTGGCCTCGCCAATTTGGAAATAAGGTGTTTCAACAGTTGCTTCAATGAAATTACCAGCAGCATAAACTTGAAAAATAGTGTGCGGCTGCCCCTTGATTTGCCCGCCAAAGATCAAATGAATATTGAATTCAATGCCTGACTTTTGCAATTCCTCAGCATCCCTGTCGCGCACTTTGCGAACAATATCTCCTAAAACCTGAGCTGCTTCAAACATCGTCGTAGCATTCCAAATGCTTGGGCCATCAGCTTCTGGGTGATTCAGGTAATGCCTAACCGCCTGAGTAATGGCCAAATTACCAGCAGACATCAAGACCAATACACGGTCGCCATCTTTTTTAAAGATAGCCATTTTTCTAAAGTTGGAAACAGCATCAACTCCTGCATTGGTTCTGCTGTCAGATAAAAAAACAAGCCCCTCGTCCAATCTAATTGCAATGCAATACGTCATAAAACCTTTTTTATTTATTTAATTAATCAATCAGTACAAATCTATCAAGCAGCCAACTCTTCCATGGGCAATAAGAAATCTCGACTGATACCACTACCTACGGCGTTCACTCGCTCCAAAAAATTGGTGAGATATGAATGCAATCCTTGATCCAAGATTTCATCAATCCGAGAGTCACGCAATTCCGCCATCAAGTTTCTAGCTTGAGTGATTGTTTTGCTCGATTGTGAATTTTTCAGCTTGACCAACAAATCAACCACCTCCCCCATACAGGCGGACAAAGATCTCGGCATATCAGAGCGCAGGACCAATAACTCAGCGACCCGCTCTGGAGTGATGACATCTCTGTACACTTTTCGATAGATTTCAAAAGCTGAAACAGATCTTAAGATGGCCGCCCAATAGTAAAAGTCATCGACCGAGTCATGACCTTGGTCACGCATATTTTCAGCAGTCAGCGATTTCACATCCAATAATCGAGCTGTGTTGTCAGCTCGCTCAAGGAATGTTCCTAAGCGAATGAAATGAAACACCTCATCACGAATCATGGTGCCGTGCTGCACTCCTCTTGTTTGATGCGAACGAAATTTCACCCATTCAAAAAACTCTGATGGCGCTTGCTCCAAGATACCTTCACGCATCATCTTCTGTGCATCCAACCATGTGGTGTTGATCGTTTCCCATAATTCAGTGGTCATCGACCCTCTGACAACTCTTGCGTTTTCGCGAGCCGCTTGGAGACAACACATGATGGAAGATGGATTACTCATATCACTCACCATGAAGCGAATCACATCACCTGGCGACATCAACACATAATTAGCATCAAAAGACGCCGTCAACTCTGAAATCTCTAACAAAGATCTCCATGCTTGCTCTGCCACCTGCGCTGACTGAGGCAATAAAGACATTTGATAATTAACATCCAGCATCCGAGCAGTGTTTTCAGCTCTCTCTGTATAACGTGACATCCAATAAAGATGATCGGCCGTTCTAGATAACATGGACTATCTCCTTTTTATTTTTAATGTTCCAAGACCCAGGTATCTTTGGTTCCACCACCTTGTGATGAGTTAACAACCAAAGAACCTTCTTTAAGAGCTACTCGAGTTAAACCGCCAGGAGCCATCCGAACTTCTTTTCCGGACAAGACAAAAGGTCTCAAATCAATATGGCGAGGGGCGATACCTGATTCAACATAGGTGGGACATGTAGAAAGTGCCAAAGTTGGTTGAGCGATATAGCCCTCAGGATTGGCCCTCACCTTATCTTTGAAATCGGCAATTTCAGCTTGGGTTGAAGCAGGTCCCACCAGCATTCCATAACCACCGGCACCATGAACTTCTTTCACAACCAAATCTGCCATATTTTCTAATACATAACTGAGCTCAGAAGGCTTGCGACACATATACGTTGGCACATTCGAAATCAATGGTTCTTCATCTAAATAAAAACGAATCATGTCTGGCACATAAGGGTAAATTGATTTGTCGTCAGCAACCCCCGTACCAATGGCATTGCAAATTGCAACGTTACCCGCCGTATAAGCCCTCAAAAGACCATAGACACCCAGTGAGGAATCAGATCTGAACACTTCAGGGTCCAAAAAGTCATCATCGACCCGACGATAGATCACATCTACTTGCTTAGGGCCTTGGGTGGTTCTCATGTAAAGCATGTCTTTTTGAACAAAAAGATCCTTACCCTCTACTAACTCAACCCCCATTTGCTGAGCTAGAAATGCATGCTCAAAATATGCAGAGTTATACATACCTGGTGTTAAAACAACCACGGTTGGGTTGATATTTTGATTTGGTGCTGCTTGACGCAAAGTATCTAGCAATAAATCAGGGTAGTGAGCTACCGGAGCCACACGATGCTGCGCAAACAATTCAGGAAATAAGCGCATCATCATTTTGCGGTTTTCCAACATATAAGAAACACCTGATGGCACTCGCAAGTTGTCCTCTAAGACAAAGAACTCTCCAATATTTTCACCATGCGTCGCTCTCACAATGTCAATGCCCGCAATATGCGCATAAATATTCATAGGAACATTGACACCTAGCATCTCAGGTCTAAATTGAACGTTGTTCAATACCTGCTCTTTTGGTATTACCCCTGCTTTTAAGATATGTTGCTCATGGTAAACATCATGCAGAAACATATTCAGAGCTGTCACGCGCTGACGTAAACCAGCTTCCATCCGACTCCACTCTGAAGCTGGAAAAATTCTGGGGACGATATCAAATGGAATGGTTCTTTCTGTTCCAGCACTTTCCCCATAGACCGCAAAGGTGATGCCAACCCGACGAAACATCAAATCTGCTTCTTCACGCCTAGCCTGTAGATATTGATCGCCCTGTCCACTTAACCATTGTGAAAATTGTTGGTAATGAGTTCTGGAAAATTGAGCATCCATAAAATTTCTTTGAACACCATCCAAAGACATTTCATCAAAGGGTAATTGTTGTTGTTTTTCTGTCACCATCTTGATTTACTCCAACTTCTCAATGAATCACTATTGATGCCATGATCGGCGCTGAATCTCACGCCAATCCTTTCTAGACCAATGCTTCCCCTTAAATTCCCAAATTTGAGCTCCTGTATGAACAGTTTCAAGAATTGGGATTTCACGCTCAACATATCTCTCCACCACCTTTTTATTGGGGTGACGATATCGATTTCGATAACCCGCTTGAGCAACCGCCCATTGAGGCTTGATCGCATCAAGAAATATTGGGGATGAAGAAGTAGCACTACCATGGTGCGGTACAAGCAAAATAGATGCCAATTCATCAGAATGCTTATATTCATTGGCGATGATTGCCTCACCCCCTCGCTCAACATCCCCAGTTAACCAAAATGAGTAATGTCCATTGGTCACCTCAATGACACAACTTAGTGCATTGGGCTTCCCAGAATGGTGCACGCTGGCAAATGTCATCTCAGGACCTGGATGCCAAACCTTGAATAAAACCCCATCCCAACGCCAGCTCTGACCTGCTTGGCATGGCAAAGCAGGTATCTGAGAATTTTTGGCCTTATCGACTAAAAAATGCCATTCCGGCAAGGTTCCCAATAAATCACCAAAAGTGATACTTTTCATCAGACTCAAGGCGCCGCCAACATGATCGGTGTCTTTATGACTGATGACCATTCGATCGATGAATGAAATACCCTCACCCCTCAAAAATGGCAAAACGTTTCTTTCTCCAGCATCTGATTGAGGAGATGTTTTTGGACCAGTGTCATAAAGCAAACGTTTGCTGTGTGTTTCAACTAAAACTGCAGTGCCTTGCCCAATATCTAAAACTGTGACCTTAAAGTCGCCATGAGCCACATCAGGAATCTTAGGCCACAGTAAAGGCAAGCAACAGCACAGCCCCATCAGCCGACTTTTATAAGTCAAGGCCAATGGGCCGGGACGGATCGCATAAATGATTCCGGCAGTAGAGATCACAAAAAATAAAATACTTGGTTGCGGCAAGTAAGCAACAGACCAAAACCATGATGACATTGGTTTTAAAAACCAAGCCACCAATTCCATGCATGAATGCGCGATCCACAAAGATCCATCACTGATGGGCGAAGGTAAAACAGCGCCCAACATGGCAAACGGGGTAACAATAAAACTCACCAATGGAATAGCAAATGCATTGGCCAAAGGAGAAACCACTGAGAATTGCGAAAACCAATAAAGTGTTAAAGGCAATAAAGCAATCGTGACAACAGCTTGCACCCGAGTAGCTTCCTTGAATGACTGCCACCACTTTTGAGAACGACTGTAACCATATTCAGACATGCCGTCTTGGCCAGGCATAGCAAACAAAATGGCTGCAACAGCACCAAATGAAAGCCAAAAGCCAGGCGTATAGGCAGCCCAAGGATCCAAGAAGAGCACTACAAATAAAGCCCACCACCAAATATCAAATGCTCGCGTGATTCGCCCTGTCCAAAGAGCGATGGCTACCACGCCCACCATGTACATCGTTCTTTGAGCAGGAATCTGAAAACCTGCCAGCCAGGTATAAATCAACGCCACAAGGAAACCACTCAATGCCGATACTTTTTGTGTCGCACACAACATGGGCAGTGAACGACGACGCCACAAACGATTGGCTAAGGCAGCGCCCATACCAGCCAACATCGTGACGTGTAAACCAGAAATAGAAATCAAATGGCCAATGCCAGTTGCATTGAAAATACGCCAATCATCTTGAGGAATCGCATTTTGCTCACCCATCACCAAAGCAATCAACACCCCAACATAAGGAGCCTCTTCAGGAGCTGATCGCTTGATGCGTTCACGCAAATGCCAACGAGTTAATTCAACAAAAGTTGTAAAGCTCAAATGAAAGTCTTCTAAGAGACTCGGCTTCCAGGACCTTGGCAAACCCTTTGCATTCGCCTTCACAGAACCAGTGGCACCAAGATTTTGTTGAAACATCCACCGTTCAAAATCAAATCCATGCGGATTCATGAGGCCATGGGCTCTTTTAAGAACCACCGGCAAACGCCAGCGCTGCCCTGGCTTTAGATCAGGCAGGACTCCCTCACCTCGCCAACCTGGATACCAGCCTAATGACAGTCGATCAGGGAATTGTTTTGGATCAATTGTGATTGATTGATCTTCATGAGTCACATCCTCCACTTTTAATGAAAATCTCAATGACCGATCGCCTTGATGTGGCAAGCCATCAATCACGCCAGTCACCAACACTGCAACGCCCTCTAACTCTGGAGGCAAATCATTGCTCAAACGTGTATGAGTCAGATAAGCAGACCAAGAAAAACCTAATAAAAATAGAACAAGAACCCATAAAGAAAGTCTTAGCTTGGGCATGGCAGCCATCTTTAAATACCTAGTCAGATAGGTCAGAATCAATAAACAAACCATCAATAGACTGAGCTTCACCCACGCATCGCTTTTAGGCAACTGCGGCAAAAAAAGTAAAAGAGATTCCCCGGCAATGAATGCCGTTAATAAAAAGCGCAAGTTATCTAGACTTTAGAGAGAGGTAACTGAGCAAGCAATGTTGCCCAGCGAGGAATCACGCGCAAAGCGTTATTGGCACAGATATATTGAGTTTGACTGATCGATGAAGCACGAATCCCTGCAAGAACTGATGAAATTTCTACCAACTCAGCAGGCTCATTACGATGAGATGGTTGTTGCGCCAACCAAGCAGGAGGAATATCTGGCGCATCCGTTTCAAGAACCAAACTTTCGAAAGGTAATTCTTTGGCTAAGCGTCTAATTTGTAGAGCTCTGGGGAATGTCATTGCGCCTCCAAAACCCATCACAAAATTTAACTTGATGAACTGCTCCGCCTGCTGAAAGCTACCATTGAATGCGTGAGCAATACCACCGATGATTTTTCTCGGTCTCAAAGCTTTCAAAATAGCATCTTGAGAACGACGCACATGCAAAATCACTGGCAGATTCAATTCTTGGGCAAGATCGAGTTGTTTTTCAAAAAAGAATGACTGATGGTTGACATCTAGATCAGGCAAAAAATAATCCAAGCCAATCTCTCCGATTCCAACAAAACGAGGGTCGTCCAAGGCTTCAATCACTGCGTTTCTTAAAAGATCCAAATCTGATTCTTTTGCCTCAGGCGTGAAGATCGGATGAATGCCCAAGGTATAACAACTCGCAGGCATGAGTTGAGCAGCTTGATAAGTTAGATTTTTTACAGACAAATAATCTTTTGCGCGCACGGCGGGTAACAGTACACCGTTGACCCCCGCTTGCGCTGCACGATGAATCACGGCATCACGATCAAGACCAAACTCATCGGCATCGAGATGGCAATGAGTATCTAAACACAAGGCCACGTTAATGAGCCTTCAATACGCCATGATCCAAACGTAAAACGCGATCACATCTTGCTGCACGCAATGGATCATGGGTCACAATCACAAAGGCAGTGCCCTGACTTTTGGCAATCTCTAACATCAGATCAAATACAGTGTCTGCTGTTTCGGCATCCAAGTTTCCGGTAGGCTCATCAGCTAAAACGCAGCTTGGCGTGGTGACCAACGCTCTAGCAACTGCGACACGCTGACGCTCTCCACCTGACAGTGCAGCTGGTCGATGATCGACTCGATGAGATAAACCTACTTTCGCAAGCATCTCTTTGGCCACGGCTCTGGCTTCATCGTTATCGATACCTCTGATACGCAAGGGCATGGCCACGTTATCCAAAGCACTGAACTCAGCCAAAAGATGATGGAATTGGTAAATGAATCCCAAATGTTGATTGCGCAACTTATTTAACTCAGCCTCGGAAAGACGAGCCAAAGATTGACCAGCCAAAATGACTTCACCTTGACTGGCGTGATCCAAGCCACCTAAAAGATGTAACAAAGTACTCTTGCCAGAGCCCGAGGCTCCAACAATGGCCAATTTTTCACCAACCGCAAGATCCAAACTAATGTCATGAAGGACTTGAACAGCCAAGTCACCTTCTCCATAAGTT
Source organism: uncultured Polynucleobacter sp. (assembly GCA_964473225.1). GTDB lineage: Bacteria > Pseudomonadota > Gammaproteobacteria > Burkholderiales > Burkholderiaceae > Polynucleobacter. The sequence continues at coordinate 9,875 of CAYYOB010000004.1, forward strand.
TTGGAAATATTTTTTGCCACCAATGCCATATTCATATTCAGTCCCTCACTCATAACGCAAGGCCTGAGCCGGTTGAATTTTGGCTGCTCTCCAACTTGGATAAAGCGTTGCCAACAGAGAAAGAACGAATGCCATCAAACCCACTGTGATCACGTCACTGCTTCGCACATCAGAAGGCAGACTAGAAATAAAGTAAATATCGCGAGGTAAAAATTGAACACGGAAGATTGCTTCCAGACTTAGAACGATCACATCGATGTTCAATGAAATCAGCAAGCCCAAGATAATTCCGCCCAAAGTGCCGATGGCGCCAATCATGAAACCTTGAGCAAAGAAAATTCTTTGAATCATTCCAGCACTGGCACCCATGGTGCGAAGAATAGCGATATCCCCTCGCTTATCAGTCACTGTCATCACCAGTGTAGATACCAAGTTAAATGCGGCCACTGCAATGATCAAGGTAAGAATGATGAACATCATGCGTTTTTCAGTTTGCACAGCTGCAAACCAATTTTTATTTTGTCTTGTCCAATCTTTGACCCACAAACCAGGTAGTTGCATAGAAAGTTGATCTGCCACTTTTGCGGCTTGCTGCATATCATCTAATTTAAGACGCAAACCTGATGGGCCATCCAATCGCAATAAAGCGGCCGCATCTTTCCAATGAACCACGGCCAAAGTACTATCAAATTCATAATGACCGCTATCGATGATGCCAATCAACTTAAAGGCTCTCATCCGTGGCGTCATACCTGCAGGATTGATATCGCCTTCAGGAACCATGATGGTGATGCGGTCACCCAATTGCACGCCTAAGATTCCAGCTAACTCCGCCCCCAAGGCCAAACCAAATTCACCAGGCTTCAGACCACTGATTTGCCCTTGAATAAAGTGTTTTGGAATATCAGACACCTTGCTCTCTAATTCAGGATCAATGCCTCGAAGTGCCACTCCGCGCATCACATCACTTCGGCTGATCAATGCTTGAGACATGATCATCGGTGCAGCACCTGTCACACGTTTATTTTCTTGAACTTTGGCCAATAAAGGCTGCCATTCACCCAAACCTGTCGGCGCATGGATCTCTACATGGGATAAAACAGACAGCATCCGATCACGAACTTCCTTTTGGAAGCCGTTCATGACCGATAGAACCACAATAAGAGCCGCCACTCCCAAGGCAATACCCAACATTGATACAGACGATATAAATGACAAAAACCCGTCTTTAGACCCTGTTTCCTTGTTTTTTCCGCCTTTTCTCCTGGCGTTTGTATAGCGCCATGCGATTTCGAGTTCAATCGGCCAAATATTCATATGAAAGAGTTTAGCTTGCTCTTGGACAGAAGGTCTAAATGCCACCTAAAATCAAGGTTATGAAATACACCCTCGTAATTACCGACAGCCAAGATCAAGAATCTTTTGACCGTGGCCTGCCCTATGAGAAGTTTTTACTGGGTAAGCAGAATGCCAGTGCGCCACTGGAACTCCAATCGCATGGAGTGAGTGTTGACCCAAATACATCAATTGCTCGCATTGAACCAATTCATATTCATGCGGCCAGAGACCATTTGGTTTTAACGAGCACTCAAATATTAGATATCAAAGCATCAGAAGCTGATGCCCTCTTTGAATCAGTGAAAGATATTTTTGCGGAAATGAGTTCTATCACTCACCGAAGCAAACCTCATAAATGGTTCATTGAATCGCAAGCACTTCAAACCTTATCAACTGTCAGCACTTCTCAAGCAGAGGGTCGCAACATTGATCATTGGATGCCATCTGACACAAGCCAAGAAGGTGTGGCTCGACAATGGCGCAAATGGCAAAACGAAATTCAGATGATTTGGTTCAACCACCCAGTCAATGAAGCAAGACAAGCTGAAGGCATGCTCAGCATCAACTCTGTATGGATCAGCGGCAATGGCACACTGACTGACATCAAACCCAACGAGAGGCTCTTAGAAGCCAAGCAGTGGCACAGTTCTGATGGATGTCTGAATTTGCTCGCATCACACTTGAACAAGCTTCACACCACTTCACTGAATGAGTTGAATATGGGTGACACGATCTCATTGCTATCAGCCTCTGATCCGCAATTAAGCACTATCTGGCAAAAGGCGAATGAAGCATTGATCAATCATGAGATTAAAGCGATTGAATTGATCGACTTTCCAGAAGGCCAAGAAAGATCTCGAATGATCACCATTGAACAACTACCCAAAAAAGGCTTTGCCCTTTGGAAAAAACCAGTCGTTGGATCACTTCAGGATATGCTTCGCTCATGACCATTCAATTCAAAGAGCGCCAATATTCAGAAAAAAGTGCCGCTTGGCTTGAGCAAAGTGGCACTCACCCAGTATTGGCAAAATTGTTTGCTGCTCGAGGCGTTGAAAAACCAGAAGAACTTTTACTCGAACTCAAGAACCTGATTCCACCTGCACAGCTTAAAAATTGTGAATTAGCAGCGAAATACTTGGCTGATGCAATAGAAGCAGGGAAAAAATTACTGATTGTTGCTGACTATGATTGTGATGGCGCCACCGCCTGCGCCGTTGGCCTCAAAGGTTTAAGAGCTTTAGGAGCACCCTGGAACATCAACATTGATTACTTTGTTCCTAATCGCTTCACCTTGGGGTATGGCTTGACACCAGAGGTCGTGGACTTGGTTGCCAGTCTTCCTGATAAACCAGATATTTTGATCACCGTTGATAACGGCATCGCCAGCATTGCCGGAGTTGAAAGAGCACAGCAATTGGGTATTGAAGTATTGGTCACAGACCATCATTTACCTGCCGATCAATTACCAAAAGCCGCTTGGATTGTGAACCCCAATCAACCTGATTGCACTTTCCCAAGTAAAGCGCTTGCCGGGGTTGGTGTGATGTTTTATTTACTGATCGCATTGCGCGCTGAGTTTCGTGCTCGATGCGCCTTCTCTGCAGAAACTCAACCACGCCTTGAAAATCTTTTAGATTTAGTGGCGCTTGGCACTGTTGCGGACGTTGCATCTCTGGATAGAAATAATCGCATCTTGGTTGCCAATGGCATCAAGAGAATTAAAAGTGGGCAAATGCAAGCAGGTATTCGGGCGCTTTACCTCGCTGCCGGAAAAGATCCTAATCGTGCAAGCTCTTTTGATCTTGGTTTCACCTTGGGTCCTCGCCTGAATGCTGCCGGCCGATTGGCTGACATGTCATTGGGTATCCAATGTTTGCTTTCCGAATCGCCAGAGGAAGCATTGAAATTAGCTCACGAACTTGATCGCATGAATCGCGAACGCCGAACCATTGAAGCCGGTATGCAAGAAACTGCTTTGGCCAGCTTAGTAGATATACAAGTTGGTGACCAAGCCACCTTGTGCATGGCCAATGAAACATGGCATCAAGGTGTGATTGGCATCGTTGCATCAAGATTGAAAGAAAAATTCCATCGCCCCACCCTGATTTTTGCTCCAGGTGAAGAATCTGGGCAAGCCGTTCTCAAGGGCTCAGGCAGATCCATACAAGGATTTCACTTGAGAGATGCCTTGGATTTGGTTTCTAAAAAGCATCCAGATCTTATTTTGAAGTTTGGCGGTCATGCCATGGCTGCGGGATTGACGATTGAAGAAGATTCATTTGAGGAATTCAAAGCTTGCTTTGAAGAAGTGGCTCAAAGCTTGATGACCCCAGAAGTACTCCAACGACAACTGGCTCACGATGGCAAACTCGATCCAGAATTCATTGACCCAGAACTTGGCACCATGCTTGCCAATGAAGTTTGGGGCCAAGGATTTCCTGCCCCAGTATTTGTGGGCGAGTTTGAAGTGCTAACTCAAACCTTGATTCAGGAAAAACACCTCCGAGTTCAATTAATTCCAATGGTTCAAGCCATCCAAAAGCCTTCAACGGCATTTGGTTTTCCAGAAACGCGACCCTGCCAAACCCTGCTAGATTGGCTTATCGAGTCGTTACGGACCATTATCAGGGAGTTGCCAGAGCTCAATTACACATAGAAGCTCTCGATGACCCTTTATAATTACCGACCATGGAAGCCGAACAATTAAATCTCATCAGCAACACCCTCGAAGACCTGCGTACTCGTACGATTGAGCTTCGGAGGTATCTTTGACGTCGACAACAAAGCAGAACGTTTAGTCGAAGTTAATCAAACCCTTGAAGATCCCAAAATTTGGGATGATCCTAAGCAAGCCCAAGCCCTGGGCAAAGAAAAAAAGCTTTTAGATGGTGTCGTAGGCACTATTAATTTTCTGACGGACAACATCACCTCAAGCCAAGAATTATTTGAAATGGCAAAAGAGGAAGGTGACTTCGAAACAATTCTATCGATTCAAGCCGATACAGATGGCATGCGCCAACAAGTCGAAGGACTTGAGTTCCGACGCATGTTCAGCAATCCAATGGATCCGAGCTCATGCTTCATTGATATTCAATCAGGTGCCGGCGGAACTGAGGCTTGCGACTGGGCTAGCATGTTGTTGCGCCAATATCTTCGTTACTGTGAGCGCAAAGGCTTCAAAGCTGAAGTGCTGGAAGTTTCTGACGGCGATGTGGCTGGTATTAAAAGCGCCACAATCAAAATTGACGGTGAATACGCATACGGCCATTTAAGAACAGAGACTGGTGTGCATCGCCTGGTGCGCAAATCACCATTTGACTCTGCCAATGGACGTCATACCTCCTTCACGAGTGTGTTCGTTTATCCAGAAGTTGATGACTCAATTGAGATTGACATCAATCCGGCCGATATTCGTACGGATACCTACCGTGCCTCTGGCGCTGGTGGACAGCACATTAATAAAACAGACTCAGCGGTTCGCTTGACTCACGTACCAACTGGCATTGTGGTGCAGTGTCAAAACGATCGAAGCCAACATAAAAACCGCGCGGAAGCCATGTCTATGTTGAAGTCTCGCCTTTACGAACATGAGTTACGTAAACGCCAGGCAGAACAAGACAAGCTAGAAGCCACCAAGAGCGATGTGGGCTGGGGTCACCAGATTAGATCGTATGTTCTAGATCAAAGCCGCATTAAAGATCTTCGAACCAACGTAGAAATATCCAATACGCAAAAAGTTTTAGACGGCGACTTAGATCCATTCATTGAAGCCAGCTTAAAGCAAGGCGTTTAACCATCACCATTATTTAATCACCATTCAATTGTTAGCGAAAACATCATGAGTCAAGAAGAACAAACGCCCATCGTCGATGAAAATCACATCATTGCAGAACGTCGCGAAAAATTAGCTCAATTGCGCAAAAATGGTGTGGCATTCCCCAATGATTTTGTACCCACACATCATGCTGCCGACTTACACGAGCACTATGGTGAAATCAGCAAAGAGCATTTAGCTGAAAAAAACATCACGGTCAAAGTGGCTGGTCGAATGATGCTCAAGCGTGTGATGGGTAAAGCCAGCTTTGCGACCGTTCAAGATCGCACGGGTCAAATACAGTTTTACATCAATGATGCCGATGCAGGTGCTGATGCTCACAATGCCTTTAAACACTGGGATATGGGTGACTTCATCGCTGCTGAAGGCGTGATGTTTAAAACCAATAAAGGCGAACTATCGATTCTTGTAAAAGATTTGCGTCTTTTATCAAAATCATTGCGCCCTCTTCCTGATAAATTCCACGGTCTTTCAGATCAAGAAATGAAATACCGTCAACGCTACGTTGATTTGATTGTTTCGCCAGAAACACGTCAAACCTTCTTAGCTCGCAGCAAAGCGATGTCTTCAATACGTCATCACATGCAAGATGCGGGATTCATGGAAGTTGAAACGCCGATGCTTCACCCAATTCCTGGTGGTGCAGCTGCAAAACCATTTATCACCCATCACAATGCCTTAGACATGGAAATGTATCTGCGCATAGCTCCAGAGCTTTATTTGAAGCGTTTGGTGGTTGGTGGTTTTGAACGTGTTTTTGAAGTTAACAGAAACTTCCGCAATGAAGGTGTCAGCCCAAGACACAATCCAGAATTCACGATGATGGAGTTCTATGCAGCCTACACAGACTACAAATGGCTCATGACCTTCACCGAAGAGCTCATCAGAGCAGCAGCGATTGATGCTCAGGGCACTGCGAATTTAACTTACCAAGGTAAACCGTTGGATTTATCAAAGCCATTCCAACGCTTAACCATTGCTGAGGCAATTCTTAAATACGCGCCTTTATCGAAAAAACAGTACACCGCAGATCAATTGGAAGATAAAGAATTTGTCCGTCAAGAACTTAAAAAGTCTGGCGAAGACATCAATGGACCGACCCTCAAAAATGCTGGCCTTGGAGCCCTTCAACTGGCTTTGTTTGAAGCCACTGCTGAAGAACATCTATGGGAACCAACGTACATCATTGACTACCCTATTGAAGTCAGCCCATTGGCCAGAGAATCTGACACAAGACCAGGCATCACAGAGCGCTTTGAGTTATTCATCACAGGCCGTGAGATTGCCAATGGTTTCTCAGAGTTAAATGACGCAGAAGATCAGGCTGCTCGCTTTCATGCACAAGTTGCTCAAAAAGAAGCTGGTGATGAAGAAGCCATGTACTTTGACGCAGACTTTATTCGCGCCTTAGAGTACGGCATGCCTCCAACTGGTGGCTGCGGCATTGGTATCGATCGCTTGATGATGTTGATCACTGACTCACCAAACATCAGAGACGTGATTCTTTTCCCACACTTAAGAAAAGAAGATTAATCAGGTTTAATAGAAAAATCTTCAACGGAAGAAGAGAAATAAAAAGGGACCCAAGGGTCCCTTTTTACATTTGATGTTTCAGCTTCTCTTTACTTCAATCTCTCATACCGAAGATTAATGATTTTCTTTGGCGTGGTTAATTGAGTACTTAGGGATCTCAATGACCAAATTTTGCTGAGCAATCACCGCTTGGCAAGACAAGCGTGATTGAGGACACAAGCCCCATGCACGATCGAGCAAATCATCTTCAGCCTCATCCGATGGGTTCAAGCTGGCCATGCCTTCACGCACAATCACATGGCAAGTTGTGCAAGCACATGACATTTCACATGCGTGCTCGATTTCAATATCATTTTCTAATAATGCTTCACAAATAGTGGCACCAGGAGAAGCCTCTAGGACAGCACCTTCAGGGCAATAATCAGCATGAGGAAGAACAACAATTTGTGGCATTTTTAATTCCTATTAAATTTCTTCTATCTTTTTACCAGACAAAGCTTTTTTGATACTTTCATTCATTCTACGAGCAGCAAAATCATCGGTGGCTTTTGACAATGACTCAACAGAACGTCGCAATACTTGTGTATCTTGTGCTGACTCAATCAAATCCTTAAGCGCTTTTAGCTTGCGATTGATGATATCTAACTCATCCTCATCCAGTAAGTTCTGATCTTCAGCTAAAGCAGCCTCTACCGCTTCAATCAAACGCTTTGCATCAACCAATTCTTCGCGAAGGGCTCGATCTTGCACATCATCAGCAGCATGACTAAAGCCATCTTGAAGCATGGTGGTGATATCTACATCAGAAAGACCGTAAGAAGGCTTGACATTGATATTAGCCTCAACACCTGAATGCTGCTCTCTGGCAGTAACAGACAATAAGCCATCTGCATCCACCTGGTAGGTAACTCGAATTCTGGCTGCACCTGCGGCCATCGGAGGAATATCTCTGAGTTCAAATTTAGCCAGTGATCGGCAGTGATCAACGACCTCGCGCTCACCCTGTAAAACGTGAACAGCCAGAGCAGTCTGACCATCTCTGAAGGTTGTGAAATCTTGAGCTCTTGCAACTGGAATCGGCGTATTGCGTGGGATGATTTTTTCAACCAAGCCGCCCATGGTTTCAACACCTAAGGAGAGAGGAATCACATCCAAAAGCAACCACTCATCACCCTTTTGCTGATTGCCTGCCAATAAATCAGCTTGCATAGCAGCGCCCATTGCAACCACTTGATCGGGATCTAAATTAGTCAATGGTGTCTGACCAAATAACTCACCCACTGCTCTTTGAACATGAGGCATGCGAGTGGCACCACCAACCATGACCACACCCTTGATTTCTTCTGCAGTCAAACCAGCGTCTCTAAGAGCCTTCTTAGCAGCCATTAGAGTTTTATTAACCAAGTGTTGAGTTAATTCAAAGAACTGAGCCTGACTGATGCCAACATTGATCGCTGTGCCATCACTCAGAGTCGCATGCACACGCGCCAATGGGTTTTTACTCAACTGCTCTTTGACTTCTTTGGATGCGGTAAGTAATAAACGGGTGTCTTTATCAGACAGCAACTGTAACTTTGCCTGCTCTAAAACCCAGCAATACAAACGATGATCGAAGTCATCACCACCCAAGGCAGAATCTCCACCTGTGGATAGCACCTCAAAAACACCTTTGCTTAAACGCAAAATAGAAATATCAAATGTTCCACCACCCAAGTCATACACAGCGTACAAGCCCTCGGAGGCGTTATCTAAGCCATAAGCAATAGCAGCAGCGGTCGGCTCATTCAAGAGTCGTAAAACTTCAATACCGGCCAATTTAGCGGCATCTTTAGTCGCTTGACGTTGGGCATCATCAAAGTAAGCTGGCACAGTGATCACGGCCCCAACGATTTCATCATCAAAAGAATCTTCAGCGCGTTGGCGTAATCTAGCTAAGATTTCTGCCGAAACTTCAACTGGGCTTTTTTCGCCAGAGACCGTCTTGATTTTGAGCATCCCAGGAGCATCAATAAATTCATAGGGCATTGTTTGAGCATGCTCGATATCAGAAAGACTTCTGCCCATGAAACGCTTCACAGAAATAATGGTGTTCTTAGGATCACCATTGGCATTTTGCAAAGCTTGGTAGCCTGCTTGAGTCGTTCCGCCTGGCAAGTAGCGGATCACAGAAGGCAATAACTTTCTTCCCTGCTCATCACCCAAAACCTCAGGCAAAGCATTTTTCATGGCAGCAACCAATGAATTAGTTGTTCCTAAATCTATACCAACGGCAATGCGGCGCTGATGAGGAGCGAGTGATTGACCAGGTTCGGCGATTTGTAATAAGGCCATATTTTTATTTGTTATTAATTATTTTTTATTTATGCTGATATTGCATCTTCTAGTTCTGCACCAAATTTATCAATGAATAATAAAGCTCGCAATTGCTTTGCTGCCAAGTCAAAATCATTGGTCTCATCAATCGCAAGCTCAACTTCTTTCAATAAATTCACTCTTGTTTGTTCTACTTCTTTGTATAACTGATCCAATTTAGAAGGCTGATCTCTGACATCATCCAAAGTCTCTCGCCACTCCATCTGCTGCATCAAAAATTGAGCAGGCATTGCAGTATTTGTTTCTAACTGAGGATCAACCCCATTTCTTGAACACATGTACAAACCCCTTTGAATAGGGTTCATGAGCGTTCGGTAGGCTGAGTTTGCCAAGGCTGATAACTGCATCGAAACGCGCTTATCAGAATCACTGGCCTGAGCGTGCATGTCAGGATGAACCTTCTGCTGCACAGTCAAATAAGCAGACTCCAAAGCCTGCCTATCAATCTTAAATTGTGGCTTTAGCTGAAATAAGGCAAAGTAATCATCAAATCCTGAAAGATTCGCCACAACCACACTCATCTTTTACATTAGGATTTTGGAACTTAAATCCCTCGTTCAGGCCTTCGCGCACATAATCAAGTTCGATGCCATCCAAATAAGCCAAACTCTTAGGATCAACATACACTTTGACCCCTAGAGATTCAAACATGGTGTCTTCAGGCAAAATTTCATCAACATACTCAAGTTGATAAGCAAGCCCTGAACAACCAGTTGTTCTCACCCCAAGACGCAAGCCAACGCCTTTGCCACGACGCTCGATATAACGCGTGATGTGCTTAGCAGCTTTCTCTGTCAGAGTAATGGCCATGATTATTTAGCGTGCTTTTCTTTGTAGTCAGCCACTGCTGCTTTGATGGCGTCTTCAGCCAAGATAGAGCAGTGAATTTTTACTGGTGGCAAAGCCAATTCTTCAGCAATGGCAGCGTTCTTGATTTCAAGAGCTTGATCCAAAGTCTTACCTTTGACCCACTCTGTTACCAAAGAAGATGAGGCAATCGCTGAACCACAACCATAAGTCTTGAACTTAGCATCTTCAATGATGCCTTGGTCATTCACACGGATTTGCAACTTCATCACGTCGCCACATGCTGGTGCGCCGACCATGCCTGTACCCACGTGGTCATCACCTTTTTCAAAGGACCCCACGTTGCGTGGATTTTCATAATGCTCAATTACTTTTTCACTGTATGCCATTTTATTTCCTCAGTTACTTTCTCAGTTATCTTTAAATACTATTAATTGATCAATAAAAATTAATGTGCGGCCCATTGGATCGTATTTAAATCAATACCATCTTTATACATTTCCCATAACGGTGACAAATCTCTCAATTTTGCGATTTTGCCCTTCACCAACTCAATTGTGAAATCAACATCTTCTACTGTTGTAAAACGACCGATCGTGAAGCGGATTGAGCTGTGCGCCAACTCATCATTGCGACCCAATGATCTCAATACATAAGACGGCTCCAATGAGGCTGAAGTACATGCAGAACCTGATGACACAGCAATGTCTTTCAATGCCATGATCATTGACTCACCCTCAACATAGTTAAAGCTGATATTCAAGTTATGTGGAATGCGCTGATCCATGTCACCGTTGAGGTACACCTCTTCGATTTGGTTCAAGCCATTCCACAAACGATCTCTTAGCATACGGATACGTTCGTTTTCAGTGGCCATCTCTTCACGAGCAATACGGAAGCATTCACCCATACCAACCAACTGATGCGTTGGCAAAGTGCCTGAACGCATGCCGCGCTCATGACCACCACCATGCATTTGAGCTTCAATACGAATACGTGGTTTACGGCGCACAAATAAAGCACCTACACCCTTTGGCCCGTATGTTTTGTGAGCACAAAAGCTCATCAAGTCAACTTTAAGCGTTTGCAAATCAATAGCAACTTTGCCTGTAGCTTGGGCTGCATCTACGTGAAACACAATGCCCTTCTCGCGACAAAACTCACCAATCTTGGCAATGTCTTGAATCACGCCAATTTCATTGTTCACAAACATCACAGAAACAACGATGGTGTCTGGGCGAACAGCTGCTTTGAATTTTTCAAAATCAATCAAACCGTTTGGCAATACATCAAGGTAAGTAACCTCATAACCCTCACGTTCTAACTCACGACATGTGTCTAACACTGCCTTGTGCTCTGTTTTAACTGTGATGATGTGCTTGCCTTTTTCCTTATAGAAGTGAGCGGCACCCTTGATAGCCAAGTTATTACTTTCAGTAGCGCCACTGGTCCAGACGATTTCTCTCGGATCCGCGCCTACTAATTTCGCAACTTCTGCTCGAGCATTCTCAACAGCTTCCTCAGCACTCCAACCATAAGCATGACTGCGTGATGCAGGGTTACCGAAGTGTTCGCGAAGATAAGGAATCATCACATCAACCACTCTAGGGTCGATTGGTGTTGTGGCTGAATAGTCCATGTAAATTGGGAAGTGCTCTGGACTAAACATAGGTACTGGTTTAGGTGATGACATATTTGTTTCCTTTTATCTCAATATTTTTTTATTTATTCTGTGACTACATCTAATATCAATTAATTTGCTGGGCAAAAGTGAACACTGAATTTGCCAATGGCTTTTTCTTGGCTTCTACTTCTTTTTTGGCGCTTGCAGCAGATGCCTTAGAGGCTCTTGGAGCTTCAATTTTTATCTTGCTCTCACGAATATCGCCAACTCGAACCCTGCCTTCTTGTTGCTTGACCAAATCAGCCAATGACACTGAGCTCAAGTACTCAACCATCTTTTGATTCAAACTGGTCCATAAATCATGAGTCATGCAACGGCCATGACCAGTATCTTCCCCACGGCAATTACCCTTGCCGCCACACTGTGTTGCATCTAATGGCTCATCAACAGCAATGATGATGTCAGCCACTGTGACCTGATCAGCTCTACGCGCCAAGGTATACCCACCGCCTGGCCCACGAGTACTTTCAACAATATCAAAGCGGCGTAATTTGCCGAACAATTGCTCTAAATATGACAATGAAATATGTTGCCTTTGGCTAATGCCGGCAAGTGTTACTGGTCCATGAGATTCGCGCAGGGCTAAATCAATCATTGCAGTGACAGCGAAACGTCCTTTGGTTGTTAGTCTCATCTCTTACCTCATCAATATTGGGTTGTTGAAACGTTTAATACCTGACTCTTACGCTCAACTATATCAGATACCCAATTAAACTGCTCAAGTACTAATTAAAGCTAGACCACTTGATAAATAAATCATAAAAATCAATTATTTAGGTGGAAATAGCAAAGACGTGAAGTCAGCCTTGATTCTTCTTCTGACCGCCACATAGAGGCGTCTTCTATCCAAAGTTGGCAAATCCCTTGATCTCAAAGCCATGTTGAAAGCCAAAGAAAAGCTGACCAGAACGTTGAAGACCCCGATCAATAAAACTCCAAAAATACCTAACCAGAAGCCAGACATCATGAATGTTTTCCATCCAAGGGCTGTGGCAGCAGCAGCAAACTGTCCAGCAGAAAGTGTGATGTGTCGGATTTCCATCCCAATACCAAGGAAACCTAAAAAGGTGGGGCCGTAGATCAGCAAAAAGCCTAAAGAAACGTTAGCAGCAACAATTGAAACATTGTCCCTCCACCACTGCCCCCATCTTGCAGCTCTTATGTCGCCAAACACTATCGTGATTCTGCGGTTGTAACGAATCACATCTTGAATACGATGTAAAACAAACCAGTTATCGATCAAACCAGCAATCACACTGGAAAGCCATAAGAGCACCCCCGTGAAAGCAGCAAATAAAAATGCTCCACTGAATGGTGAAACAGTATTAAAAATATGAGTAGCCTTGCTTGGGCTCATGGTTGGCTGACCAAACAATAGGATGATGCCCACTTGGATAGCAATCACCACAGGAACAACCATTGCCAAATTACCAAAAATGGACGCTGCCTGGGATCTCATCAAAGCCATGGCTCGATCGACAAAACTATCTAACCCCTCTTTGGTTTTAACGTCATCCAATAACTGAGCCAAAGCTGGTGCAGTCATTGCGGGCTGTTTGGTTGCTAATGTGAAATTAGCAAATTGAATAAATAAAAAACTACCAGCATAGTTAACTGTCAACAGAATATTTTCAAAGAAGCGAACCAAACCAAGGTTGATGATCAGAAACTTCAAATAAACCGTGCCCGCAACAATCGCACCACCGCCCAAAGATTTTTTGAGCATTGAAAAATACTCTTTACGACTACCTGCGATGTAATGATCGCCAGTCTCAGCACTTCTCTCGACCATTTTTCTCGATAGCAGAGCAAATGTTTGTTCTGCAAGACGCTTGATACTGCGATGACCTTGAACAGTCAGGATTAAATCAGCCGTTAACTTAGCAAATAATGGGGTTTGATCACGATGAAGCCAAGCCTCTAACAATGTCTCGACTCTTGATAAACGCAAGCGCATAGTTTCCACTTGGAAGACTGTCTCTACTGAGACGCCATTCTCATCAAGATGAGAATAAACATCATCGCAAGCTATGTAACAAGCATTCAAAACATCCTGAAATTCTTTTAATGTTGTTTGATAAGCCGGATCATCTAGGTGAGGTTCTGTTTTGAGAATTTCCTCAGCCAACTTACCCAAACGGTAAAAAGGCGAATCTTGACCACTGACTCCGCGCAATCTTGATCTAACGGAGTAACTCAATCCAGCAGAGCTGATGTAGCTAATCAAGATCATGATGGCTTCAGCCATATCCTTGAACAAGGTATTAAATTCGGATTGATCCTCTTGATAGTGAGTTAACTCATAAAGTGAGCGCAACAAATCATCATCTAAATCGTGAACCCAAGAAGCATCATGTGGACCAACAAAGCCAAGAGCGAATAAAACCGCAAGCTCTGGCTTATTAGGTGGCGGCGCAATCAAATGATTACGCAAACGCTCAGTCATTTCTCCCCAAAAACTTGGCTTGGTTGCAACACCTGTGTCACAAAGCAATGAAAGCGCATCGTTTTCTCGCAAAACACTGCGTATCAATTTTGCTATCTTTAATTTAACGTCGGGGCGTTGCTCAAGAATTTTTAAAAATGATCTTAAGCGCGCATGTTCTGGGTGCCCTTCTAAAGTTGCAGTCGAAGTATTTTTTTTTGATTTTTCTGTGCGGCGCAACCAGTAGGCTAATTCAATCACCCAGCCATTACGTTGAGCCAGTTCAGCAGTGTCATCTGGCACAAGCAACAAAGTATCTAATGCTTGTGAGGCATCTCTTGATTCTTTCCAACGCGCCCTCAAACGGCGAAAATCTTTAAACCCAAACATGCCTAATTTCCATTCAATTGAATTGTGTCGTGTAGCTCAGCGCCAAAAACCATCGCTTTTAACTTCAATAACTGATCTCTTGTTTGGGCAGCTTTCTCAAACTCAAGATTTTTAGCGTGATCAACCATCATTTTTTCTAGTTGTTTTATTTCTTTGGCTAACTGCTTTTCGCTCATATCTTCATAGTGAGCTTTTTCTTGTTCGTATTTTAGCTCTTGACGCTTCTCATCAACGTCATAAACGCCATCAATGATATCTTTGATGCGCTTCACAACTCCTTTAGGCGTGATGCCATGCAGTTGATTGAACTCGGTTTGCTTGGCTCGACGGCGCTCAGTTTCGCCGATGGCTTTCTTCATTGAATCAGTCATCTTGTCAGCGTACAAAATTGCTTTGCCATTGACGTTTCTAGCCGCTCGGCCAATCGTTTGAATCAAACTTCTTTCTGAACGCAGGAATCCTTCTTTGTCAGCATCCAAAATAGCTACCAAAGAAACTTCCGGAATGTCCAGACCCTCTCTCAAGAGGTTGATACCAATCAATACATCGAAAACACCCAAACGTAAATCTCTTAATATTTCCACGCGCTCAACAGTATCAATATCAGAATGTAAGTAGCGCACCTTGATACCGTTATCTGACATGAAATCAGTCAACTGCTCTGACATGCGTTTCGTTAAGGTAGTGATCAATACACGCTCACCCACTTTGATGCGCGCATGTATTTCACTCAGCACATCATCCACTTGAGTGGATGCTGGTCTAACATCAATCAAAGGATCCACAAGACCCGTTGGCCTGACCACCTGCTCAACTACTTTGTCGGCATGCTGTTCTTCATAGGCAGCTGGGGTGGCTGAGACAAAAATCACTTGCCTCATCTTCGTCTCAAACTCTTCAAATTTCAGCGGCCTGTTATCCATTGCTGATGGCAAGCGGAAGCCATAATCAACCAAGGTTGATTTACGGGCTTTGTCGCCGTTGTACATACCGTTCAATTGACCTATCAGAACGTGACTTTCGTCTAAGAACATCAGTGCATCTGGTGGCAAGTAATCAACCAATGTCGGCGGTGCTTCGCCTGGTTTTGCGCCCGACAAATGTCTTGAGTAGTTTTCAATGCCTTTACAGAACCCCAACTCGGACAACATTTCAAGATCAAAACGTGTGCGCTGTTCTAATCGCTGCGCCTCGACCAACTTACCCTCTTTCACGTAGAAATCTAACCGTTCACGCAATTCTGCTTTGATGGTTTCAATTGCACGCAAGACAGTTTCACGAGGGGTCACGTAGTGCGAACCTGGATAAATCGTGAAACGTGGAATGCGTTGACGAATTCTGCCGGTCAATGGATCAAAAAATTGAAGACTGTCCACTGTGTCATCAAACAAATCAATCCGCACCGCCAGCTCATTGTGCTCCGCCGGGAATACGTCGATGGTATCGCCTCGAACTCGGAAAGTACCTCTTGAAAAATCCACATCATTGCGCTCGTATTGCATGGCAATCAAGCGTGTCACGATGTCGCGCTGAGTTAACTTATCTCCCTGACGAACAGTCAAAACCATTTGATGGTAATCACCAGGATTGCCAATACCGTAGATCGCAGAAACAGTTGAGACGATGATCGTGTCGCGTCTTTCTAAAAGACTCTTGGTGGCTGACAATCTCATTTGCTCAATGTGCTCATTGATCGAAGAATCTTTTTCAATGAAAAGATCTCTGGTCGGCACATACGCCTCAGGCTGGTAATAATCGTAGTAACTAACGAAATACTCAACCGCATTTTGCGGAAAGAATTCTCTGAACTCGCTGTAGAGCTGAGCTGCGAGTGTTTTATTCGGGGCAAAAATAATGGCTGGTCGACCCAAGCGTGCAATCGTATTGGCCATGGTGTAGGTCTTACCTGAACCCGTAACACCCAAAAGAGTTTGATAAATCAAGCCATCCTCCACCCCCTCAACCAACTGGGCAATGGCCTCAGGCTGATCTCCAGCGGGTGGAAACGGCTGATGAAGCAGGAATGGTGAGCCCGGAAAACGAATGATGTTTTCTGAAGGGCTTTCGACCTGAATTTCTGATTTTTTTTCTGTCTTTTTTGGCATCTCGGCTATCATTCTAGGCTTGCTTGAACTTTCTGACATATTTCATACTATGAGCCTCTTTTCAAACGTCGAACTTGCCCCCCGTGACCCCATTCTTGGCCTTAATGAAGCCTATAACTCTGACAGCCGCGCAACCAAGGTAAACCTTGGGGTTGGCGTGTATTTCACCGATGATGGAAAGATCCCATTATTGCGTGCCGTACAAGCTGCAGAAAAGATCATGATGGAAAAATCTGCCGCCCGTGGCTATTTAGCCATTGAAGGTATTGCAGCTTATAACCAAGGGGTACAAAACCTCTTGTTTGGTAAAGATTCTGCGATTTTGGCCTCTGGTCGTGTCGTGACTGCACAGGCAGTTGGCGGTACAGGTGCCCTAAAGATTGGCGCTGACTTTATCAAGCGCTTAGAGCCTAATGCAGTCGTGGCCATCAGCGATCCTAGCTGGGAAAACCATCGCGGCATCTTTGAAAATGCTGGCTTTCCTGTTCAAAACTATACCTATTACGACCCTGAAACACGTGGCGTGAACTTTACAGGCATGGTTAAGTCTTTAGAGGCTCTTCCAGCCAAATCAGTGGTTTTATTGCACGCCTGCTGCCATAACCCAACTGGCGCCGACATGTCTGTGGATCAATGGAAGCAAGTTGTGCAAATTTGCAAAGCCAAGCAATTGATTCCTTTCTTGGACATGGCTTATCAAGGTTTTGCAGACAATATTGATGAAGATGGTGCTGCGGTTCGCCTATTTGCTGAATCAGGCCTTTGCTTCTTTGTTTCTAGCTCATTCTCCAAGTCTTTCTCTTTGTACGGTGAGCGCGTTGGTGCCCTATCGATTGTTACTGAGAGCAAAGATGAGTCCACACGCGTGATGTCACAGTTAAAGCGCGTGATTCGCACTAACTACTCCAACCCAGCGATTCATGGTGGTACGGTGGTTGCTACGGTCCTAAACACCCCAGAACTACGCGCCATGTGGGAGCAAGAATTGGCAGAAATGCGCGATCGCATCAAATTAATGCGCAATTCTTTGGTCACCAAATTGGCCCAAGCTGGTGCAAAACGTGATTTTGGCTTCGTTAACGACCAAAGAGGCATGTTCTCCTATTCTGGTTTGACATCAGATCAGGTGGATCGTCTACGTGAGGAATACGGCATTTATGCTGTTTCTACTGGTCGTATCTGCGTTGCAGCCCTCAATAGCAAGAATATTGATGGCGTAGCCAAAGCGATTGCCTCAGTTTTATAATCGTTTTAAATCAATGTCTTAGACAACATTTTGGTGCTCCTAGCATCAAAATGTTGCATTGCACAAATTGATATTTTTAGGGATAATCTAGCTAATGTAAAAAGTGCCTAATGGCGCGTCGGTCCTTAACTCCGTTTTGGACATTTTTAGATTTCGGGAGATTCACTAATGCTGTATCAATATCAAGAGTTCCAAAAAGCCTTGCTTCAACCTTTGACAGCATGGGCTCAGGCAACAGCAAAGACCTTTGTAAATCCCAGCAATCCACTTTCCCTTCTTCCATCAGCCACAAGAATCGCTGCGGGATATGAGCTTCTATACCGTTTAGGTAAAGAATACGAGAAGCCAGAGTTCAAAATTAAAACCGTGATGGCTCACGGCAAGAATGTTGCCATCAACGAATACACCATGGTTGATAAACCATTTTGTAAGTTAGTTCGTTTTAAGCGCTTTTCTGATGACGTGAATGTCATTAAAAAACTCAAGCAAGATCCGGTAGTCTTGATCGTGGCACCTTTATCAGGTCACCACTCCACTCTGTTACGCGACACAGTTCGCACCTTGCTACAAGATCACAAGGTCTATATCACTGATTGGGTAGATGCTCGCTTAGTTCCTCTTGAGGATGGCAGCTTCTCTTTGGACGACTACGTTCATTACATCCAAGACTTTATCCGTGAGATTGGTGCAAAAGATTTGAACGTCCTATCCGTTTGCCAACCAACAGTACCTGTTTTAGGCGCTATTTCATTGATGGCTTCAAATGGTGAAGTCACCCCAAGAACCATGACGATGATGGGTGGTCCGATTGATGCTCGTAAGAGCCCAACCATGGTGAACTCAACCGCCACTAACAAATCATATGAATGGTTTGAAAACAATGTGGTGTTCACAGTACCGCCCCCACATCCTGGCGCAGGACGTCGCGTGTACCCAGGCTTCCTTCAGCACACTGGCTTTGTTGCAATGAACCCAGATCGCCACGTTCAGTCTCATTGGGACTATTTCCAGGACTTGGTCAAGGGTGATAAGCAAGATGCTCAAGCTCATATCAAGTTCTATGATGAGTACAACGCTGTGTTGGATATGGATGCAGCCTACTATCTAGATACCATCAAAACAGTTTTCCAAGACCACTCTTTACCAACTGGTAAATGGGTTGTTGGCGGCAAGTTAGTTAAGCCGCAAGACATCAAAGGCACAGCCCTTTTGACGATCGAAGGCGAGCTAGATGATATTTCTGGAAGTGGTCAAACAAAAGCTGCTCACGGCTTATGTAAAAACATTCCTGATAGTAAAAAACAGCACTTCGAGGTCAAAGGTGCTGGTCACTACGGCATTTTCTCAGGACGTCGTTGGCGTGAAATGGTTTACCCAGAGGTGGGACAGTTCATACGCAAACACGCCATCAAGGGAAGCAAAGCTGTTGCGCAAAGAGCAATCAAGAAACCTGCTTTAAAAGCAGTGGCCGTCAAGAAAACTCCGACTAAACGAGCCTCTTCAAAGAATGCATAAAGCCATAGACGGTCTTGATGACCTATCGGATCGTCTATTAGCCGCACTTCCTCAAACTCAATGCACCAAATGTGGCTACCCTGACTGCAGGGCTTATGCAACAGCCATGTCTAATGGCGAAGCGCCACATAATCAGTGCCCTCCTGGTGGGCAAGAAGGCATTGCGCGTTTAGCAAAAATACTTAAGAAAGAAGTTTTAGAACTCAATCCTCACAACGGAGAAGAGCGCCCTCGTTCAATCGCTCTCATTGAGTCAAAGGCATGCATTGGCTGTACGCTTTGCATTCAGGCATGCCCCGTTGATGCCATCGTCGGAGCATCAAAGCAAATGCATGTGGTGATTGATGAATGGTGTACTGGATGTGATCTCTGCATTCCACCCTGCCCAGTTGATTGCATCACCATGGTTCCTGTCACCGGAAAAGCTACTGGTTGGAATGCTTGGAGTCAGGAGTTAGCTGATCTAGCAAGAAATCGTTATGAGTCTCGTGAAAAGAGATTGGAACGTGAAGAACTAGACAATATCCGCCGCTTGGCCCTCAAGGCTAAAAATAAAGCCAAGGCTCTTGATCTTGAAAGCGCCAAAACTGAAGATGAGAAATCTGAGATTGAACGCAAGCGTGCCATCATTGCAGCCGCTATGGCCAGAGCTCAAGAAAAACTTCAGTCATCTAGCTAAACACCTGGCTTGCTAGACAGGCAACACTAAAGTAATTTTTTAATGGCTTCAACATAAGCCACCATGTCTGGTGGAGTTCCATCTCTTTGAGCATTCCAAAGAATCTGCCCCAAACATTCCATGATCTTGTGCTGAGCCTCATGCTCAGAATCTAATTTGATCGATAATTGCTTACTGGCTTCACGAATACCCGGTGGTTGATCAATTTGCACCTGCTCAGTGATCGACATGTGCATGGATAGGTGTAAGAAAGGATTGGTTTGTCCTTTTTCAGGGGTGTACTCAGCCTCTTTGGCAGATTCAAGATCACTCAAAATGCCGTGATACTCAGGATGCTCCACCATCCATCTCGCCGCAATTGACTCCAAGGGCGTGAGGATGCCAGAGCGCTCTTGCTTGGCCCAGGCTTCACAAAAAAATTGCCTGACTTCGTCTTTGCTGGGATTAAACAAACTCATATGGAAAAGTTCTTTTCTTTGAATGAGCATAATGGCTCAACAATGCATTTAGCACAATCAGGACTTCTGGCTTTGCAGGTGTAGCGACCATGCAAAATCAACCAATGATGAGCATCAATCAAATAATCCTTGGGCACTCGCTTTAACAATGCCATTTCAACAGCTAAGACGTCTTTGCCTGGCGCCAACCCAGTTCTATTTGATACTCTGAAGATGTGCGTATCAACTGCCATGGTTGGATGACCAAAGGCTGTGTTCAAAATCACATTCGCTGTTTTTCTGCCAACCCCTGGCAATGCTTCTAGAGCTTCCCTATCCTCAGGAACCACTCCACCGTGACGCTCGATCAAAAGACGACACGTTTCTATCAAATGTTTGGCTTTGGTTTTGAATAATCCAATGTGCTGAATGTAAGGTATCAAGCCATCAACACCAAGAGCATGAATTGCTTCAGGAGTATTGGCTACTGGAAAAAGAACCCTGGTACCTTTATTGACTGATACATCGGTTGCTTGAGCTGACAATAAAACAGCCGCTAACAATTCAAAAGGCGTGGTGTACTCAAGTTCCGTGGTCGGCTTGGGGTTATTGCTTTTCAGTGCCTCAAAAAAAGCCAAGCGTTTTTGTGGATTCATTGAAACCTATTAACCTTAAGCGTGGCCTAGAAGATCTTGCAAACGCTTGACCATCACAGGAACTTTGACTAATTGTTTTTGAAGATGCGCAGCATTGCTTTCTCTTTGTTTCTCAGACCATGCAGATCCCGGAAAGAAAACATCCTCTTTGAATCTAGGAATGATGTGCCAATGAAGATGAGGCACCATATTGCCTAAAGCAGCTAGGTTCACTTTATCGGGCTGCATAACCTCCAGCATGGTCTTTTCAATTAAGAACATGATGTGCAATAAACGCCCACGCTGATCGAGACTCAAATCACTCATCTCAGCGACGTGCTCATTCCAAATCACGCGACAAAAGCCAGGTAACTCTGGCTCATTGGCCAAAATGACTCGTAACTCGTGATTTTTCCAAATTAACTCACCACCATCAGAAGTGCACAAAGGACAATTTGTATTCATGGTCTTATTTTCGCTTAATTCAGAAAAAGACGAAAACCTTTTCTAGATATAAACTGAGCAAAACTAACCAGTGAATGGCTCATGGATATCAAATTATTTAGCTATTGGCGAAGCTCAGCGGCTTTTAGAGTCAGAATTGCGCTCAATCTTAAAAACCTCAGCCACGAAGTCATCCCTGTTGATCTTTTAAAGCAAGGCGGCGAGCAGCACCTGCCAAGCTACTCAGCCAAAAACCCCCAGGATCTGGTCCCCGTTTTAGAGCATGACTCTCATGTTCTACGCCAATCACTGGCCATTATTGAGTTCTTAGAGGAAGCTCATCCAACACCAGCCTTGTTGCCAAAGAATGTTGAAGAGCGAGCTTGGGTCAGAGCCTTGAGCATGGACATTGCTTGCGACATTCATCCTTTGAATAATTTGCGGGTGATGAAATACTTGCACAAAGAATTAAAGCTAAGCGACGATCAAAAAAGCTCATGGACCAAACACTGGCTTGAAGTTGGACTCGCTGGCGTAGAAAAGACATTATCAACACAAGCACGCCAAGGAAAATTCTGTCTTGGTGATGACATCAGTATGGCTGATGTGTGCTTGATTCCGCAGATCATGAATGCCAAAGCAAGCAACTGCGACCTAAGTCAATTCACAAAGATTCAACAAGTATTTGATGAATGCATGAAATTACCAGCCTTCATTGAAGCTTCTTGGGAAGCTCAAACAGACTATCCCAATAAGTCATAAAAAATATTTAAAGAATGAAGATTTAAGAATTAATGACGTAAAAAAGCCCGGCTTTTGGCCGGGCTATCAACTCAGGCGGGGTACGCCCAAATCAATGACTTGCTTAGTGGAACTGCTCTTCTTCTGTAGAACCAGTTAAGGCTGTTACAGATGATGCACCACCTTGAATCACTGTTGTTACTTCGTCGAAGTAACCAGT
>CAYYOB010000005.1:0-10324 GCA_964473225.1 uncultured Polynucleobacter sp.
AGAGTTCGTGCTGCTACCAAGCGTGGCTTAAAAGTCACTCGTTTGGGTGCCAGCACCGAAGACTGGTTGATGCCAGTGGCTGCCAGCGCTCAAGTTTCACCGGCTAATTGGCCAGCTGAATTGGCGGGTGTTGCTGCCGCGGTTGCACAAGCGAAGGGCGTGAGTGCTCCAAGTAATGCTGCCATCAGTGCACAAGCAAAAGCCATTGCAGATAGCTTATTAAGTGGTGAGCGCAAAGCGGTGTTCTTAGGTGCGGCAGCAATGGCTCATCCACAGTTCGCACAACTCCACGCTTACGCTCAGTTCATTGCAAACCAAACAGAGGCAACTTTAGGATTCTTGCCTGAAGGTGGTAACGCCGTAGGCGCACACATTGTTAAGGCTGTTTCTGCATCAGGCATCAATGGCTTGATGGCAAAAAATCTTAAAGCAGTCTTGCTCATGAATATCGAGCCGGGTGCAGATTTGATTGATCCGCAATTGGCCAAGGAAACTCTTGCAAAAGCTGGTACCGTGATTGCTATGACTGCTTTTGATAGTGCTGAGCTTCGTGATGTAGCCGATGTTCTATTGCCTATCACGCCATACACAGAAACTTCTGGCAGTTTCATCAATTTAGAAGGTAGCTTGCAAACTACTCAAGCGGTGGTCAAGCCTCTAGGTTCAGCTCGTCCTGCATGGAAAGTACTTCGTGTCCTAGGTAACTTGATGAACATCGATGGTTTCTACTTCAATAGCTCTGATGAGGTATTGGACGAAGCGGTTCCTAAAAACTTTAATGAACAATTAAACAACGCCACATCTGCAACACCTGCGATCACCAGCACATTCACACCAGCGATTGAGCGCTTGGCGGATGTGACGATCCATTCAAGTGATGCAATTGTGCGCCGTGCGCCAGCTTTGCAGTTGACGCAAGATGCGAAGAAGGCTTTGAAATTAGGTGTACCAACTGATCTCATGATGCAACTGCAACTTACCGAGGGTGATGTTGTGCGTGTCATGCAAGCTGGTCTCTCTGTGAATATGCCAGTAACTGAGGAGCGTGCATTGGCCAGCGGTGTTGTCAGACTTTCCGCAGGTACAGCATTGAGTGCTCAATTGGGTGGAATGTTTGGTCAATTATCTGTGGAGCGCGTATGACCGACTTTATTCAAACAATCAATACACACGGTTTAGCTCTATTTGGTGAGATGGCTTGGCCTATCGTTTGGACTTTGATCAAGATTGTGACCATCGTTCTTCCGATGTTTGGTTGCGTGGCTTATTTAACTTTGTGGGAACGTAAATTAATTGGTTGGATGCACGTTCGTTTAGGCCCAAATCGTGTGGGTCCTTTGGGTTTATTGCAACCAATCGCTGATGCACTAAAGTTATTGCTCAAAGAAGTGATCATTCCAAGCAAGGCTAGCAAAGTTTTGTATATCGTTGCTCCTGTGATGGTGATTGCTCCTGCGTTTGCTGCTTGGGCTGTGATTCCTTTCCAAGCAGAGATGGTGTTGGCTGATGTGAACGCTGGTTTGTTGTACGTGATGGCCATTACATCTGTTGGTGTGTATGGCGTGATCTTGGCTGGTTGGGCATCAAACTCCAAATATGCTTTCTTGGGTGCAATGCGCGCCTCTGCTCAAATGGTTTCTTACGAAATCGCGATGGGCTTTGCACTTGCTGCTGTTTTGGTTGTTTCTGGTACTTTGAATTTGAGCGATATCGTGAAGTCTCAGCAAACAGGTTACTTCGCTAGCATGGGCTTGAACTTCTTGTCTTGGAACTGGTTGCCCTTATTGCCAATGTTCTTGATTTATTTCATTTCAGGTGTTGCTGAACTGAACCGTCACCCATTTGACGTGGTTGAGGGTGAATCTGAGATTGTTGCTGGTCACATGATCGAATACTCAGGCATGGCCTTTGCGATGTTCTTCTTGGCTGAATACGCCAATATGATTTTGATTGCTGCTTTGACTTCCATTTTGTTCTTTGGAGGTTGGGCTCCGATTGTTGATTTACCAATTCTGCGCGACATCCCAGGCATTTTCTGGTTGATTGCTAAGACATTCTTCTTCTTATCTTGTTTTATTTGGTTGCGTGCGTCATTTCCACGCTACCGTTATGACCAACTCATGCGTTTGGGTTGGAAGGTATTTATTCCCATCTCGATCTTCTGGATCTTGTTGGTCGGTGCTTGGGTCTTGTCACCCTGGAATATTTGGAAATAAGGCGAGGATTTAAAAATGTTCCAACGTATCCGCGAATTTTTCGGTAGCTTGCTTTTAAGAGAGTTATTGCAAGGCATGGCTTTGACTGGCAAGTATTTGTTCAAGCCAAAGATCACGGTGCAATACCCTGAAGAAAAAACTCCAATGTCTCCTCGTTTCCGTGGCTTACACGCATTGCGTCGCTATCCAAACGGTGAAGAACGTTGCATTGCTTGCAAACTATGTGAAGCGGTGTGCCCAGCCATGGCAATCACGATTGAATCAGATCAGCGTGATGATGGCACTCGCAGAACTACTCGTTATGACATCGATTTAACCAAGTGTATTTTCTGTGGCTTTTGTGAAGAAGCTTGCCCAGTGGATGCGATTGTTGAGACACATATTCATGAGTACCACGGTGAAAAGCGTGGCGACTTGTATTTCACGAAAGACATGTTGTTAGCCGTTGGCGATCGTTATGAAAACGAAATCGCTGCAAATAAAACAGCGGATGCTAAATACAAATGATGCTAGAACCTAAATCAATCCTCTTTTATATCTTTGCCGCCATTTTGGTGATGGCTGCTTTGCGCGTTATCACAGCGCGTAATCCAGTGCATGCTGCATTGTTTTTGGTTTTATCTTTCTTCACAGCGGCCGCGATCTGGATGCTCTTACACGCTGAGTTTTTAGCTATCTTGTTGGTCTTGGTCTATGTTGGTGCAGTGATGGTCTTGTTCTTGTTTGTGGTCATGATGCTGGACCTCGACTTGGATCATTTGCGCAAAGGCTTCAAACAATACATGCCGGTAGCCTCTTTGGTGGGTGCGGTGATTGTTGCTGAGATGGCGATTGTGTTGATTCGTGGCTTTATCGGTACCAGCCAGCCAATCAGAAACATGGACCCTGAAGTTGCTGCGAATAATACGAAAGCCTTGGGTATCTTGCTTTATACCGATTACTTGTTCCACTTCGAGGTGGCGGGTGTAATTTTGTTGGTCGCCATCATTGCTTCAGTTGCTTTGACTTTGCGTCGCCGCAAAGACACCAAAACTCAAAATATCCCTGATCAAATTCGCACAAGAAAAGAAGATCGCGTGCGCATGGTCACCTCTATGAATGCTGATTCATCAGCCAATAAAGAATCTTAGGACAGTGATGATGAGACATTTCGGAAAAAGGATTTATTCATGACAATCACCTTAGCTCATTACTTAGTCTTGGCTGCCATTTTGTTTGCCATTGGCGTGGTTGGCATTTTCTTGAATCGCAAGAACATCATTGTTTTGTTGATGTCTTTGGAATTGATGTTATTGGCCGTTAATTTGAACTTCATTGCCTTCTCTCACTATCTTGGAGATATGGCTGGTCAAGTATTTGTATTCTTTATTTTGACAGTGGCAGCTGCTGAAGCAGCCATTGGCTTGGCAATTTTGGTCACGATGTTCCGTAAGCTGGACACAATCCATGCTGAAGATCTCGGACAACTGAAGGGTTAAGACAAATCATATGACTACTCCAATCTTGAACCCTCTTGTATTGCTAGCCATTCCGCTCGCCCCATTGGTAGGTGCAGTGATTGCTGGTTTATTTGGCACTAAATTTTTAGGCAATCTCATCGGTCGCTCAGCTGCACACACTGTGACCATTTTAGGTGTGGCTATCTCATGCATCCTTTCATTCATGGTTTTGAATGATGTAATGGATGGTGCACGATTCAACGAGACGATCTACACCTGGATGCAATTGGGTGAGTTGAGTCTTGAAGTTGGCTTCTTGGTCGACCCATTGACAGCCATGATGATGGTGGTGGTGACCTTTGTTTCATTGATGGTGCACATTTACACCATTGGTTATATGGCTGAAGACGAGGGTTACGCGCGTTTCTTCTCATACATTTCTTTGTTCACCTTCTCCATGTTGATGTTGGTGATGAGCAATAACTTCTTGCAATTGTTCTTTGGCTGGGAAGCTGTTGGCTTAGTTTCTTATTTATTGATTGGTTTCTGGTACAAGCGACCAACCGCGATCTTCGCCAATATGAAAGCCTTCTTGGTCAACCGTGTGGGTGACTTTGGTTTCATTCTTGGTATTGGTCTTTTATTGGCTTACACCGGTAGCATGAGTTATGACGGTGTATTTGCTCAAAAAGATTTATTGGTTGAACAAGTCTTGCCTGGCACCGATTGGAATTTGGTCACAGTAGCTTGCGTTTGTTTATTTATTGGAGCCATGGGTAAATCAGCGCAATTCCCATTGCACGTTTGGTTACCAGACTCAATGGAAGGCCCGACACCGATTTCTGCTTTGATTCACGCGGCCACGATGGTGACCGCAGGTATTTTCATGGTGAGCCGTATGTCACCATTGTTTGAGCTATCGGATGCTGCTTTGTCCTTTGTGTTGATCATTGGATCAATCACTGCTTTATTCATGGGTTTCTTGGGCATTGTGCAAAACGACATCAAGCGCGTGGTAGCTTATTCAACTTTGTCACAACTCGGTTATATGACAGTGGCTTTAGGCGTATCTGCTTACCCAATCGCTGTATTCCATTTGATGACTCACGCTTTCTTTAAGGCCTTGTTGTTCTTAGGTGCAGGTAGTGTGATCATGGGCATGCACCACGATCAAGACATGCGCAACATGGGTGGCTTGTGGAAGTACATGCCAATCACTTGGCTCACATCTTTGTTAGGCTCATTGGCCTTGATTGGAACACCTTTCTTCTCAGGCTTCTACTCAAAAGATTCAATCATTGAAGCGGTTGCTAAGAGCACCATCACTGGTTCTGACTTTGCCTTCTTCGCCGTGATGGCAGGCGTGTTCATCACCGCCTTCTATTCATTCAGAATGTATTTCTTGGTGTTCCATGGCAAAGAGCGTTTTGGTCAAGCTCATCACGATCATGGTGATCATGATGGTCATGATGGTGGTCATCATCACGGTTTAGCTCCAGGTCAAAAACCGCATGAATCTCCATGGGTGGTTACATTGCCATTGATTCTTTTGGCCATCCCATCAGTGATCGTGGGTTACTTCACGATTGCTCCTATGTTGTTTGGCGACTTCTTTGGTAATGCTATTTTTGTTGATGTGACCAAGCACGTTGCCATGAAAGAATTAGCTGCTGCCTTCACCGGTCCGTTGGGCATGGTGGCTCACTCATTGCACACGCCGGTGCTTTATTTGGCGCTTGGCGGTGTGATTTCTGCGGCGGTGTTCTATCTTTGGTTGCCGCAGATTCCAGCTTTTTTTGCCCGTGTGTTGGCACCAGTTAAAACGATTCTTGATAACAAGTACTACATGGATGACTTCAACCAAGCAGTGTTTGCTAAGGGTGCAAGACTCTTGGGTACTGGTTTGTGGAAGCGTGCTGATCAGGGATTGATTGACGGTTTGCTTGTGAACGGCAGCACGCGTGTGATTGCTTGGTTCTCAGCCAATGTTCGTCAAGCGCAATCAGGTTACTTGTATCACTATGCATTTGCGATGATTCTGGGCTTGATTGCTTTGATCGGCTGGATTTTATATACCCACTTGGGCTCCATTAAATAAAACAATAGATAGAGCGCCCCAATATGATTCTTTCTTACTCAATCTGGTTGCCGATCATTTTCGGTTTAATTATTTTGTTCACTGGTTCGGACAACAGCAAGGGCTATGTTCGCATCATGGCTTTGATCGCTTCTTTGATCAGCTTTGCTGCAACCTTGCCATTGGTCACAGGCTTTGACACCAGCACCGCAGCCATGCAGTTTGTGGAGCAAGTATCTTGGGTGCCTCGCTATGACATCAATTATTTCTTAGGGGTTGATGGCATTTCAATGTGGTTCGTTGTTTTAACGGCCTTCATCACAGTGATCGTGGTTGTGGCTGCATGGGAAGTGATCACGGTCAACGTGTCACAGTACATGGCGGCATTTTTGATTTTGTCTGGTTTGATGATTGGCGTATTTGCTTCATTGGACGGCTTGTTGTTCTATGTTTTCTTTGAGGCAACATTGATTCCGATGTACATCATCATTGGTGTGTGGGGTGGTCCAAATCGTGTGTATGCAGCCTTCAAGTTCTTCTTGTACACCTTGCTAGGCTCACTCTTAACTTTGGTAGCTATTTTGTATTTGTACAACGTGACAGATACATTCAATATCCTCACTTGGCACAAAGCCAAGCTCGACATTTTTGAACAAGTGTTAATTTTTGGCGCATTCTTCATGGCCTTTGCGGTCAAGGTGCCGATGTGGCCGGTTCATACTTGGCTACCTGATGCTCACGTAGAGGCGCCAACCGGTGGCTCAGTGGTATTGGCTGCGATCATGTTGAAGCTAGGTGCCTACGGTTTCTTGCGATTCTCATTACCGATTGCACCAGATGCAAGCCAATATCTCGCTCCTGCCGTGATTGTGTTGTCATTGGTGGCAGTTATTTACATTGGTTTGGTGGCCTTGGTTCAGGCTGATATGAAAAAGCTTGTGGCTTATTCATCGATTGCACACATGGGCTTCGTTACTTTGGGATTCTTCATCTTCAACCCAATGGGTGTTGAGGGTGCGATTGTGCAGATGATCTCTCATGGCTTTATTTCTGCTGCCATGTTCTTGAGTATCGGTGTTCTTTATGACCGCATGCACTCACGTCAAATTGCTGATTACGGCGGCGTGGTCAACACCATGCCAAAGTTCACAGCCTTTGCCGTGTTATTCGCCATGGCTAACTGCGGACTCCCAGCGACTTCAGGTTTTGTGGGCGAGTTCATGGTCATCTTGGCAGCCGTTGATTACGACTTCTTGATTGGTATCTTGGCAGCTACTGCTTTGATCCTGGGCGCTGCTTATTCATTGTGGATGACCAAGCGAGTATTTTTTGGCGACGTGGGTAATCAACATGTTGCAGAACTGACTGATATTAATGCGCGTGAATTTTTGATCATGAGTGTCTTAGCCATTTTCACGATTGGCATGGGCGTTTATCCAAAACCATTCACAGATGTGATGCACGTTTCTGTTATCGAGCTTTTAAAGCACGTGGCAGTAAGCAAACTTTGATCCTGAAAGAGGAAAGAGACATATATGCAATCGATTGATCTCATTGCAATCCTGCCTGAGCTGATCCTGCTGCTTGTGGCAACTGATTTACTGTTGTTATCTGTGTTCATGAAAGAGCCGCAGGTAAGAGACGATGACATTTTCTATACGCCTCGCGCAAGTGAGTTGGCATACAAGATTAGTTTGGTTCTTTTGCTAGGTTTGAGCTTTGCGTTTGGTTTGCAAGCGGTTGATCAACCAGTGCACGCTTTCAATAATTTGTTCGTGGTGGATGCTTTATCGAGCATTCTCAAATCAGTGGCCTGTTTGGCAGTTTTCGTGACCTTGGTTTACTCAAAGCAGTACTTGATTGATCGTGGTTTATTCAGAGTAGATTTCATTGTTCTAACACTCCTGGCTTTACTCGGTCAGTGCATCATGATTTCTGGTTCGAACTTATTGACTCTTTACTTGGGTCTAGAGTTATTGGCTTTGCCAACTTACGCCATGGTTGCGATGAAGCGTGACTCTGCTTTAGGTACTGAAGCAGCAATGAAGTATTTCATCTTGGGTGCTTTAGCGTCTGGTTTCTTGTTGTATGGCATGTCAATGCTTTATGGTGCAACAGGCAGTCTTGATATTGATGAAATAGTTAAAGCGGTTGGTGATCAACGTATCAATCGTTTGGTATTGGCATTTGCTGTGGTGTTCATTGTTTCAGGCTTAGCCTTCAAATTAGGTGTCGCACCGTTTCATATGTGGGTGCCTGATGTTTACCAAGGCGCACCAACAGCGGTGACATTGATGATTGCGGGCGCACCAAAAGTTGCTGCCTTCGCATTGTTATTCCGCTTATTGGTTGAGGGTTTACTGCCATTAACGAGCGATTGGCAACCGATGCTGATGATTTTGGCTGTGATGTCTTTGGTGATTGGCAACTTGACGGCGATTGCACAAACCAATCTCAAGAGAATGTTGGCTTACTCAACGATTTCTCACATGGGCTTCATGATTTTGGGTATGTTATCTATTTTTGATGAGCATGCTTACAGTGCTGCTTTGTTCTATGCGGTGACCTATGTGTTGACCACTTTGGGTTCTTTTGGTCTATTGATGATGCTATCTCGCAAAGGTTACGAGTGCGAGACATTAGATGACTTGAAGGGTTTGAATCGTCGTCACCCATGGATGGCATTTATTGCATTGGTCTTGATGTTCTCTTTGGCAGGCATTCCTCCAACAGTCGGCTTTGCTGCTAAGTTGTCGATTCTTGAGGCTTTGATTGATGGTGAGCATTTGTATCTTGCAATCATTGCTGTGATGGCTTCATTGGTGGGCGCGTTTTATTACTTGCGTGTTGTTAAGTGCATGTACTTTGATGAGCCAATTCAAACGGCACCAATCGAAGGCGGCTTGGTAGTTAAAACAGTCTTCACTTTGAATGGCTTGTTTGTTTTGTTGTGCGGCATTTTCCCAGCAACATTGATGGCACTTTGTTTGAGTGCCATGTCAACCACTTTATTGAGTTAATCATGGCACCAGCTAGCTTGAGTATTGAATCTTGGATCTTGATATTGGTGGCCCTGGTGGCTGCCAATGCCCCATATATAAGCCGTAAATTTTTATTCGTCAAAACGCTTGAAGATAAACACGTGGGTTGGTGTTTATTGGAAATGGGTTTTTGGTACGCCCTGATTGGTTTGATTGGGTATTCATTGGAAAACATGATTGGTAATGCCTTTCCAAAACGTTGGGAATTCTTTGCAGTCAGCTTGTGCTTGTTCTTTGTAGCTGCTTTCCCGGGTTTCACTTGGCGTTTTCTGATGAAGCATCGCAATGATGCTCGTGGCTAAAGCCACCTCCACCTTGTCTTGTTGATTTAATGAGTTCGCCTGAGTCAAGCCCCAAGCCAGAAAAAAGTTTCTGTGATTTACCTGAAACTGATGACCACTTGCGTGAGCATTGCACCTCTTCTGAGGACGTTTATTCTGGAAAATTCTTACACCTAAAAAAAGACATCGTTACGCTGCCAGATGGCAACTCAACTTTTCGCGAATATTTGATTCATCCTGGTGCCGTGGCAATCATGCCTATCTTGAATGATGGCCGAATCTTGCTAGAAAGGCAGTTTCGTTACCCTGTAGATACGGCGATGATTGAGATCCCTGCTGGCAAGTTGGATCCTGATGAAGATCCATTGTTGTGTGCTCAGCGTGAACTCTTAGAAGAAACTGGTTATTCGGCAAAATCTTGGGAATTTCTTGGTAGGATTCATCCGGTGATTTCTTATGCAACAGAAACCATTGATATTTATCTCGCTAAAGATTTGACCTTGGGTGAGCGCTCTTTGGATGAGGGTGAATTTTTAGATGTGTTTGCAGCCACTTTGGATGAAATGCATGAATGGATCGCTAACGGCAAAATCACAGATGTTAAAACCATCATTTCTGTTTACCACTTGTCCAGGCGACTCAAAGAGATCTAAGTAGATCCAAAATAAAACAGAAATCAATTAAGTAATTAAAATAGTAAACATATTAATAAGTCATAAGTCCGCTTTATCCCATGAAAGTCTATAACCTCGCTTGCCATCTAGATCACCACTTTGAGGGGTGGTTTGCTTCTGAGGCTGATTATGTTTCTCAGCAGGAAACTGGTTTGCTCAGTTGCCCTGTGTGCGATAGCAATGAGATTATTCGCTTACCTTCAGCCCCGCGAATCGCTAAGAGTAGCACCCGTGAATTGGTGCCAGCTGATCAATCGACATCTCAAACCAATAACTCAGCTGCGGTGAGTGGTGCCGCTGGCCAATCCATGGTTTTGACTGGTTCAGAGCATGCGCACTTGCAGGCTCAAGTTCAGGCTACGGTCATGAAGGCGATGAGAGAGCTCATCAATAAAACAGAAGATGTTGGCCATGACTTTGCTGAAGAGGCCAGAAAAATACATTACCAAGAAGCCCCTGAGAGAAGTATTCGTGGTCATGCGACCGTTGATGAAACTGCTGAGCTTCGCGAAGAGGGTATTGAGGTCGTTTCTTTACCGATTTTTCCAGCTTTAAAAGATACCCTTCAATAAGGGCTGGGTCCGGTATGGGCTTGG
>CAYYOB010000005.1:10424-15884 GCA_964473225.1 uncultured Polynucleobacter sp.
CCTGGTGTGGACTTTAACTTGTTTAAAAGCCTCTTCAAACAGCCTTTTAGAACAAGATAAATTACTTGGGGACCACTCGCTGTTGGCGGCTGTAATCTTTGACTGGTATTTCGCTCGGTTTTAGGCGTTTTTCACAAATTGCTCTGCCCTCAAATACCCGCATGACTGAACAATCATGCCCTGTACCCTCAGATGCGGCGTGATCCGTCAAACTCTTACCTGTTGCGACTGTGGTGCCAACGCTGGCCGTCGTCAAGGGATAGGCTGCCATCATGGCGCAAGCTGATAATTGCCCTAAGGCCAATATCGCTGCAAAAAGCTTGAGAAAAGATCTAAAAGCTGTCAATTAGGTAGAATATTGGTAAAGTTGTAATTCTAAGAATATAAATGAAGTAGGAGACAAAATGTCAGAAACAATCGGACACCATATCAATGGTGAGGTCATTCGTTTTGGCGGTAATACTGCCCCAGTGTATGAGCCTGCAACAGGTCAAGTACGTGCCAATGTTGAGTTAGCCTCAGTTGATGGCGTAGCCAAAGCTGTTGCTGCAGCCAAAGCCGCTTTCCCAGCCTGGTCAACCACACCTGTGACGCGTCGCGCCAAGGTCATGTTCAATTTCAAGGCCATCATTGAAGCTCGTATTGATGAAATGGCAGAAGTGATCACTCGTGAACACGGAAAAACATTTGATGATGCCAAAGGTGAGATTCAGCGTGGATTAGAGGTGGTGGATTTTGCTTGTGGTATTCCTCAGCTTCTAAAAGGTGAATACACCGAGCAAATCGCCAAAGGTATGGATGCATGGACTATGCGTCAAGCACTTGGTGTGTGCGCAGGTATCACACCATTCAACTTCCCAGCAATGGTGCCAATGTGGATGTACCCAGTAGCTATTGCCGCTGGCAACACATTTGTACTCAAGCCTTCAGAAAGAGATCCTTCAGCCACATTATTGGCTGCTAAGTGGTTGGAAGAGGCTGGTTTGCCAAAAGGTGTATTTAACGTTGTGCAGGGCGATAAAACCGCTGTAGACGCATTGTTGAACCATTCTGATGTGAAAGCCATCAGCTTTGTCGGATCAACTCCAATCGCTTCTTACATTTATGAAACAGCTGCCAAAAATGGCAAGCGCGTTCAAGCCTTGGGCGGAGCCAAGAATCACATGGTGGTGATGCCTGATGCCGATTTAGATCAAGCAGTGGATGCATTGATGGGCGCTGCTTACGGTTCTGCTGGTGAGCGTTGTATGGCGATTTCAGTGGCGGTGGCTGTTGGTAATGTGGCTGATGCTTTGATTGAAAAGTTATCAACTCGTATCAAGAAACTCAAAGTTGATAATGGTTTAACTCCTGGTGCTGAAATGGGCCCATTGGTGACCAAAGTTCATTTGGATAAAGTCACAGGTTATGTGGACGCTGGTGTTAAAGAAGGTGCTAAGTTGGTGGTCGATGGCCGTAACTTAAAAGTAGCTGGTTGTGAAAACGGCTTCTTCTTGGGCGGTTGTTTATTCGACAACGTGAAGCCGAATATGAGCATCTACAAAGAAGAAATCTTTGGCCCAGTGTTGAGCGTGATGCGTGTTGATGATGTTGCCACAGCGATTCAGTTGATCAATGATCACGAGTACGGTAATGGCACAGCGATCTTCACCAGAGACGGTAACACTGCTCGTGAATTTGTCAGCCGCATTCAGGTAGGTATGGTGGGTGTGAACGTGCCTATTCCAGTACCGATGGCCTTCCATTCATTCGGTGGTTGGAAGCGCAGTCTATTCGGCGACCATCACGTGCATGGTCCAGAAGGTGTGCGTTTCTATACTCGCATGAAGGCTGTGACTCAGCGTTGGCCAGAAACCATTGCTCAGGGTCCGAGCTTTAGCATGCCAGTGAATGGTTAAAGGATTAAATCCTTAGTTAATTTAACTAACTTTAACCAATCCATTTGACTTTCATCAATTGGAGCTAAAACATGGGGGCTTAAAATAGCCCCCATGACTTTTTTAGAGCAACCCTCTGTCTTAGCCCAAACTGCCTCTGAGCCTCTGTTTCAGCCTGAATTGTTGAAGCGCTTCGATATCAATGGGCCACGCTACACATCCTACCCAAGCGCTGATCGATTCAATGGCCAGTTCAATCAGGCTGACTATATCGATGCATTGAAACGATGTGCCACGCATCAAAAACCAATCTCTTTGTATTTCCATTTACCGTTTTGCCCAAATATTTGTTACTACTGTGGATGTAACAAAATCATCACCAAGGATCATGGTCGAAGTGCGAAATACATCAAGTACTTGGCCAAAGAAATGAATCTCGTCACCCAAGTCATGGGTGTGAGTAAAAAAATTCCAGTGACTCAACTTCATTGGGGCGGTGGAACCCCCACCTTTTTATCTCATGAAGAAATGATTGAATTGATGCATCACACCAAAGAGCATTTTGAATTGCAAGAGGGTGGTGAGTATTCAATTGAGATTGATCCGCGGCGTGTCAGTGAAGCTGATATTGAACTCTTGGCAAGTTTGGGATTTAACCGCATCAGTTTGGGTGTGCAGGACTTCAATTTAGAAGTTCAGCAAGCGGTTCATCGAGTGCAAACAATAAAAGAAACAAAAGATGTGATTGATTGGGCTAGAAAGCATGGCTTCAACTCAGTCAGCGTTGATTTGATTTATGGTTTACCCAAGCAAACCCCAGTGACATTCAAGGACACAGTCAATGCGGTGATTGAGATGAGCCCTGATCGCTTATCTGTTTATAGTTATGCGCATCTGCCCACCATCTTCAAGCCTCAACGTCGTATTGCGGAAGACCAATTACCAGTGGCCAAGGATAAATTAGACATCTTGGCTAACACCATTGAGCAACTCAACGGGGCTGGATTTGTTTTCATTGGCATGGATCACTTTTCAAAGCCAGATGATGAGTTAGCGATTGCTCAAAAAGAAGGGCGTTTGCATCGCAACTTTCAGGGCTACTCAACTCAAGCTGAATGTGATCTATTGGCCTTTGGTATTTCATCAATTGGTAAGGTTGATGACACTTATC
The DNA here is from genome assembly GCA_964473225.1 of uncultured Polynucleobacter sp. Lineage (GTDB taxonomy): Bacteria > Pseudomonadota > Gammaproteobacteria > Burkholderiales > Burkholderiaceae > Polynucleobacter. The sequence continues at coordinate 13,473 of CAYYOB010000005.1, forward strand.
CACAAAACGTCAAAACACTAGAAGACTATTACCACGCTCTAGATCATCATCAACTGCCCACTCTGCGTGGCATGAGATTGAATCAAGATGATCTACTTAGGCGCGAGTTGATTGGTGAATTAATGTGCCAATTTGAATTGGACACAGAATTATTTGCTAAAACCCATCAGATTAATTTTGATACTTACTTCTCAAGAGAGTTGCCAGAGCTCAAAGAGCTTGAAGAGGCGGGACTAATAGAATGGCAGGGTAAAAAGATCTATGTACCTACCAAGGGGCGCCTGCTGGTTAGGCGCGTTGCCATGGTGTTTGATAGACACTTGAGAGACGCACAAACACAAGCCAAGTACTCAAAAGTGGTTTGATTAAATCGCGCTTTTGAATTCAATGATTACTTGAACGCCATTGCCTGCGGATTTGTCCTCAATCCGTATGGATCCTTTGTGCTGCTGAACAATTTCTTTAACAATCGCAAGACCTAAGCCACTCCCAAATGATTTGCTTCCCAAGATCCTGTAATAAGGATCAAACACTTTGATCTTTTCAGATTGGGGGATGGTGTCACCATCATTGCTAACAATCAAGCGGACTGTATCTGCTACTTTCTCTAAAGAAACCGAGATAAGCCCTTGTGCTTCGCCATATTGAGAGGCGTTATCAATCAGATTTTGTATCACGCGCTCAATCTTGTGTTGCTCACCGTGTATCAAACAATCATCGCTGATATGTAACTCAATGGTTTGTTCGCGTTGAGTGATGAGTGGTTTGGTATTTTTAACAACTTCTTTACAAATACCATCAAGAGATAAGGTTTGCAGTTGCTCTTTGTCGGTGGCACCACTGACACGACTCATGGTCAAGAGTTGCTCTGTTAGGCGCGTGGTTCTACGAAGACCATTCAAGGCCTCGGACAAGGATTGATCTCTATCACCATCATTTTTGGCATTAGCAGCGTTTTCGATATGCACTTGAAGTGCTGCAATCGGTGTCCTGATTTCGTGAGCAGCGGCATCTATGAACTGTTGCTCACGTTTAAAGGCTTTTTGAACCCTATCAAGTAAGTGGTTCAGTTCGTCAATCACCGGCTTTAATTCAAGAGGAGTCTTGGATAGTTTGATTGGTTTGATTGACTGCGGGTCGCGAGCGGCAATGACATTAGCCAGGGATTGCAAAGGCTGAAGACTTCTGTAAGCAATTAAATTAATCACAATCAATAGAATCAATGAGCCAATGATCAATGGCGTCATGATGGCCACACCCAGATCACCAGCCATTTCACCTCTCACCGCATCCATTTCAGCGACCATCACCCACACATCGCCCGATTTGAGATTGAATACTTGCCATAAATCATCGCCAATCAGATTTTTACTGAAGCCTTCAGATAAAGGACCTAATGGTTTGTTAGGAGCTGTGGCTGATTTAGCCAGCAACTTTCCATTGCTGTGCCAAATCTGAAAAGAAATCTTACTTTCGTAAGGATGCCCACTGATTTCCTCAGTAGACGAGTGCTGGTGCTCTAACTCTTTCGGTAATTCAATGATGATGGGGTTGGCGATGGTGGCATGCTCCAGTTGTTTAGCAGCCAAAACCTCTAACACTCTGGCAGAAGTTGCCAGGCGTGCACTAAAAATTTCTTCTGATTCATGTTCAGTCACAAAATGAGCGGCAAGACCCATGCCACCCAAAATCATGATCATGGATAAAAATATTCCAAGTAGTAAACGTTTTCTAATTGAAAAATAAATCATGATTCCTCTATATCGCCAATTCTGTAACCAACGCCTCGAAGTGTCTTGACGATATTTGGACTGATTTTTTTACGTAAATTATGGATGTGCACATCAATCGTGTTGCTCTCAACGCCGTCATTCCATCCGTACAGAGATTCTTCAAGTTGAGAACGATTAAAAACCTGATGAGGGCTTTCTGCTAATTTCTTTAGAAGGGCAAATTCACGGCGCTGTAGATCTAGAGGAACGCTTTTCCAAGTGACTGATAGGGATGTGAGGTCGATGATCAAATCACCTATCTTTATTTGATTGACTGTGTTGCCGCTGCGACGTCTTTCTAAAACCCGTAGTCTTGCGAGTAGCTCATCCAATTCAAATGGTTTGGTGAGGTAATCATCAGCACCCAAATCCAAACCAAGGATGCGATCTTTTGTGGCATCTCTGGCGGACAAGATCAGAACAGGGATATGGTTACCCTTTTGGCGAATAGTTCTGAGCACCTCTGTGCCGTCAATCTTTGGCAAGCCTAAATCCAGGATGGCAATATCGAACTCGCCATCAACCAATGCGTGGATGGCTTTTTGACCGTCCACGACATGGTCTACATGATGATTGGCGCGAGTTAATGCAGTGATCAAGCCTGATGCGAGTAATTCATCGTCTTCTACCAATAAAATTC
>CAYYOB010000005.1:15984-32079 GCA_964473225.1 uncultured Polynucleobacter sp.
AATGCAGTGATCAAGCCTGATGCGAGTAATTCATCGTCTTCTACCAATAAAATTCTCACTGCCCAAGCCCTTTAATCAATGATTAGCTAACAATTTAAACAGTTTAATCGATTAACCCAGGTGATTATTTTCGTTTTTCGGCTACTTTTACAAGTAATTGATTGATTTCTTTGCGACGGCCATCATCTGCTATTGCGCGACCGTTTCTAGCAGGTGCCTGCAAGGCTTTGCGCAAAGATTTTTCAGCACCCGGGTAGTCACCACTTCTGAACAAGAAGTCAGCATAAAAGTAATTAGGATCGATACCGTCGGGATTGATGCTCAAACCTTTCTTTAGATATTCAGCAGCTTTTTTATCATCACCAAAGCCAATCGGCCATCCTGGAACTTGATAGTAGAGTGAGCCTAAACTTGTATAAGCAGAACCATCCAAAGCCATTGGATTAATTTCTAGGGCTTTTTCAAAAGTCTTCTTGGCATTCTTCACGTGGGATAGTGCGCCTAACCCACCTTTTGCGCCCGCATAGCTGGATTCAATGATGCCTTGCCAAATCAATATCTCAGCGCGGTCTGGGTTCTGAGCTACCAATTGATTGGCTTCTTTGATCAAAGACTCGAAGCCTTTCTCATGGGCTGACTCAGGACTTTGATATTTCACCTTCTCCCATCCTTTTTGTAGTGCGCTGACATCTTCCTCTACGCTTGCAGTAGCAAAAGAGCTGATGAGAGATAAGCTCAGTAAAAGAGCAGCAGGGATTTTTTTAATGATGTTCATATAAACCTCGTGATTACTTTTTAAGATATTTGTTGATGATTGGAAGCTGACCTTGAATAGCTTTGTCTGGTGCGCCTGGAAATAAGTGATTCATAAAGACAAAAAATGATTCTTTGAAACCTAATTTCTTTTCCCAGGCCTTGCCATCCAAGAATTTCATGAATTCCTTGGCCACAAACTCTGGGGTATCTGAATCAGTTTTAAGTTCTGCGTTCATTTGCGTCACTTGATCTGAATTGATGCTTGTTTTGGTCGCACGTGGAGCAAAATATCTGACTGATACAGATGTGTCTGATAACTCTCGACGAAGAGACTGAGAGAAGCCTCGTAAACCAAACTTGCTGGCACAGTAAGAAGTAAAGCCTGGAAATCCTAGATACCCGAAGATAGATCCGATATTGATGATCTGTGAGGATTCTTTCTTTAAAAGAGGGACTAATTGTTTGCATAAGAGCATTGGAGAAATCAGATTAGTTAACATCAGCTGTGTGATCTCTTTATCTGATTGCTGCTCAAAACTTTTAAATAGGCTGATGCCTGCATTGTTGATCAAGAGATTAATCCCTTGTTGAGCCGAGATGGCATCCATCAATCGAATGGAGGTGCTGTCATCACACAAATCACCAGAAATAATTTGAATGCGCGCAGCATTATTTGATAATTCATTCTTCAAAGCCTCTAGCTTTTCAGTATCGCGGCCCATCAAAATCAAAGATGAGCACTTCGGCGCCAATTGCAGAGCAATGGCTCTGCCGATGCCCCCAGTGGCTCCTGTTAAAACTGCCTTGTATGGAATATGTGTCATGGTGATCAGTTAAAAATCAGTTCTTCTGTGTTAGCAGTGCTAATGCTTCTAAAAATATCGCCGTAAAGCTTGTAAAAGTTTTTGGCGCAATGAATGATGGTTTCTTGATCTTTTGAATCTGTGACTTGATCCATCAAACCTTCAAAGAATTTGACGTGCTCTAAGTCCAAGCTGCCATGAGAGTTGAGGTAGCTAAAGGCGTTGGGAGGTAAACCAAGGCTGTCTTTGATAGAGCTGGCTGCATTGGTTGCCAAGGCAATGCTGGTGCCTTCAAGGACGTGCACCATACCAAAAAATCCAATTGGATTACCACGATCGATTTGGTGATAAGCGTAGGCCACCATCATCTCAGTGCTGATGTGTGGACGAGAATGCCTCACTTTTTCTGCATCACCTCCGCAGGCAGCAATATCTGACAAGATCCACTCTTCATGACCCAGCTCTTCTTCAATGTACTCTGCAATCGCAGTTCTTAGCCACTCATGCTGAGTGCCCAATCTTGAACCACAGGCCATCAATAATGGCACCGTGTGTTTAACGTGGTGATAGGCCTGGGTTAAAAAAGCAACATACTGCTCCTTATGAATTTCACCCTTTAAGGCAAGTCCAATGATGGGGGCAGAAAAGAGAACTTGTTTTTCTTGTTCTGTAGAGCTTTGCAATTGATGAAAGAATTTCATTGATTCTCCGTATTTAAGTATTTGCGTACAACAATTCAATTTGATTGTTGAATTTATTTTTGATGAGATCTCGTTTCAGTCTGCCATTGGCAGTGGCAAGGCCGTTGCCGGGTGTGAACGGTTCGCCAACTGAATACCAATGTTTGATTTGTGCATAGTCGGGTAGAGATTGATTGACTGATGTGATTGCCGTCTGAATAGCATCATCAGATAAATCATCTTTGGCTTTAACCAATAAAGCACCCAGTTGCGCTTGACCATCGCCGATGACCATTGCCTGTCTAAATAAGCCACTCCCCAATATCAAGGACTCAGGCCATTCTGGTGATATGTTTCTGCCAAAGCTGGTGATTAGTACATTCTTTTTACGACCGTCTAAATACAAGAAGCCATCGTCATCAAGATGACCTAGGTCACCAGTGGCTAACCATTCACCATTGCTTGCTGCAAGCTCGTCGGTTTTTTCTAAATAATGAGGTAGGTTTATATTCTTGACCTCAATTTCGCCATCATTTGACACTCGAATGGTTCGATTGGAGAGAACCTTGCCAACACTGCCGATACGTTCATTCTTGGGGGTATTTAAAGCAAGTACTGATGCGCACTCTGACAAGCCATAGCCTTCGTAGACTGGTATGCCCATCGACTTAGCCGCCTTGATCAATGCCACAGGCGTTTTACCGCCACCGACAGCCACAAACTTTAAGCTTTTCAAGCGAGGATCTTGCTTTGTGCTGCGAGCAACGATGGCTTGAAGCATTTGAGGCAAAAGAATGATGCTTTCTGCTTGGTATTTTTCAATGGCTGCCATGCAAGCATCTGCATCAAAGTTACTTGAGCCATGCAAGCCAACCTCGCTCAATGGCACGCATATATTTTCAGCGCCGCAAGACAAAGCTGTGTATACGCCAGCAATGTTTTCTAAAAGAACTGATAAGGGTAGGACATTCAGATGCCTTTTAATTTCAAGGAAGCGGAGCGCCTCTTCTAGTGATTGGGCCACAGACCATTGTTGGTTTGTGCTCAAGCAAACACCTTTTGGCTCTGAGGTGGTACCAGAGGTGTAGGTTATCTTTTGTACTTCTGATAGATTAGGCTGATCTACCATACTTGATAGAACGCTCATACTTTCAAATAACTTTAATTCGCCAACATAGTCATTCTGAAATACGAAGCCGAGACTTCTAGCCACATCTTCTTGATGGCAAAAAATCGCCTGAATGCCACTTGATTTGATGGCATGGAGCCATTGGCTCGGTGTGAAGAAGCTTGGAAGCGGCACCAAGGTCACGCCAATGTCTTGGGTAGCTAAATCAATCGCAATCCACTCCATGGAATTGTCAGCAATGATGCCTACGGGTGCTTTGGGGTTCTTTCTATTTAAAAGAGCTTCAGATACTTCAGAAACTTTCTTTAAAAGGGCAGTCTTATCCCAAGACTCTGTCCTAGAAGACAGGATGATTTGATTTTCTGGGATTGAGTTAAGCCAGCTTCTCATAGCCTGAAGCGATATCACCAAACATCACTTGTGGTTGAGTGTTGTAATAAGTGCCCCAATTTTTGCCGCCATCTTCTAAGCGGCTTGGGTCAGCTTCTGCCAACTGAAACAACTTAATGCCTAAGCGCTTGAACGAGTTCAAGAGATTGCGAGTGGCCGTAAAGGTCACCCACTTGTATCCCTGCTCATGGAGAAAGCGGGTCATGTTGATGATCAAGGTTCTGCCAGCGCCTGCATGAATTGCAGCTAAATTACCAACCTCAACAATTTGCTCACGAGTGGTGTGTTCTTTGACCTGAGCTTCAATGTTGATTTCTAATGGAGCATCTAGGTATTGCTCAAGAAAACATTTTTTATCCGTGATCGCTGAAAAGCCTAAAGCTGCTAACCATTGACCTTGAGCATCTTTACAGCCGACCAAGATGTCGCTGAAGTGATGAACATCAGCGCCATATGTTTGATAGAAGGTCGTTGCAATAAAAGACTGAAGGCTTTCTCTGTCTGGATGTTGTTTGGTTACCCATTCGAACTTGTAAACATCTTCCTCAGAATTAAATTCTGGGCAGATTAAGGTATGCTTTGCGTCATGATATGTTCTTAATGTAAGAGCCATGTCTGATCCTTTTGTTTGGTATAGGTCAAACAATAGAGGTCGAAAATTAAGGCTAAATTAAGGATTCTTAAGTCAAGGCATTAAATACACAAGCCATTGATTTATATAAATTTATTTATTAGAAAATAGGTGTTATTTTGAAAAAATTAGTGGCGTTGGCGTTGGTTTTATGCGGATTTGCTTTGATTGCCTCGGCCAATCAAGCAGAAGGTGGAGCACGTGTTGGAGATAGTTTGACTCTTGAGATGAAAGATCAGCACGACAAATCTGTTGCGATCAATGAGCAAACTAATTTGGTTCTATTTGCTGCGGGTAAATCAACCAGTGCTCTAATGAGTAAGACTCTTGAGGCTTTGCCGCCAACAACTTTGGTGGATAAAAAAGCCATCTACGTGGCCGATATCAGTGGCATGCCTGGCTTCATCACCAAAATGGTGGCTATTCCAAAAATGCAAAAAAGACCCTACACAATTGCTATCTTGAAAGACGAAGCGCAATCAAAACGTTTCCCGCAAAAAGATGATGCGATCACCATCATCAAACTCAAGGCTGGAAAAATGACTGAGATTAATTTTGTGACCACTCAAGAAGAGATCACAAAAGCTTTGCAGTAAGAGATCAAGACAAGGGTTCAAACTAAAACATCTCAAATTCATCTCAAAAGCACATGGTCACCTAGAAATTTTAAATAAGTGACCATGAGCTTATTTAAGCTTAAACTTCATTGTCTTTATATAAAATATAAAATTAATGAGTGAGATGAAATCTCATCAAAGGAGTGAGCATGTTACGTTTTGATATCCCGCCAGTGAACGCCAATGTTGTGAGGCTTGAAGCCTTTATTACATTTATGGTTTGCGTTATCGCTTTGTTGGGTTTTCCACATCTTTTACCTATCTTGGCTTTAATGGGTTTGGTTCGAGGCTTTTTTGGTCACAATAAATGTCCTTCACATCGCCTGTTTACCAAAATCATGACGGGTATGAACCTTGCTGGCAAAAAAGAAAATGCGGGGGCCAAAATGTTTGCCAACAAGCTTTTGTTCATTGCTGCAACGGTTGCTTCCATCTTGTTTTATTCGGGCAATGATTTGTGGAAAGTGCCAGCAATTGTGTTGGTGGTTTTCTCTACCCTTGAGTGGGCATTTTCATTCTGTGTCGCTTGCTGGGCTTATGGCTTTTGGTACAAGTTCTTTCCACCTAAGATGGGTTAATCAGTCAGCAGATAAATAAATTACCTAGTAAAAATTAAGTCAGTAAAAAGAGAATCAGAAAAGTACATAAGAAAAGTACATAAGAAAAAAGATCGCTGCGGCGATCTTTTTTCTTATCCATCCATCTATCTCAAACTAAGCTCTGCTTGACTGTATTCAACTCCAAACAGGTGGCTTCTTAGCAGCTTTCGCCACATCCTCTAGATAGGCTTGATGGGCTTCTTGCTCTTCAATCGAGGCTAACTGAACCACTAACTTGGTAGGCAAAGGCTTGCGCTTCGCATTGGCCGCCTCACTGTCCATGCCGTGCAAGTCAATCATTAAATCTTCTTGACCACGGGTCATGGCCAAATACACCTCAGCCAATAGTTCAGCATCTAGCAGAGCGCCGTGCAGGGTCCGGTGTTCGTTGCTGATAGCAAAACGTTCGCACAGAGCATCCAAAGAATTTCTTTTGCCAGGGAACATCTCTCGGGCGTTCTTGAGGGTGTCAATCACTGCTGCCACATGATCGTCGACTTTGCCACGTTTCAAGAGTCCAAATTCGGCATCCAAAAAGCCCACGTCAAAGGGGGCGTTATGAATGATCACTTCAGAATCTTTTAGGAAAGCAATGATCTCATCGGCTACATCAGCAAAAACTGGCTTATCAGATAAGAACTCAACCGTTAAGCCGTGAACAGCCACGGCACCTGGATCAATGTCTCTTTGAGGGTTGATGTAATGGTGTAGCTTATTACCGGTCAAGCGTCGATCGATCATTTCTAGGCAGCCAATCTCAATCACTCGATCGCCAGTGAGTGGATTAAGACCAGTTGTTTCCGTATCAAGGATGATTTGACGCATAAATTCTTCCTAATTTAAAACCAATAACAAAATTAAATCTCTGATTCCAAGCTTAAAACTCAAGCTCAATCCTTTAGCATTTCAGCAGGGATCTCCATGGGGCCTGTGCCACTGTATTTATCTAAATAAAGATAAATGACCGGGGTGATGATCAATGTCACCACTTGCGACACAATCAAGCCGCCCACCACCGCAATACCCAAAGGTTGTCTTAATTCAGCACCAGCACCCAAGCCCAGAGCAATTGGTAGTGCACCCACCACCGCTGTGAGGGTGGTCATGGTGATCGGCCTGAATCTCAATAAGCAGGCAGTACGAATGGCTTCACGAGGTGACATGTTTTGAGTGCGCTGTGCATCTAAAGCAAAGTCAATCATCAAAATTGCATTCTTTTTCACCAGACCAATCAAAAGCAAAATACCAATGACCGCAATGATGGTTAATTCCAAATCAAAAATTCGCAGGAAGATCAAAGCACCAATGGCAGCAGATGGTAAGCCTGCCAAAATCGTCAAAGGATGGATGTAGCTCTCATATAAAACACCCAAGAGAACGTAAATTACCAATACAGCGGCTAACAACAAAATGATTTGACTGGATTGACCGCTTTTGAATACAGCTGCATCACCACCATAGCTCGTGATGATTGATGGCGGTAGTTGAAGTTCTTTGACGTATTGTTCTAACTTCTTGGTGGCATCGCCCAAGGCGACATCGGGAGCTAAGTTGAATGAAATGGTCACCGCTGGCACTTGTCCTTGGTGGTTCACAGCGGTTGGTCCAATGGTTCTTCTGAAGGAGGCGATGCTGGACAGTGGAACCAATTTATCGCTGGTTCTGCCTCTTACGTAAATGCCATTTAAATCAGTTTCATATTGCTTGTATTCATTGGCAGCTTGCAAAATGACTTGATAGGTGTTCACGCTGGTGTAGATCGTTGATACCTGTCTCTCACCATAGGCTGAATACAAAGCATTTCGGATATCAGCAACCGTTACACCTGCACTAGCAGCCTTGTCTCGATCAATATCAATTTGAGCTTGCAAACCCTTGAGCTGAGAATCAGTCGTGATGTCGCGGAAGATGCCTGGTTCAGAGCGCATCTTTTCAGTGACCTTAGTTGACCACTCATTGATGCCCTCAAAGCCCACGCTTTGCAAGATGTATTGATAACGGCTCTTGGTGACTTTGCCGCCGAGTTGTAAGTTCTGAATAGGGCGCATATAAATAGCAAGACCTGGAATATCTCGCAAATCTTTGCGCAGACTCTCTAACACTTTCTTCATTGGCGCTCTGTCGCCACGAGGTTTTAGGTTAACGAACATCCTGCCAGTATTGCTACCTGTATTGGCTCCGCCTCCGATGATGGATACCAGGCCTTCGATATTCTTATTGTTGCGAACTATTTCAGCCGCTTTGTTTTGTAACTCAACCATGGCATTGAATGAAATGTCATTGGCAGCCTCACTGGTAATAAATAACTGACCAGTATCTTCTTCCGGGAAAAAGCCTTTAGGGCTCAAGACAAATAAACCAATGGTGATCACGAAAGTCGCTAAGGCACCTTGCAAAACTTTCTTTTGATTTTGTAATGCCCAATCCAATGCTTTTTCATAGGTTGCTAAAACTTGATTGAAATAGCGATCGAACTTGATGGTGATAGGGCGTTCTTTTGCTTCTTGACCATGCTTTGGTAAAAAGCGACTGCAAAGCATTGGCACCAAAGTCAATGAAACAACGGCTGATACTAGGATCGACAAAGAAACAACCACGGCAAATTCTCTGAACAGCAAGCCAAGGGGGCCAGGCATAAAGAAAATTGGAATGAAGACGGCCACCAATGAAATTGAGATTGACAGAATCGTGAAACTCACTTCACGGCTACCAAGCAGAGAGGCCTTTAAAGGGTGCATGCCGTTTTCAATATGACGCATGATGTTTTCAAGAACCACGATTGCATCATCAACCACCAGACCAACCGCAATGGTGATGCCCAGCAAAGAGATGTTATCTAGGCTGTAGCCCATCCAATACATGATGGAGAAAGCGCCAATTAATGAAATAGGTAAGCTCAGAGCTGGAATAATGGTGGCAGCTGCACGCTTTAAGAATAAGAAAATCACCATCACCACCAAACCGATGGTGAGTAATAGGGTGAGGTTCACATCATGAATCGCTTCTCTGATTGATTTTGAGCGATCAATCAATAAATTAACATTGATTGAGGCTGGCATCTGCGCTTCAAACTTAGGCACCATCCTGCGCACTGCATCGACAACCTCTACAGAGTTGGCAGTTGGCTGACGCAAAATGGCCAATGCAATCGAGCGCTCGCCGTTATAAGCGGCTACTGTTTTGACGGATTCATAACTTTCTTCGACCTTGGCAACGTCTTTTAGGCGCACTGGTAAACCATTGCGTTGTGCAATCACCAAGTTGGCGTAATCATTGGCTTTGACCAATTGTTCATTGGCATAAATGGTCAATAGCTGGCGAGGGCCATCTAAAACACCCACAGGGGTATTGGAGTTGGCACTATTGATGGCTTTGGCAACATCATCAATCGTGAGATTCTTGGCAGCTAATACAGATGGGTTGACTTGGATTCTGACTGCATATCTTTTTTGGCCATAAACCAAGACTTGTGCAACACCATCAATGGTCGATAGGGTCGGAGAGATTAGGTTCTCTGCGTAATCGTTGATTTGTGATAAATCCATTGAAGGAGAAGTCATTGTCATGATCAAGACTGGCGCATCAGCAGGATTGACCTTGCGATACGACGGTGGATTGGTCATTTCAATCGGTAAGCGCTTTTGAGCACGCAGTAAGGCTGCTTGCACATCTACCGCCGCTTTATCAATGTCACGGTTATTGTTGAACTCAAGGGTGATATTGGTGCTGCTCAAACTATTGGTTGAGCTGATGACGGTGATGCCATCAATCGTTGAGAACTCTTTTTCTAGTGGCAGAGCAACTGCAGATGCCATGTTCTCAGGACTCGCTCCAGGTAAGGAAGCGCTGACCTGAATGACAGGTGTATTAAAACTTGGAAGCGCGGCAACCGGTATTTTTAAATAAGCAACGGTGCCAGCTGCAACGGTGGCCAATGACAGCAACACCGTCATGACCGGTCGGCGTATACATAACTCTGAGATGTTCATGACTGATTACTTCCCAGCGCCAGATAATTCTCTGATCACGCCATTAGGTCTTAGGTTTTGTTTGCCTTCCACCACAATCTTGTCGCCGGCATTAACGCCCGAGATCACTGTCTTACCTTGGTACTGATAAATGACTTTGATCGGCTTAAGAGAAACAGTGTTGGCTTTTTCAATCACGTACAAATGATCACCCTTGGTGTTAGTAACAACTGCTTGAGTTGGGATGACCAAAGAGTCTTTTAAAGTTTTGGCTTTTAATTTGATTCTGACAAATTGCCCCTGAATCATGCTGCCATTTTTATTGCTCAACTGAGCTTTGACTCTCACGGCACCGATGGCAGGATCAATTTGATTATCGATAACAAATACTTTGCCATCGACTGCGGTATCAGAACCATTCACATCCACGCTCACGGTTAGTTCATCTCCAGCCTCACGACTAGCAAGAACCAAAGGAATTTCTTTTTCAGGGATGGTGAACTGAACATTGATAGGGTCTAGCTGAGTGATCGTCACCATTGCGCCAGTTGTGGTGGTGGATGTTGCACTGCTAGTGCTTGAGACATTGGTGCCAGCTTGCACAAGGCTGCCAGGGAAGACATTGATCACGCCAGCACGACCGGCAATCGGCGCACGAATGTGATCGAAGCTCAATGCTACTTCAGCCGCTTTGGCATTTGCTACTGCTGATTGCATGTTTGCTTTTGAGGTATCAGCAGCTGCTTGAGAAATAAACTTCTTCTCAATTAACTCTAAAGAACGTTTGTATTGACGACTTGCGTCATCTGCCAGGGCTTTGGCTTTTTCGTAATTGGCACGACTGGCTCTGTCATCCAAAGTAAATAGCAAATCACCAGCTTTTACTGCTTGACCTTCTTTGATATGTATCTTGCTCACCACATTGGTTGTTTGAGGACGAATATCAACGATGTTGGCAGCAATGATGGTGCCAGTGGCTTCGATGATCACCGGAGTATCTACAGTTTCAACCACGGTGGTGGTAACTAATTGAGGTGGTGCCTTTTTAGCTGACTTTGGCATCCACTTGTCGTATGCGTAGTTGGCTGCAAAAAGCACAATCAAAATGATGATGATTCTTTTTTTATGTTTGATCACAAACGCATATGTTTTAGCCCAATCAAATTTTTTGATCAGGTTCATGGCGTAAGTCACAACACGGCAGCCTAGCTGCATGACTTTGTCTTTAATTTTGGTGATTAACTGCATGGCTGAGGGGCTTTGAATTAAAGCCGCTATCTCCTTATTTGTTCTAGCTTAATTCTCGCACATTCAGCCTGATTTGGCATTTATTACAGGCCCAAAGAGCTTGGTGGCGTATTTAAATTCAGAACGCAGTTTTTTTGAGGATTTCTTCGACGCCTATATTGGCCAAAGCATCAGCTAGTTCGTTGCCTGGATGGCCTGCATGTCCCTTGACCCAGTGCCAGTCAATTTGATGTTTGCCCAGCAATTCATCAATTTCTTGCCATAGATCGACGTTTTTAACTGGATCTTTTCCGGCGGTTTTCCAGCCCCTGGCTTTCCAGCCGCCCATCCATTCAGTAACGCCTTGCATGACGTACTTGGAATCTGTGTACAGGCTCACATGGCAATCCATTTTGAGAGCCTTTAATGCTTCTATCACGGCGGTCATTTCCATGCGATTGTTGGTTGTCATCAGCTCACCACCATGAAGATGCTTTTCTTTGTCGCCTGAGCGCAAAACTACTCCCCAGCCGCCAGGACCTGGGTTACCTTTGCAAGCGCCATCGGTGTAAATCACAACCTTGTTTTGTGCGGTAGTGCTCATGCCTGATCTTTCAGCTCATTCTTCTGTGAAGATGTATTTAATTGAGTAACAGTGCTCAATTGTGCTTGATTGGCTGACGCACCTTTCTCAATTCTGCCAACCAGTGTCATAGTTGATACTCGTTTGATCGCTGACACCATGAAAACAGAGCCTAAAACCGGCCACCAGCGATCGCCTGCTTTTTCAAGGAAAGCTAGTTTTTGCATGCCGGATTCACTTCGCAAAGGCAGTCGGTAGCAACCAAAGCGTCCACGATCAACCGAGAAGTTGAGTAGCTTTAGCCAGTCTTTCAATCTCAATAATGCAAGGAACTGTCCTTCTCTAGGAAGGTAAGGTTGACCAACCAAATGACTGCAGTATTGGCGCAAGCCCCAAAGGCTTGCTGGATTAAAACCAGAAATCACCACGCGACCTTCGGGCATCAAAACGCGTTCCACCTCTCGCAGCACGGCATGCGGGTCGTTGGCAAACTCGAGTACGTGTGGCAGTACCACTAAATCCAAGCTTTGGCTGGCAAATGGCAGTTCTTCTGGGATGCCTTCAATCGTGTGCCATTGCCCACCAGATTCATCGTTAGGCTTGTCGTGCGGTGCACGCAAGATCATTTGCAGGGGCATCCGATTCTCAGTCAAAGCTGGTAATTGCGGCAATCCAATTTGCAAGGCGTGATAACCAAAAATATCACTCACAATGTGGTCAAATTGAGCTTGCTCCCACTTCAGGACGTATTTTCCTGGAGGTGAGCCAAGCCAAGCGTCCCATGATGTCCATGGAGCTTGTTGATGATCAGTATCAGTTGGTTGACTCATAAGTGGTTATTTCTATGCCTGATGACAATTTATTACAAGTGCGCTCAATTGCAGCTTATGACGATAACTATATTTGGTTGATTTCAGATAAGCATTGTGCCGTAATTGTTGATCCAGGTGATGCTGGACCGGTGATTAAATACCTCACCGAACATCGCTTGACCCTGACTGCTATTTTAATTACACACCATCATGCCGACCACATCGGTGGTGTGGTTGATTTATTAGCTTGGTGCGAATCTCTTGGTCAAGAAAAACCAGTGGTTTATGGGCCAGCTCACGAAAACATCAGCGTGGTCACTGAGCGTTTGATTGAATCAGATGTTGTTTCTATTGCAAGACCTGCGTGTGAATTCACAGTCTTAGATGTGCCAGGACACACTGCAGGGCACATCGCTTTCCATTTGAATGCAGGACAACAGTCACACGTATTTTGTGGTGACACACTATTTGCTTCTGGCTGTGGGCGCCTATTTGAGGGTACTCCCTCGCAAATGGTGGATTCATTAAATAAATTAAAAAACTTACCGGATCCCACATTGGTGCATTGTGCTCACGAATACACTTTATCTAATATAAAATTCTCATTAGCTGTTGAGCCGCATAATCAAGATTTATTGGCTTGGCAACAGACAGCGCAGACTTTGCGACAACAAGGTTTGCCCACTGTGCCAACAACCATCGCTCATGAAAAAAGAGTGAACCCATTTTTAAGGTGTGAAGAAGCCGAAGTGATTGAATCAGTGAAAAGACAAAAAGCCGTGAGCGACACACATCCAGTGACAGTTTTTGCTCAGTTGCGTTCTTGGAAAGACACTTTCAAGGCATGATGCAAAGATTCTCAACTTCGTTCTCACCGACGCGACTATGTCGACTGTTTAGCATCGTGATGGTTGCATCCGCCTTGAGCGCCTGCGCCACCATGAGTGAAGACTGGAGTGACTTAACCTCTGATCAACAAACCTCTAAGTCTGGTAAGTACAGCAAGTCTGGTAAAGCTCCAAGAGTTAATATCGATAAAGATTCTGTGGGCGCCTTGGATGCGCCTTACAACGATCTTTGGGATCGTATTCGTGATGGTTTTGAGTTTCCTGACTCTGATAGTCCTTTGGTGATCAAGCATGTTCGTTGGTATGCCGATCGTCCTGACTATGTAGATCGCATGATGTCGCGATCATCGCGTTATCTTTTTTACATTGTTGAAGAAGTCGAGCGTCGTAACATGCCAATGGAGTTAGCGCTATTACCATTCATTGAAAGCGCCTTTAATCCCGAAGCTTACTCAAGAGCTAAGGCATCTGGTATGTGGCAGTTCATGCCGGCAACAGGAAAGCACTTTAAGTTAACGCAAAACATCTTTCGCGATGAGCGTCGAGATGTGATCCAGTCAACTGATGCAGCTTTGGATTATTTGCAACGTTTGCACAATATGTTTGGTGATTGGGAATTGGCTTTAGCTGCTTATAACTGGGGCGAGGGCAATGTTTCAAAAGCCATCAGGCGAAATAAAGCAAAAAAATTACCGACCAATTACGCTAGTTTAAGAATGCCGGATGAAACGCGTAATTACGTTCCTAAATTACTGGCGATTAAAAATATTGTGGCCAACCCCAAGTCCTACGGTTTGACTCTTCCTACCCTAGAGAATCACCCATACTTTGTGATTGTTACAACTGAAAAAGACATTGATGTTGAATTGGCGGCACAGTTTGCTCGTATGACAGTGGAGGAGTTCAAGGCCATGAACCCATCATTCAACAAGCCAGTGATTTTGGGTGCCAGCGATCCACAAATCTTATTGCCCTTTGGTCGCGCGGAGTCTTTCCAAGAAAATTTATTGCAATACAAGGGGCCGCTATCTTCTTGGACTGCCATCAGAGTGAACAGCCGTGAGACAGTTGATCAACTGGCCACTCGTTTGGATGTGGATGCGAACCAAATCAGGCAAATTAACAAAATTCCTAAGGGTATGAGGATCAAAGCTGGTTCGACAGTGATAATTCCTCGCGGTGGCAAGGTGGGTGATGTGGCTGAGCATGTGGCCAATAACACCGGTAAATTGATGTTGGAGCGCATTGTTGCAGCTAAGCCTAAGTCCAAACCGAAGGCAAAAACCACAGCCAAGAAAACCAATAAGACGAAAGCTAAACAGACAGCTAATAACGCCAACAAACCTAAACCAAAGCCTAAAGCAGAATCCAAGGTGGCGGCCAATGAGAAAAAATCCAACTAAAAGTCCTGAGGACCATTTGGGCTGATTCAACCATCACCCCTAGGGTGAACCCTGATGTGTCAGATGCTAGTCAGCATGAAGATGCACATTCATTAAGTTAAAGTATTGATGACTAAATATCAGGGAGAGATACATGTCTGCTTACAAGGCATTTCACGAGCGTTCAATTAAAGACCCAGAAGGATTTTGGGCGGAACAAGCTAAATTAGTTGAATGGCAAAAGCCTTTTGAAAAAGTATTGGATTACAACAATCCTCCATTTGCTAAATGGTACGTGGGCGGCAAAATCAATCTTTGCCACAATGCCGTGGACCGCCACTTAAAAGATCGTGGTGATCAACAAGCTTTGATTTCTGTATCAACAGAAACTGATCAAGAAAAAACTTACACATTCAAAGAGCTTCACACTGAAGTGAATCGCATGGCTGCGATTCTTAAAGCGAATGGCGTGGTCAAAGGTGACCGCGTTTTGATTTATATGCCAATGGTCGCTGAAGCAGCATTTGCGATGTTGGCTTGTGCTCGTCTTGGTGCCATTCACTCTGTGGTGTTCGGTGGCTTTGCTTCACACAGCTTGGCTTCAAGAATCGACGATGCAAAACCAAAGATGGTGATCTTGGCCGATGCGGGTGCTCGTGGTGGCAAGCCTGTGCCATATAAGCCATTGTTGGATGAAGCGATTACTTTGGCCACACACAAGCCAGAAAAAGTTTTATTGATTGACCGTAAATTGGTGGAATACAACAAGGTTGCAGGTCGCGATTTGGATTACGCGACTGAGCGCGCTAAAGTGATGGATGCTCAAGTGCCATGCGAATGGGTTGATGCGACTGATCCTTCTTACATTTTGTACACATCAGGCACCACTGGTAAACCGAAAGGTGTGCAACGTGACACCGGTGGTTATGCAGTTGCTTTGGCTTCATCGATGCGCCACATCTATGGCGGTCAACCGGGTGAAGCGATGTTCACAACTTCTGACATTGGTTGGGTGGTTGGACACAGCTACATCATTTATGGCCCATTGCTCAACGGCATGGCAACCATCATGTATGAAGGCACGCCATTGCGTCCTGATGCTGGTATCTGGTGGAACTTGGTTGAGAAGTACAAAGTATCTGTGATGTTCTCTGCGCCAACAGCAGCACGTGTATTGAAAAAACAAGATCCAGCATTCTTGTCAAAATATGATCTATCAACTTTGCGTTCAGTGTTCTTGGCGGGTGAGCCGCTGGATGAGCCAACAGCTTCATGGTTGCATGGTGCAATCAATAAGCCAATCGTGGATAACTATTGGCAAACAGAAACTGGTTGGCCAATGCTTGCCTTGCAGCGTGGCATTGAAGTGATGCCACACAAGTTTGGTTCACCAGGCGTTCCTGTTTACGGTTACAACATGAAGCTTTTGGATGATGCAACAGGTGCTGAACTTGGGGCTGATCAAAAGGGTGTGATTGCGATTGAAGGGCCCTTGCCTCCTGGATGCATGCAAACAGTTTGGGGTGATGATGAGCGCTTTGTTAAAACTTACTGGGAAACTGTGCCGGGCAAGATGGTTTACTCGACCTTTGACTGGGGTATCAAAGACAAAGACGGTTACTTCTTTATCTTGGGTCGTACCGATGACGTGATCAACGTGGCTGGCCATC
>CAYYOB010000006.1:0-31793 GCA_964473225.1 uncultured Polynucleobacter sp.
CACCCACATTTTTCAGGTGATTTGATTGGTTTGGTGCACAACGGCATCATTGAAAACTATGAGAGCTTGCGTGAAGAATTAAAGGCTGCAGGTTATGTGTTTGTGTCTCAAACAGACACTGAAGTGATTGCGCATTTGATTCATCAGACATACAGCAAAATGGCTGTTAGAGATTTGGCAAAAGCAGTACAAGCAGTTGTGCCAAAGTTGCACGGCGCCTATGCCATCGCTGTGATTGCCAAAGACACACCAGGATTATTGGTTGGAGCAAGAGCTGGTTCACCATTGGTGGTGGCTTATGGCGATCAAGAAAATTTCTTAGCTTCTGATGCTTTGGCTGTGTCTGATCATGCGAGCATGATGGCGTACTTAGAAGAAGGTGACATTGCTGTTTTAACAACAGATCAAGTCATCATCACGGACGTATCTGGCAAAGTTCAAGAGAGAACTAAAAAGCCGGTGCCAACGCAAAGTGCTGAAGTTGATTTGGGCCCCTACCAACACTACATGCAAAAAGAGATCTTTGAGCAGCCGCGCGCTGTTGCAGATACTTTGGGTCATGCAGAGTTTGCTGATTTAAGTTTGTTTGGTGCCAAGCAAGTTGATTGGAAAAACATTGACAGTGTTTTGATTTTGGCTTGTGGCACCAGTTATTACGCAGCAAGCACAGCCAAATATTGGATTGAAGATGTGGCTGGTATTTCAACTCAAGTTGAGATTGCCAGTGAATACAGGTATCGCAAAACTGTGCCGAATCCTCGCGCCTTGGTTGTGGTGGTTTCTCAATCAGGAGAAACTGCAGATACATTGGCAGCATTAAGACATGCTCAATCCTTGGGTCATCAAGAAACTTTGGCAGTTTGTAACGTCGCGACCAGCGCCATGGTTCGAGAAACCAAGTATCAATTCTTAACGCATGCTGGCACAGAGATCGGTGTGGCCTCGACAAAGGCTTTTACGACTCAATTGGTTGGTTTGTATTTGTTGGCTTTGACTTTGGCGAAAAACAAAAATTATTTAAGCGTTGATCAAGAGCGCAATGCCTTCAATCGCTTGCGTCATTTGCCTTCTGCAATTAATGCGGTGCTGGCTCTTGAGCCGCAAATCATTGCTTGGAGCGAGGCTTTTGCTCAATGCGAAAACGCTTTATTTTTGGGTCGTGGCCTTCACTACCCAATCGCACTTGAAGGTGCGCTCAAGTTAAAAGAAATTTCTTATATCCATGCAGAAGCTTATCCTGCTGGAGAATTGAAGCATGGGCCGTTGGCATTGGTCACAGAACAAATGCCAGTTGTGACAGTGGCACCCAATGATGCTTTGTTAGAAAAGCTCAAGTCGAATATGCAAGAGGTAAAAGCGCGTGGCGGAAAGCTATTTGTTTTTGCTGATAGCGATACACAAATCCGTGCTGAAGATGGCATCCATGTGATTCGTATGCCTGAGCACTATGGTGACTTATCGCCTATCTTGCACGTCATTCCACTGCAATTGCTGGCGTATCACACGGCATGCGCCAGAGGTACTGATGTTGATAAGCCTCGTAATCTCGCAAAATCGGTGACGGTGGAGTGAAGCCAACCGTTGTTTTAGATACCAATATTCTTTTGGATGTTTTGGTATTTGATGATGAGCGAGCCCATCCTTTGCGAGCAGCTCTTGATGCCAAACAATTAGACGCGGTTGCCACTGAAAAAACATTTGCAGAGTTTCTAGATGTTATTGGGCGTGAGCAATTTTCTTTGGACAAAGATCAGCAAGTTCTCATCAGTGAGCAATGGAAAAATTGGGCAAGAATTGTTTCGGATGATGAGCTTTGCCAAGCGCCATGGAAATGTAAAGATCGCGATGATCAAGTATTCATAAATTTGGCCTACAGTCTTAGACCATCTGCTTTGATCAGCAAAGATAAGCAAGTCTTAAAAATTGCTAAGCGTGCCATCAAAGAAAAAGTCACCATCACTTCAGACCATCTACTTGGTATGAGTCTCTCTGAGTAAAGCCCTCATATTCAGCAAGGGTTTGAGTCATCAAGATTGCCCGATTTGTATGGAAAACTTTGTAATCCTAGGGTAAATACCAGTGAGTTTTACAGTTACTTCTAGTGATTTTTCTTAATAATTCCTTACAATCAGACTGTTGATTTGCTTCTTTTACGGCAACAACCAAATAGGAGATATTTATGAAGAAAAGTATTCGTCATGCCATGTTGGCAGTAGGTATTATTGCTGGCAGTCTTTCTGCTGGCGCACACGCAGCATTCCCAGCTGATAAGCCAGTAACAATGGTAGTTCCATTTGCTGCTGGTGGTCCAACAGACAAAGTTGCTCGTGAAATCGCTTTAGCGATGAGCAAAACTTTAAAGCAGCAAGTAATCATCGATAACTCCCCAGGCGCTGGCGGAACTATTGCTGCTAAGAAAGTAATGAATGCACCTAATGATGGCTATACCGTGTTGATTCATCACATCGGTATGTCAACAGCTCCAAGCTTGTACAAGAAATTGGGCTACAACCCATTGACAGATTTTGAGCACCTAGGTCAAGTGGCTGATGTGCCAATGGTCATGGTTGCTAACAAAAATTTGCCAGCTAAGAACTTAACTGAATTGCTTGCCTACATCAAAGCAAACGGAACTAAAGTTAATTATGCAAACGCTGGTGTTGGTTCAGCTTCACACCTATGTGGCTTGTTGTTCATGACCGCTATTCAGCAAGAAATGACAACAGTACCTTACAAAGGAACAGCTCCTGCTTTGACAGATTTGATTGGTGGTCAAGTTCAATTGATGTGCGATCAAACAACAAACTTAGCTGGTCAATTGAAGGCTGGTTCAGTTAAGCCTTACGGTGCAACAACTATGCAACGTATTGCTGCATTTAAAGATCTTCCAACTTTGAATGAGCAAGGCTTGAAGAACTTTGAGTTGAACGTTTGGCACGCAGTTTATGCACCAAAGGGAACTCCAAAGGCTGCAACTGACAAGCTATCTGCTGCTCTAAAAGCTGGTATCAACGATGCTGGTTACAAAGCAAAGATGGCTGACTTAGGTGCAAACATTCCTAATGAAAAGAATGCTAGCCCAGCTGGTCACAAAGCTCATTTGAAAGCTCAAATTGATTTGTGGTCACCAATCATCAAGAAGGCAGGCGTTTACGCTGATTAATTATTTAATTTAATTAAATAACTGCAGTAAAAGATTGGCCCCATCTACCTGTTGGTAGGTGGGGCCAAATTCTTTCTACATCATTATTTATAGATTGATATTTATTTATTTTTTAGGTTTGAGCGCTCTTCAAGAAGTTGCCAAACAGATTCTTTTTCTTCTTGATCAAGGCTTGACCATAGAGCAATTTCATCGAGTGTTCGGTGGCACCCCAAGCAATAGCGATCCTCATCATCCATGGTGCATAGATTGATGCATGGTGATTCTGGGCGCTTGATGGGTTCCGGTTTACTCACTTTTGGGGTAATTTTTGTCTAAGATGGTTTGGTAGCGGTCATTCAATTCATTGCTATTTTTGATGCTGATACCAAGGTCTCTTACTTGCCCATCTTTTAAGTCATAAATCCAGCCGTGCACCGTGACTTCTTGATTTCTGGCCCAAGCGTCTTGAACGCTGGTGGTTTGGCAAACATTCATGACTTGTTCAATCACGTTCAATTCGCATAATTTATCAAATTGATCTGACTCTCTTAAAACTTGCCCCAAATATTTTCCATGTTTATCTTGAACATCTTGAACGTGTCTGATCCAATTGTCGGCCAAACCAATTCTGGCTTTTGTTTGTGCAGCTTTCACGCCAGAACAACCATAGTGACCCACCACAATGATGTGTTTCACTTTGATTTGATCAACGGCAAATTGAATGACTGATAGAGCGTTGAGGTCGGTGTGAACAACCACGTTGGCAATGTTACGATGAACAAACACTTCGCCCGGAGCAAGGCCGGTAATTTGGTTGGCAGGAACGCGGGAATCCGAGCAGCCAATCCATAAATATTCAGGTGCTTGTTGATGCACAAGTCTGCTAAAGTAATCAGGGTCGCTTTTGGTAACAGAGTCAACCCACTCTTTATTGTTCTCAAGAAGCTTGCTGAGAAGATAAGGATTCTTTGATGTGATCATGAGCTTAATTTTTTCGGTGTTATTTAAACATCGTTTGTGTCACAAATGCTTTTTAATGATGTGGCACGGATGTCGGTAGATGAATATTACAGGTAGTTGATAAAGGTGCTTTAAAAACTTCTTAATCAGTATGGAAAAAATAATTTATCCCTTTGATGATCAGATGCCGAAAACTGGCTCAACTCAAGATATCTATCCTGGCTTGAAGTGGGTGCGCATGCCCCTACCTTTTGCTTTGGATCACATCAATTTATGGCTGATCAGAGATTGCTTCGAAGGTCGAGATGGTTGGACTTTGGTGGATTGTGGGGTATCTAATCAGGCCACCAAAGAAGCTTGGTTAAATATTTTTGATGCCGAGCTAGAAAATCTACCCATCGTGAGAATCATTGTGACTCATATGCATCCTGATCACATTGGTTTGGCTTCTTGGTTATCTGAAAAATGGTCGGCTCCTTTATGGATGACGATGACTGATTATGTTTTAGCAAAGTGGCTCTCTGATCCAAGGGGCTCTGAAGTTGGATCAGTCGCGGGTGGTGGTGGAGCTGCAGATCATTTTGCGCGTCATGGTCTGGCCAATGAAGAAGATTTGATAAAGATTCGGGCCAGAGCAAATTATTTCAGCAACATGGTTCCTTCGGTTCCTCCAAGATTCAGAAGAATCATGGATCAAGAGTTAATTCAGATTGGTGGCCAAGACTGGCAGGTATTGGTGGGTTATGGGCATGCGCCTGAGCATGCATGTTTGTGGTGCGATACATCACAAACACTGATTTCTGGGGACATGGTGTTGCCGCGCATTTCAACCAACGTCAGCGTTTTTGATACAGAGCCTGATGCTGACCCATTGGGTCTTTATTTGAATTCGCTCACTTCTTTAAAGCAATTGCCAGAAGATGCTTTGGTTTTGCCATCCCACGGAAAGCCTTTTAAGGGGCTGCATGTGCGCATTGAACAACTTCATGACCATCATCGAGATCGATTGGCTGACACTTTGGCGGCCTGCAAGAGCAGCCCTCAAAGTGCCAGGGATTTAGTCCCGGTTTTATTCAAGCGGGAGTTGGATTTACACCAGTTAACTTTTGCGATGGGCGAAGCCATCGCCCACCTTAATCACCTTTGGCGCGACGGGTACTTGTTGCGCGAGGTTTGCTCTGACGGGGTTTTGAGGTTTTCTGCCCGGTAAAGCTGCCTGAAGCCATTTCGGTGGCCATATCAGAAGCTGCTTGAGTGGCCTGACTGGCGGCTTTTTGGGCTGCTTTGGTTGCTTCAGCCAGTGCTTCTGGGGTCATTGCAGCGCTAAAGCTCTTCAAGGCCGCCAAAGTGGCTCTCTGAACCTCTAAACCTTGAATGGTGCTGCGCAAAACGTTCATATTGAGTTGGAGCCAGTTTTCAACACTTTTGAGGTCTTGAATGCGCTTATCAAGCTCTTCAATATCCAAGGTTGGCATGGCTGCACCGCCCCCAATCCCAGCCCCAAAGCCTGACATATCACCAGGGGTAGGCGAATTACCCCACATGGTTTTGAACATTTCTAAACTTTGATTGAAATCTGGCATCGCTCCAAACATTGTGACCCCCAAATAAAAAAGTTAATGTAATCAGATAAATATGCGTATTACCGATAAAATATAGGTTTAATCAATTTGTCGCAATCTTTTGCGACCAAATAAGAGTTTTACTTATGCTTTATACCCGCGGCGCAAACTTGCCCCAATTATTAAAAGACCGTATTTTGGTCTTGGACGGTGCTATGGGCACCATGATTCAACAACGCAAATTAAATGAACAGCAATACCGCGGTTTGCCAGAGTCGACTCGTTTTGAAAATCATGCAATTGATTTAAAAGGAAATAACGAGTTACTCAATATCACTCATCCTGAAATCATTTTGGATATTCACCGTCAATATTTGGCGGCAGGCGCAGATTTAATTGAAACAAATACATTTGGTGCAACAACCATTGCGCAAGATGATTACAAAATGCCGGAGTTGGCCAGAGAAATGAATTTGGCTGCGGCCAAGTTGGCTAAACAGGCTTGTGATGAATTTTCAACACCAGACAAACCAAGATTTGTTGCTGGTGCAGTAGGACCAACACCAAAAACAGCCAGCATTTCTCCGGATGTGAACGATCCGGCTGTTAGAAACGTGACGTTTGAGCAATTACGTCAAGCCTACAAAGAGCAGGTTGAAGCTTTGTATGAGGGCGGCGCTGATGTGTTTTTGGTTGAAACAATTTTCGATACCTTGAATGCAAAAGCTGCATTGTTTGCGATTGATGAGTTTTTTGAAGAGCAGCAGGTTCGTTTGCCGATCATGATTTCTGGAACTGTGACTGATGCATCAGGTCGTATTTTGTCTGGTCAAACAGTTGAGGCATTTTGGAATAGTTTGCGTCATGCCAAACCATTAACGTTTGGACTTAATTGCGCTTTGGGTGCAACACTGATGCGTCCATACATTGCTGAGTTGGCAAAGGTATGCGATGTCGCTGTCTCTTGTTACCCTAATGCGGGTCTGCCTAATCCAATGAGTGATACAGGCTTTGATGAAACACCAGAAATGACATCTAGATTGTTAGATGAATTTTCAAAAGATGGTTTGGTGAATTTGGTGGGTGGCTGTTGTGGAACAACGCCTGCTCATATCAAGGCAATTGCAGATGCCGTTGCAAAGAGACCAAGTCGTCGCTGGAATGCTTATAAGGAGTCTGTGTGATGTCAGCAACAAAGCAGATCCCTCCAATGAAGTTATCTGGTTTAGAGCCATGCAACATCAGCCCGCACGTAGGCTTTGTGAACGTTGGTGAGAGAACTAACGTCACAGGTTCAAAAGCATTTGCACGAATGATTTTGAATGAGCAATACGATGAAGCTTTATCTGTTGCAAGACAGCAAGTTGAGAACGGTGCTCAGATCATCGACATCAACATGGATGAGGCGATGTTGGATTCAAAAGCAGCAATGGTGCGCTTTTTAAATTTGATTGCTTCAGAGCCAGACATTTCTAGAGTGCCGATCATGATTGACTCATCAAAATGGTCAGTCATCGAGGCAGGTTTGCAATGCGTTCAAGGTAAGGCCATTGTTAACTCAATCTCCATGAAAGAGGGCGAAGACTTATTCAGGCAGCAAGCGAAATTGATTCGACGCTATGGCGCAGCCACTGTGGTCATGGCCTTTGATGAAAAAGGTCAGGCGGATACCTACCAGCGAAAAATTGAGATTTGTGAAAGAAGCTACAAGATATTGGTCGATGAACTGGACTTTCCTCCAGAAGATATTATTTTCGACCCTAATATTTTTGCAATTGCCACTGGTATTGATGAGCATGACAACTACGCCAACGACTTTATCCAAGCAACAGCTTGGATAAAAGCCAACTTGCCTGGCGCAAAAGTGAGCGGTGGCGTTTCTAACGTGAGCTTCTCATTCAGGGGCAACGATGTTGTTCGTGAAGCCATTCATACAGTGTTTTTATATCACGCGATTCGCGCTGGCTTAGACATGGGCATTGTGAATGCCGGTCAGTTGGGTGTTTATGCTGATTTAGACGAAAAGTTAAAAGAGCGTGTTGAAGATGTTGTTTTAAACCGTTTTACTGAAAAAGATGGCAAAACTCCGACTGAGCGTTTGCTAGAAATCGCCGACGAATACAAGGGCGGTGGTGCGCGCGCAGAAGAGACTTTGGCTTGGCGCGAAGGTTCTGTCAGAGAGCGCTTGACTCATGCATTGGTGCATGGCGTGACGTCACACATTGTTGAAGATACCGAAGAAATGCGTCTTGAGATATCAAACGCAGGTGGTCGCCCGATTGAGGTCATCGAAGGACCTCTGATGGATGGCATGAATGTGGTGGGTGATTTGTTTGGCGCAGGTAAGATGTTCTTGCCTCAGGTGGTGAAGAGCGCTCGAGTGATGAAGCAAGCGGTTGCTCACTTGATTCCATACATTGAAGAAGAAAAGCGACAAATTCTTGAGAGCGGCGGAGACGTGCGTTCTCGCGGAAAAATCATCATGGCAACCGTGAAAGGTGACGTTCACGATATTGGTAAAAATATTGTGACGGTGGTGCTTCAGTGCAACAACTTTGATGTTGTGAACATGGGTGTGATGGTTCCGTGCAACGAAATCCTCAAAAAAGCCAAAGAAGAAAAAGCTGACTTGATCGGGTTGTCAGGTTTGATCACGCCATCATTGGAAGAAATGGCCTACGTTGCTGAAGAGATGCAGCGTGATGATTACTTTAGATCGAAAAAAATGCCATTGATGATTGGTGGAGCAACCACATCACGAGTTCATACCGCAGTAAAAATTGCGCCTCATTATGAAGGCCCAGTTGTTTACGTGCCTGATGCCTCTAGAGCAGTTTCAGTAGCCTCTAGCTTGTTATCAGAAGAAGGTGCTGATAAATACATTGATGATTTGCAAGCGGACTACGAAAGAATTCGGGTTCAGCATGCCAATAAAAAGCAAACCCCCATCATCAGCATTGAAGATGCAAGAGCCAACAAAGAAATCATTGACTGGGGCAAGCAGGCAATCGTCAAGCCTAAGTTCATTGGGCGCCGTGTGTTTAAGAATTACGATTTGGCAGACATTGCTCAGTGCATTGACTGGACACCGTTCTTTCAGACGTGGGATTTGGCTGGAAAATATCCGCAGATATTAAAAGATGAAGTGGTTGGAGATTCAGCGCAGAAGGTGTTTGCTGATGCTCAAGCCATGTTGCAGAAAATCATTCAGGGTCGTTGGTTGCAAGCCCATGCTGTGATTGGTCTTTATCCAGCGAACAGTGTTGGCGATGATATTGAAATCTACGCCGATGAGTCACGCCAGGATGTCTTGTTGACATGGAAGAACTATCGTCAACAAAGTGACCGACCGGTTGTTGATGGCGTTAAGAAGCCAAATCGTTGTTTAGCTGATTTTGTTGCACCTAAAGAATCTGGTGTTTCTGATTATGTTGGTATGTTTGCTGTAACAGCAGGTCATGCGATTGAAAAGAAACTCAAAGAGTTTGAAGACAAGCATGATGACTACAGTTCAATCATGCTGAAAGCTTTGGCAGATCGTTTTGCAGAAGCCTTTGCTGAAAAGATGCACCAAAGAGTGCGAACTGAACTTTGGGGTTACGTTTCTGATGAGACTTTGAGTAATGAAGACTTGATTCAGGAAAAGTACCAAGGTATTCGTCCGGCCCCTGGTTATCCAGCATGCCCAGATCACTTGGTTAAAAAAGATATGTTTGAGTGCTTGAAGGCCGATGAAATTGATATGGCCTTGACTGAGTCAATGGCCATGACGCCATCATCGAGTGTGAGTGGTTTTTATTTGGCAAACCCACAAGCTCAATACTTTGATGTGGGTCGCATTGGTGAGGATCAGCAAGCGGACTTTGTTAAACGCCCCAAGTTACCATCTCTTCGTTAAGCAAAGCCTCTTTGAGTAAGCTTATGAATGGATATGCTCTTTGCCCTAAGCGATCATGGTTGATGTTGTGGCCAGATTCTTCAGAAGATTCTGAGGGACTGTTTTCAGAAGCATTCTTTTTGAACTCAATGTCTTCTGCAACGGCCGCTTCTAATTTAGCAATCGCGATGGGCAGCTGCTCTAACAAAAAGACGCCTCTTGGCTCCAAGGGTCTATCAATGATTGCAAAGATTTTTGATGTTAAGTCTTCTAACATTAAAACGTCCGCAGATTTTTTACATTGAAATTTAAATAACATAAGCAAAGATTAACACTAAAAGTTAACTGATAAACTGAACTTCTATGCTACCAGCCATTAAAAAACAAATTATTTCATTGATGCAAGATGCTTTGGCTCAGATAGCCAATGAGCGAGGCATCACTGATTCCTTGCCAGAACCTCATGTAGAGCGCCCAAAGGTTGCTGAACATGGAGATTTGGCAACCAATATTGCCATGCAGTTATCCAAAGCTTGGAAAGCCAACCCAAGAGAATTGGCTCAGGTATTTGTTGAGAAATTGTTGAATCAATCTGGCGCTAAAGAATTAATCGCCAGCGCTGAGATTGCTGGTCCAGGATTCATTAATTTACGTTTAACTCAAAATGCTCGTTTGCAGGTGATCGGCAAGATCTTTGCGGATGGTAATTGCTACGGTCAACAAGCAGAGTTGGGTAAAAAAGTATTGGTTGAATTTGTTTCCGCCAATCCAACGGGTCCCCTGCATGTGGGTCACGGCCGCCAAGCAGCGTTAGGCGATGCCCTATCCAATATTTTAAAAACTCAAGGCTGGTCTGTACACAAAGAGTTTTATTACAACGATGCTGGTGTCCAGATACAAAATTTAGCTATTTCTGTTCAAGCAAGAGCTAAGGGTCTTAATCCCGGTGATCAGGGTTGGCCAGAGTCTGCGTATAACGGTGAGTACATTGCTGATATTGCAAAAGACTATTTGGCAAAAGCCACTGTGGCTGCTTCAGATGGTCAGCCTGTACATGCTGATGGCGACGTCAACAACATTGAATCCATTCGACAATTTGCTGTGGCGTATTTACGCAAAGAACAAGACATTGATCTGAATTCCTTCGGCGTTCAATTTGATTGCTATTACTTAGAGTCATCTTTGTACAGTGATGGCAGTGTGGCATCAGTGGTGGCTGATTTGGCCTCTGTTGGTAAGAGTTATGAGGCTGAAGGTGCTCTTTGGTTGCGCACGACCGATGACGGCGATGATAAAGATCGCGTCATGAAAAAATCAGATGGTAGCTACACTTATTTTGTTCCAGACGTTGCTTACCATGCGAGCAAATGGTCGCGAGGCTTTACTCATGTGATTAATATCCAGGGCAGCGACCACCATGGCACGATTGCAAGGGTTCGCTCTGGTATCCAAGGTGTTGCGCAAAAGCGTTCTTGGGATATCCCAAAAGATTATCCTCAGTACGTTCTCCACAAGATGGTCACTGTGATGAAGGGTGGCGAAGAAGTCAAAATCTCTAAGCGCGCCGGATCTTATGTGACTGTGAGAGATCTCATCGAGTGGTCAGGTGGTGTGACAGCTGAGATGAATGATACTGAGCGTCAAGATGCGATTCGTCGTGGCAGAGATGCTGTTCGCTTCTTCTTGATATCTCGTAAAGCTGATACTGAATTTGTCTTTGATGTTGATTTGGCATTAAAGCAAAATGATGAAAACCCTGTCTTTTATGTTCAATATGCGCATGCCAGAATTTGTTCAATTTTGAGGCAGTGGGCAGGAGATGAGGCAAGTCTTAAATCAGCATCTCTTCTTGCGCTTGATAGCCAAGCATCAAACATGCTCTTGACACGTTTGTCAGAGTATTCTGATGTATTGGCTGAGGCCGCAAAGGATATGACGCCTCATTCTTTGGCATTTTATTTAAGAGATTTGGCCAGCGATTTCCACACTTTCTACAATGCGGATAGAGTATTGGTGGATGAAGAAAATATTCGCTTGGCGCGCTTGGCTTTACTTTTATCAACCAAGCAAGTGATTGCTAATGGATTAGCTATTTTGGGTGTATCTGCACCTGAAAAAATGTAAGGACTTAATGTGATGAAAAATAAAAATCAACATCTGGCTCTTAAAAATAGGTCTTCTGGCGGAACTCTGATGGGTTTTGTGCTGGGTTTATTGCTGGGTTTAGCAATCGCGGTTGGCGTTGCCATCATGATGACCAAAGGCGCACCATCACCAAAGTTAAATCTCAGAGCTCCAGAGACCGTGAGTAAATCAAAGCCTGTTGAGGCAATCGAAGAAGGTGAGGTTCAAATTGAAGATAAGCCTAATTTGAACAAGCCGCTACAAAGTAAAGTGCCGCTACCAAATCAAATGGAGTCTAAAGATCCAATTGCTTCAATTGCTGATGCAACTCAAGGCCCTGAGTATTGGTTGCAAACAGGGGCGCACAGAAATCAAGATGAGGCTCAACGTCAAAAAGCCATGTTAGCGATGCAAGGTCTAGAAGCCCTTATCTCTGAAAGGGAATTAGAGGGCGCTACGCTTTGGCGAGTTCGTGTTGGCCCATTTGCTGGTCAAGATGAAGTGACTCAAATGAGGGCTAGACTGCAAGGTGCAGGTATTCCTTCTACAATCATTCGCATCAATAAAATAAATTAATGCATATATGAAAAACATCAACTTATTCAAATTCATTAGAAACTTTTTCTTGGGGCTGGTTTGCCTTGGTTTTTCTAATTTGGCCTTATCTCAAGGAAGACCGATTGAAGAAGGCTTTGACTATCGTGTGATGCCAGTTGCTCAGGCAACTGAATCTAAAGGCAAGATTGAGGTCCTAGAATTTTTTTGGTACGGTTGCCCTCACTGCCACGATTTTGAGCCAGAGTTAAGCGCATGGATCGCTAAGCAGGGTAAAGATGTTGTGGTCAAAAAAGTGCCAGTTGCATTCAGAGATGAATTATTGCCACATAGTCAGTTGTTTTACGCTTTGGATAGTTTGGGTAGAAATGATTTGCATGCCAAAGTGATGGTGGCAATGCATGTCAATAAGAAAAAGCTTTTAGCAGATGCTGAGATAGCTGATTGGGTTGCTAGCCAAGGTGTTGATCGTCAAGCTTTTTTGAAAGCGTTTAAATCATTCACAGTTACTTCAAAAGCCAGAGCAGCCAATCAAATTGCTCAAGCGCACAGAATCGATGGCGTACCAACAGTTGCGGTACAAGGTAAGTATTTGACATCGCCATCCATCGCCGGCGGATCAAAAGTCAGAGCGACTCAAGCCATGGATTTCTTGGTGAACAAGGTCAGGAAAGAAAAGAAATAAAACTCAAGAATTTTTAAATATAAGTATTTATTTAAATCTTTATACGGGCCCTATTGACGGGCCCTTTTTTTTAGCCAGCGCATCAGAGTGCCCAGAACTGGAATTTTTTCGTATAGCTCTTCAGCTGCATCCCAATAATCGCGGTGTTCTGTGATGAGCAGCGCTTCATTGAACGTCATCCAAGTGCAACCTCTGATGACTTGATCAAGGCTTGGTGATTGCTTGAGTTGGAAGATGAACTCCCAAATTAAACAGGCATTAGAGCCATTCTCTAGGGTGTTTTTAATCACAAAGCGAGGATTGTTCACTTGCGTGAACATGTGAGTAAAGATGTGTCTGATGTCAGCATGCCCTTTAACTTCGTTAAAAGGATCTTTGAAAAAAGCATCTGGTGAGTAAAGGGCCACCAAAGAATCGATGGTCTTCGGTGAGACATTTTCAAACTGCTCAATCACTCGTTGAATGTGCTGACTTGTCATTTAAATCTTGATGAATTTTTTGATAAGGAAGAAATAAACTGGGTAAGGAAGTAATCGTAAAAATTTCAAGAAAAATGAAAATCTCTTAGGAAAATGAATGTCAAATTTCCCCGCTTGAATACCATCCAAGATTTCTTCAGCAGCTTGCTTTGAGGTGATCAGAGCCGGCATTTCAAAGTCATTTTTAGCAGTTGCTTCTGTTGCTACAAAGCCCGGGTTGATCATATAAACGGCGACGTTCTTTGGCTTTAGATCGTAATAAAGGGTTTCGCAAAAATTGATCATAGCTGCCTTGCTTGGACCATAGGCAAGAGATTGCGGCAAGCCACTGTAACCAGCCACACTGCTCACAATCGCAATACCACCAGATTGTTGCGAGATGAAATCAGGCAAAGTGATTGAGCAAGCGCTCATGGCGCCAATGATATTGGTGTTGATGATGTCAGTAGCTTTGGCCAAATCAAAATTATCAGCACGCATCGGCTCGTAGATACCAGAAACATACAGGAGTAAATCGATGCCACCCCAAGTTTGTTTGATTGATTGATGGGCGGCGGTCAGTTCATCATTGCTTTGTGCATTGGCTGGCAGGCAAAGCGTTTGATCAGCAGGCCATTTATCTTGAATGGCTTTGAGCTTGTCGATGCGGCGTGCGCTGAGTGCAACTTTGGCACCATGACTCAGGAAAGCCTGAGCGCAAGCTTCACCGATGCCGCTCGATGCGCCAATGATCCAGATCCGCTTGTTATAAAAACTGATGACTCTCTGATTAAGCGCCATTTTCTTCCGGCTTTCTTAATGTGAATTGAATAACATCCGTGCTCTTTTCGGCAAAACCTGCGGCACAGTACATCAAGTAAAGATTCCATAAGCGGATGAACTTTTGATCAAATCCTTGTGCTTTGATGGCATCGAGTTGTTGATTGAACTTTTCATGCCACATCACCAAAGTTTTCTGATAGTCCTGGCCAAATTTATAGACGGCTTCAGTGATAAGACCTTGTTTTGCAGCAGCCTCTTTGAACTTTTCTTCTGAAGGCAACATGCCACCAGGAAACACGTACTGTTGAATGAAGTCGGAGCTGTTGCGATATTTTTCGAATAAATCATCGGCAATCACAATGGTTTGGATGCAGGCTTTTTTGCCAGGCTTTAAGCAGCGCTTGATCATCTCAAAATAGCTTGGCCAATAACTTTCGCCAACGGCTTCAAACATTTCAATGGAGGCAATGCCGTCATACTGTTCTTGATGATCTCGGTAGTCTTGTAGCAAGATTTGATGACGCCCTAAACCTTTTGCTGGCATTCTTCCGCCGCGCTCACGCGCATACTTGGCCTGCTCTTCAGAGATGGTCAAGCAATCAATGTTGATGCCATTCAAGCAAGCCTGCTCCATGAGGCCGCCCCATCCACAACCTACCTCAAGAATTTTTTCTCCAGGGGCAACGGTGAGCGATTGAATGATTTTTTGATATTTGGCAATCTGTGCTTCTACCAAAGGTGTGTCTTTGTTCTCGAAGCAAGCGCTTGAATAGGTCATGCTGGGGTCTAGCCATAATGCGTAAAAAGCATTGCCAATGTCATAGTGCGCATGAATATTTTTTTTGCTGCCCGCTTTGGTGTTTTTATTGAACCAATGTTTGATGCGATAGCCTAAGCGACCCCACCAATTGCCATAGATGATGGATTCAATTTCTTGTCTGTTAGCCAAAAGTAATCTAAGAAGAGCTAAGAGATCATGCGAATCCCATTGGCCTTTAATATAACTTTCCGCAAAGCCAATATCACCAGACTTCAAGCAAGCCCTACAAACTTCCCAATCATGAATCTGAATGGTTGCTTCGATACCGGCGTGTGCACCTTTGAAAGTGAGTGGCTCTCCTTCAGGGCTGATGACTTGTAATTGGCCGACTTGAATATTCTTTAAAAGTGAAAGAACGGCCTTGGCGTGCCAAGGCAAGCTTGGCGAAAAATCATCGATGGTATTTGTGTTTGAACTCATTTACTCACTTCCGTAGAAGGTGGTGTTGGTTTGCTGTGAAATTGGACACCCTTTAACCATAAACGTAGAGCCTGCCAATGAATTCTGACAATCACTCCAATGCTCATGGCTGGATATCTAATCGCAGACCAAATGATACTTTTTAAATTAATTTCTTGTTCAATCCCATTCACACTGGTGATCAGGAGGGGGCCTTGGTCATGATATTCAATCCGAGCAACGTGTTGCCCAGAACCAGGTTTTGAGAAGAATCTGAAATGGTATTCACCTTTGACTTCGCAAAAGGGAGATACATGAAAGACTTTATTGGATAAAAAGCTTTGGCCCCATTGAATGGCTTGACCGTCTGGGTTGCTCAAAAGATAGCAATGTCTCTCACCAAAGGTGTTATTGACCTCAGCCAAGATGGCTTTTAACTCGCCTGAGCGATTTTCAAAAAACCAAAAACTGACTGGATTAAATACGTAACCTAAGACTCTTGGGAATGTTTGTAACCAAACTTCTCCATCAATATCAGTGATGCCTTCTTGTTTGACAAGATTGAGTGCCCATGCAAGAGAATCATTCTCACCCCTGCCGTGGTCCTTGTCATAGAAAGTTAACCAAGAAAGCTTGTTATCGCCCAAGCCGATTTGAGAAATCCCTTTTGGGTTGGTTTTTCTCTGGCGCATCGGTATGCGTAAGGTAAAGACAGAATAGGCAAACTTATTAATAGCAGGTTTCAGCCGAGCATGTCGAACTTGGCCAAAACAAATTTTTGCAATGCTCATGCTGATAGTGGTGTTTTTCTCGGAGATCTCAAAATTTCCTGGATTGCTTCAGCAACAAGTTCGCCCGAACGCAGGCCATCTTCATGGAAGCCATAACCAGTCCAAGCACCACAGTACCACGTATTGTTTAAGCCTTGTATCAAAGATAGATTTTGCTGAGCAAGAATGGCTGCTTGATCAAATACAGGATGCGCATACTGAATGTCTGCATGAACTGTTTCTGCTTTAGGTTCAGTCACAGGGTTCAGGCTGACGATCACTGGTTGATTGCCCCAGCTTTCAGGTAATGGTTGTAGTTGGTTGATCAAGTAGTTAACGCAGACTTCTTGATCTTGAAGATTTTCACTTTTGGTGCTTGCATAGTTCCAAGCTGCCCAACATTTCTTTTCTTTCGGTAATAAAGAGCTGTCGGTATGCAAAACGGCACGATTCGCTTGATATTTCACAGAGCCAAGAATATTGTTTTCTTGAGTGCTAGGGTCTTTTAAAGCTTCAAGGGCTTGATCACTGTGACAGGCCATGACCACGTGGTCATAACTGATGGTGCCATGAGCTGTGCTGATGTTGACTTGATTCGCATTTCTTGAAACAGACGTGACATGCTCACGAATGAATGAGCCGCCGTTCTTTTCAATGTGGCCACATAATTTTTTGACGTATTCTCTTGAGCCACCTTTAACCGTTAACCATTGAGGTCTATCGGCAATTTGAATCAAGCCATGGTTAAAGCAAAATCTGATCATGGTTGCAATTGGAAATGCCAACATTTGTGAGACTGGGCAAGACCAAATGGCGCCAACCATTGGTAAAAAATACCAATCTTGAAATTGCTGACTGAAGCGATGTTTTTTAATAAATTCGCCAACAGTTAGATCAATCTCATCCAATTGTTTGTCTGTAGCCAATTTTGTACAGATTCGATTAAATCGAATGATGTCTTTGACCATGCGCAAGAACGAAGGGCTCAAGATATTTTTTCTTTGAGCAAACAATGAATCAATGCTGGTACCTGACCACTCCAGTACATCACCGTTTTGTTTTGGGATGGACACAGAAAAAGACATGTCAGATTTAGCAATCTCTACGTCAATTTCATGGAATAGACGAATCAATCTTGGATAGGTTCTTTGGTTGAAGACTAAAAAGCCTGTGTCTACACCATGGCTTACTTTGCCCAATGGGGTATCCAGTGTTAGATCAACTGTATTGCTGTGCCCACCAATGTGATTGCCACCCTCATAGAGAGTGACTTCGCAATTATCTAGTTTGCTAAGAGCATATGCGCAGCCAAGGCCCGATATGCCAGCGCCAACGATGGCTATTTTCATGAGACTCTTTCATTGGCTTTGAATAAGAAAACCACAAGACACCCCTGAGCATAAATAAGGGAGGGAGAGAAACTGCGCTCAGCGGGCTTCATGTCTTGTGGTTAAAAGGGTTAATGAGTGTTTCTTTTATCTTTGGCTAACCATGCATAAGCAGAATGATTATGGATAGATTCAAAATTTTCTGATGACACTTCATAGGCAATCACTTTTTCTGAATGATCTAGTGCCACAGCAATATCGCGGACCAAATCTTCTACGAACTTAGGATTGTCATAAGCTTTTTCGGTGACGTATTTTTCGTCTGGGCGTTTCAATAGACCCCATAGTTCGCAAGAAGCTGCTTGTTCAGCAATTTTGATTAAATCTTCTGCGTCCATATTTTCAGTGATCTCAGCAGCAATCACGATGTGTGAGCGTTGATTGTGAGCGCCGTACTCAGAAATTTTCTTTGAGCAAGGGCACAAGCTTGTTACTGGCACTTGTACTTGAAGTGTGTAACGTAGAGCGCCTTTTTCAAAAGCTGCTTTGATGTGCAAGTCGTAATCAAGTAGGCTCTCAACACCAGACACTGGTGCCACTTTATTTAAGAAAAGTGGCATCTTCATATCAATGTGACCTTCTGTTGCTTCAAGGCGGTCAAGCATGGTGCTCATCAATGTTTTGACAGAATCAAATTCAAGGGGTGCATGTTGATTTTGTAGAACTTCTAAAAATCTAGACATGTGAGTGCCTTTGACATCTGATGGAAGTTTGACAGTCATATCAATCATTGCAACGCTCGCCTGTGAGCCTGCTTTGGTTTTAATCTGAACAGGATGACGCACAGATTTAATGCCAACTTTTTGAATCACAATATTGCGTTCATCATGGCTTGCTTGAACATCAGGTAGGAAAATCTTTTCTGGGGCATTCATTACGGTTTCTCCTGAAGTAACTTTTCAAGTTGAGCAACAAGCTTAGAGCTGGTGGGTGATGTCATGCTGCTGTATGCGTCAATCACATTGCCTTGACGATCCACTAAATATTTGTAGAAGTTCCAACGAGGTTTGGTGCCGGTTTGTTCAATCAAATGTTTGAAAAGCGGATTGACACTCGGTCCTGTCACAGATGATTTGGCAAACATGGGAAATTTCACGCCATAGGTGTTGTGGCAAAAATCAGCGATCTCTTTGTTAGATCCAGGCTCTTGTTTACCAAAATCGTTGGATGGAAAACCAAGAATGACCAAACCTTTGTCTTTGTACTGGCTATAAAGCTTCTCTAAACCGTCATATTGGCTTGTAAAACCACAATAACTGGCTGTATTGACGATGAGAACCACTTTGCCTTGGTATTGGCACAGATTCTGAGGGGCTTCATCTTGAAGCCTTAGAAAGGTGTGGGACAGCGTTTTTGAACAATTCATGGCAACAGCATCCTTTGGCCAAAAAGACCACATGAGAATGACCAACAGAAGGGCTGTAAAGGCCATTCTGTAAAAATGAGCCCCCAGGCTTTTAAACACCTGTTGTGGGGCCCTGGATCTGCTCTCAGTTCCGACCATCATTGGGTTTGTCTCCTCGACCCATTTTTATATGTATTTGCCGTTGTCCTTGGACAAGAATTTACTTTGTCTAGGTCAAATCAACAATGAGATGCCATATTAAGCATAAATTAAAATAAATGCAATCTATGTCTAAGACAGTGTAGAATTTAATCGTCGATACCTCGTATTAACTTGGCGACAAACCTGAGTTTTCCCTTATGAATGTTAGATTTAACAATTTGCCGGACATGTTGAGCATCGCTGCAGTTGAGCGTGACACTGGCATTGCTAAAGACACACTTCGGGTGTGGGAAAGACGCTATAACTTTCCGATGCCTCTTCGGGATAAGAATGACGATCGCGTTTACCCAGCTGATCAGATCGAAAAACTTCGAATTTTAAAAAGATTATTAGACTCAGGATTTCGTCCTGGGCGCATCGTGCCTCTACCAATTGAGGCGCTCAAAGAGTTAAGTGCTAGAAGTAATCAAGCAGCAGAGGTCAGCTCTCATTCTTTATCGATGATTTCTCAAGAAGAAATGGATCGGTATTTAGATTTATTGAGATCTCATCAAACTGAAGCCTTGAGATTGGCACTTTCTACAACCTTGATGAAGATTGGCTTGGACCGCTTTGTGATTGAAGTGGTTGCGCCGCTGATTAGAAATATCGGCGAGTACTGGGCCAATGGCAAGTTAGAAATCCACGAAGAGCATTTATTCACAGAACAAATCAAGCATTTGTTGAGAACAGCAATCAATTCTGTGCCACGTGGCCACATTGGTCAAAATGAAGAATTGGCTAGACCAAGAATTTTATTAACAACATTCCCACAAGAGCATCACAGCTTAGGTCTTTTGATGGCTGAAGCATTGATGGCTTTGGAGGGATGTTCTTGTGTGTCTTTGGGAACGCAAACCCCGATCCTTGAAATTGCTCAAGCAGCCAGGGCTCAAAAAGCAGATGTGATTGCCTTGTCGTTTTCGTCACAAATGAATCAAAACCAAGTGGTCGATGGTTTGAATGAGCTCAAGTCAAAGTTGGCCCCAGGCATTGAGTTATGGGTGGGTGGCGAGAATCAGGCTCTTCGCAAGAGAACGCCTGAAGGCGTGATGGTCATGACTGCCTTGCAAGATATTTCTGCGAACGTCAAAGGTTGGCGTGCAAAGCGCTCAGATAGCTGATTTGAAAAAACTTGTTTTAGTTTTAGGTGATCAATTAAAGGCCGATAGTTCGGCCTTTAATCATTTCGATGTGGCAATCGATGAAGTGATCATGATTGAGTCTGAGTATGAGGCCACTTATGTTTGGACGCATAAAGCAAAGATCGCTCTTTTCTTATCGGCCATGCGACATTTTGCAGAAGTATTGAAAAAGAAAAAATACAAGCTGACCTATGTGAAGGAAAGCAAGAAATCCATAATCTCTGTTCTTAAAGAACATATTCAAAAACATCATTTCACTCATTTGGTTTGTGTTGAGCCTGGCGAATGGCGACTAAGAAAAGAATTGCAAGATTTGGCCAGTGAGCTTGAGATTTATTTAACCATTGCACCAGACAATCATTTTTATTGTGACTTTGATGAATTCAAAACATGGGTGGGCGATAAAAAAGAAATCAGGCTTGAATACTTTTATCGCTACTTGCGTAAAAAACACAAGGTCCTGATTCAAGCCAATGGTGAGCCAGAAGGCGATCAGTGGAACTTTGATGAGCAAAACAGAAAGCCTTATCCCAAAAAGGGACCTGGACAAATCACTGAACCCATGTGGTTCACGCCCGATGCCATCAGCAAAGAAGTGATGGCTTATGTAGAGTTAACGTACCCCAAGCACCCTGGGGAGTTGGATAGTTTTGCCTGGGCCGTGACCAGAGAGCAGGCTTTGTTGGCTTTGAGTCACTTCATTGAATATCGCTTGCCTCTATTTGGAACTCATCAAGATGCCATGTGGACCAATACACCTTTTGGTTGGCATTCCATACTGTCAACATCGCTGAACTTAAAGCTGATTGATCCCAAGGAAGTGGTTGATGCAGCCATTCAGGCTTATGAAAATAAGCAAGTGTCTTTGAGTGCTGTTGAGGGCTTTGTGCGTCAGATTTTAGGTTGGCGTGAATTTATTCGAGGGATGTATTACTTGGATATGCCAAAAATGGCAGAGGATAATTTTTATCAACATCAACGACAGTTACCCAACTGGTACTGGACCGCTGATACCAAAATGGCTTGCATGAAAGATGCCATTGGGCAAACTTTGAAACATGGTTACGCTCACCATATTCAAAGATTGATGGTGACAGGTAATTTTGCTTTGTTGGCTGAATTGCTACCCCAGCAAGTTTGTGAGTGGTATCTAGCCATTTATGTGGATGCCATTGAATGGGTGGAGTTGCCGAATACGGCTGGTATGGCTCTCTTTGCCAATGGTGGAAGGTTTACCAGCAAGCCCTATGTGGCGAGTGGCGCATACATCAAAAGAATGAGTAATTATTGTGAGTCTTGCTCATATCAGTCTAGTCAACGATACGGACCAGATGCTTGCCCCATGACAACCTTGTATTGGAATTTTTTAATCAATCATCGAGCGGAATTTGAGAAAAATCCAAGAACTCGTTTAATGACTGCCAATCTGCAGAAAATTGATGACAAAGAGCAGCTCCTGATCAGTCAGCATGCTCAAACGATATTAAATAATTTAGAAAATATCTAGTCGGTTGTAAGATGTCGTTTATGACAACGCCAAACCTTGATAAATTACCACTGCCAGCATTTGAGAAGAAGATTTGTTCTGTAGAGAATCTGCAGGAAGCTTTGGCTCGTTTGCCAAAGCCAATCGTTTTCACAAATGGTGTGTTTGATATTTTGCACAGAGGTCACGTGAGTTATCTTGCTCAAGCTAAGAGCCTTGGGGCTAGTTTGGTGCTGGGTGTTAATGCAGACAGTTCTGTGCGCATGTTGGGCAAGGGTGATGCAAGACCACTCAATGCTCAAGATGACCGCATGGCTTTATTAGCAGCTTTAGAGTCTGTTGATTTGGTCGTGATGTTTGAAGAAAAAACACCGGTTGAATTGATTGCTAAAGTAAAGCCAGACATCTACGTCAAAGGCGGCGATTATCAAATTGATGATTTAGCTGAAACGGCTTTGGTCAAAACTTGGGGTGGAAAAGCTTACGCAATTCCATTCATTCACGATCGATCAACGACGGCTCTCGTCAACAAGATCAGAGCTTGATGGATTTTTTGGGCCTGATTGAGTTGGGTTGAGAATTTTGATCTGATCGTTTTCTTGAATCATTACTGCTGATTCTTGAAACGCAGTTTCAAACCAAGCATTAATAATGCTTTGAGCTTTGAAAGAGTTGGTAGAAATTTGTAATGCCAACAAAATCATCATGCTGGTTGCAATGAGCAAAAGTATTTTTAGTTTCTTGCTCATGAAGCTAACCCCATCATATGCCAAGCCAACAGTCCTTTAAGCACTAATTGTTCTTCATGATGAATCGTCCATGGTGAGGAAGATTCTTTTAAGTGGCTGAGTAACTGTTTGGCATTTCCGCCAGAAATAAGCATGAGATCCAAGACCATTTTTTGATTCTTTACATACTCTTGCGCCATCATGATGGCGCCAATATGACTGGCCATGATGCCTTGATGGATGGCATCATTGGTATTAGTGCCTATCGTCAATGCTGAACCTTGGTTCTCGGTTGATACATGGGGCAGTTGGGCAGTATTTAAATTAAGGGCATTGGTCATCAAAGACATGCCTGGGAAAATCCACCCTCCCATGTGTTCGGTGGGCGTGATGAGATCGATGGTGGTCGCAGTTCCAGCGCCAATCACCAGAATATATTTACCACTAAACATCTGATGAGCAGCGAGTGCCATCGCTCTTCTGTCCGCCCCCAATTGCTGTGCCTGGTCGTATTGACTGCCCAAATGCTCTATTGCAGACGCACCATTGATTTGAAACCAGGCTGCTTGCGGCATGATTGTTTGACAATACTTTTTGAGCGCTACAGTTTTATCTTCGCTGATGACGCTTGAGCAAATGATTTTCTCAATGGTTTGATTTTTTGAT
Organism: uncultured Polynucleobacter sp.; assembly: GCA_964473225.1. Classification (GTDB taxonomy): domain Bacteria; phylum Pseudomonadota; class Gammaproteobacteria; order Burkholderiales; family Burkholderiaceae; genus Polynucleobacter. Next base: position 23,098 of record CAYYOB010000006.1, read on the forward strand.
AATTGGTCAAATTGAGTAAATTGATTTGGTGAATCGTGGGTGCTGTTGCCTTGATCAATGAAATCAGAGTGGGTGTCGCCATGGTTAGGTGCTATCGCCCACTTGAGTCTGGTGTTGCCGACATCAATCAATAGGATGCTCATGGTTTTGCCTTTAAAGAAACATCGCCGCTGATAATTTTTTGTATCTTGTGTTCAGATTCAATGAGTAAGTGACCTTCAGCATCAACACCTCGCTCAAGACCCTCAAATTGTATTTGTTCATTTTGAACGATGGTGCAGTTTTGATTTTTATAAATATCCCAAGAGTTCCATTCCTCTTGAAACTTCACAAATGAATGTTGCTCAAAGACTTCAATCGTCTCTGCCAGTTCTTTAAGGATGGCAAGCCACAAAACATCAGCATCCATCGATTTAATTTGACCGACCTGATCTAAGCTAGCAATTGGACGTTTGATGCTGTTTTCAACACCATCATCTGCCGTTAAGTTAATGCCAATGCCAATCACAATCCAAGTTGCTTGAGATGCGTCTAATTGACCGCCCTCCAATAGCATGCCAGCCAATTTTTTATCGTTCAAGAAAATGTCGTTGGGCCATTTGAGGCCTAAACCTGATTTCTTTAGGTCTTCCTGAGATATACCCGTGGCCTGACTGATGCCTTTAATCACTGCAAGTCCGCAAGCAAGGCTCAATCCCGATAGTTCAGAAATACTTTTTTTGAAAGGGTAAGCCACTGAGAAAGTCAGAGCTTGATTTGCATGGCTGACCCAGGTTCTGCCAAGTCGACCCTTGCCAGATGTTTGGGTGATGGCTTTTCTGGCGATGGGCTCCCATAGCTCACCAGCTCGCCACCTGACCATCAAGTCTTCATTGGTTGAAGGACTTTGATCGACACTTTCTAGGATCCAATTGATTGCCATTTCATTATTGTAGGTACTATGTGGTTATGACAGGAAATTTTCAGAGACCTCAACGCCTCAATTGGCCTGATTTGCCAATGCCAACCGCTAGGATGGCCTGTCTTTCCTATATTTTGCTGATCATTTACGCCAGTATTTATCCATTTAATTTCAATATCAGCGTGGGTGCCACTTATTTGGATTGGATTTTTGCGCCAATACCGCAATACATCACTTCGTTTGATGTCTTCACGAATATCTTGGGATACATCCCACTGGGATTTTTAATTGTTTTCGCCGTTTATCCACGCCTTAAATCTTATCGCGCACTATTGTTCTCCATCATCATCGGCGCATGTCTTTCCGGAGGCTTAGAGTCTTTACAAACCTGGTTGGTCACTCGGATACCGAGTAATGTGGATTGGTGGGCCAATATTTCTGGTGTGGCAATAGGCGCACTGTTTGCCATGACATTGGATCCGGCTTGGCTTTCTGGAAGTGTGTTTCAAAGAAAAAGGATTGAATGGTTTGGGGTTCGATCCAGCGGTATTTTGTTATTAATAGCATTTCCGTGGGCGCAACTTTATCCGCAAACAGCTTGGCTGGCGATGGGGGGTCTCGTAAGCCAGTGGCCCAATGCCATTCTTTGGACGAATACTTTTAATTTCGCCACGATTGAAATCGCTACCACCATGATGGCTTGGATATTCGCTGGCATCAGTATTGCGTTGACCATGCGCAAAGGTGCACCAAAATTACTGCTGCTGTTTTGCTTGCTGGTCATGACCATTATTTTGAAAGGCTTGTTTTCAGGCATGCAGTTTGGAGCTGATAAGAGTTTTTCGTGGTTAACGCCACCTGCATTGTGGGGAATGATTTTTTCAACAGTTTTATTATTTGGTGCTTTGCAATTGAACAGGGTTTATTTGTATTTGATTGCAATTTCCGCTTTACTCGCAATGCTGTTTTTGGTGAATTTCTTTCCGCAAAACCCATACTATTTGGTGACGATTCAGGAGTGGCGGCAAGGTCGATTGCTGCACTTTAATCATTTGATGTCATGGTTGTCCTGGATTTGGCCAGTCGCAGCATGCCTATCTTTAATAAAAGGCTTAAAACTCAAGTCGTCTATATAATTTTCATTATGAGCCACTTTAAATACCACTTATTCTTTTGTTTAAACCAGCGTGAAAACGGCAAAGACTGTTGTGCTCAGCACAACGCTCAAGGACTGTTTGAGCACGCCAAGATCCGCTGCAAGGAGTTGGGGCTGTCAGGTGAAGGCAAGGTCCGAGTTAATAAAGCGGGATGTTTGGACCGCTGTGCGCATGGCCCTGTGATGGTCGTTTACCCAGAAGGAATTTGGTACACCGCCATTGATCAAAGTGATATTGATGAAATCATTGATACGCATTTTGTTAAAGGCCAAGTGGTTGATCGTTTAAGGATTGATTAAGTGAATCGAACCATCAAAATTCATTTAAAAGGTCCAGCCGGAATCATTGAGGCATCTTTGGATTTGCCTGAGGGTTTGAAACATGATCCAGCAAATTTTCGTCCAAGAGGCATTGCTTTGGTTGCGCACCCTCATCCGCTTTTGGGCGGCACGATGGATAACAAGGTAGCGCAAACCTTGGCTCGTACTTTTGCCCAATTAAATTACGTGACCGTCAGACCAAACTTCAGAGGTGTTGGTGCATCCGAAGGTGTGCATGATGATGGCAAAGGTGAAACCCAGGATTTATTGGCTGTTATTGCTTGGATGAAAGATTCTTTTGGATGGCAAGAGATTCCAGAGCTGGAAGGACAGGGCTGGCCATTGTTGGTTGGTGAGTTACCGTTGGTGATGGCAGGCTTTTCTTTTGGCAGTTACGTCAGCAGTTATGTTGTGAAGCATTTAGAAGAAATGCAGATGCCGCCTGAGCGACTCATCATGGTGGGTTCTGCAACTGGTAAGTGGGATGTTGCGCCAGTACCTAAAAACACGATTGTGATACACGGTGAAGTGGATGATGTGATTCCTCTGAGTAGTGTTTTGGATTGGGCCAGACCTCAAGAGTTGACCGTTCAAGTGATACCTGGAGCTGATCATTTTTTCCACCGCAAACTACATTGCATCCGAGATTTGATCGTGAGCGCTTTCCATGGCCAACCAGATCCAATGGGTGATCGTTGAGTATGGATATTCCAGCAGAAGAATCACTGATCAAATATCCTTGTGACTTCCCCATCAAAGTCATGGGCAAGTCTGTTCCAGGGTATCGAGAAGCAGTTGAGAATGTTGTTTTACAGTTTGATAAAAATTTTGATATCAAGACCACTGAATGCAGACCATCAAAAAATGGTAATTATTTGGGTTTGACAGTAACTGTGCACGTCACAAGTCGTGAACAATTGGATGAGCTTTATAGAACTCTATCGACCCACCCGATGGTGAGTGTTGTTTTATAAACAATGACAATCATCATTCGCCAATTGGGTTTGCAGGAGTATTTGCCAACATTTGAGGCGATGAAAAACTTCACGGCGCAACGCACCAGTGAAACTCCTGATGAACTTTGGGTTTTGCAGCATCCACCAACATACACATTGGGTCAAGCTGGCGATGCAGCACATTTACTTCAGTCTGATACACAAATACCGTTGATACCGATTGATCGAGGTGGTCAGATCACTTATCACGGTCCTGGGCAATTGGTCATTTATCTATTATTGGATTTGCGCCGCAGACATCTGTTTGTTCGAGATTTGGTTCATCGCATAGAGCAAGCCATCATTGATACCCTGGCAGATTTTGATATCGCAAGCCAAAGAAAAGCTGGGGCGCCGGGTATTTACCTGGCTGATGAGCCAGTAATTTCAAGTGAGCTGCATGGCGCAAAAATTGCTGCTTTAGGTCTGAAAGTGACCAAGCAATGTTGTTATCATGGGCTGGCACTCAATGTAGATATGGATTTGAAGCCATTTTTGGCAATCAACCCCTGTGGTTATGCGGGTTTAAAGACAATTGATATGAAGAGTCTTGGGGTGAGCGACAATATCGACATTGTGGCAAAAAATATAGTGAGCCATTTATCTCAACAATTAGAGGTGCGGTCATGACCAAGACCTACGATCCAAATCAAAAACAAAAATCTGCTGATAAAACATCGCGCATTCCAATCAAGATTGTGCCGATTGAAGAAGTCTTAAAAAAACCTGATTGGATCAGAGTGAAAGCTGCTTCTGGCAATTCTCGCTTTAATGAAATCAAAAAGATTCTTCGTGAGAATCAATTGGTGACTGTTTGTGAAGAAGCGAGCTGCCCAAATATTGGCGAGTGTTTTGGTAAAGGTACTGCAACATTCATGATCATGGGTGATAAATGTACGCGCCGTTGCCCATTTTGCGATGTTGGTCATGGAAGACCAGATCCTCTTGATTTAGAAGAACCTAATAATCTTGCTAAAACAATTGCAGCGCTAAAACTATCCTATGTGGTGATCACTAGTGTGGATCGTGATGATCTTCGTGATGGCGGCGCTCAACATTTTGTGAATTGCATCACCAAGACAAAAGAATCGTCACCCCAAACAAAGATTGAAGTATTAGTACCGGACTTCAGGGGCAGACTTGAGAAGGCTTTAGATATTTTCAATGATGGCTTGCCAGATGTGATGAATCACAACTTAGAGACTGTGCCACGTTTGTATAAAGAAGCGCGTCCTGGCTCAGACTATATGCATTCTTTGAAGTTGTTGAAAGACTTTAAGGCACGCTATCCACATGTTTCAACCAAGAGTGGTTTGATGGTTGGTCTTGGTGAAACAGATGAAGAAATTTTAGAAGTGATGAAAGATATGCGTGAGCATGACATCGATATGTTGACCATTGGCCAGTACTTGGCACCATCAGGACATCATTTGCCAGTGCGTCGTTATGTTCACCCTGACACATTTGCCATGTTTGAGAAAGAAGCTTATGCAATGGGCTTCACTCATGCAGCGGTTGGTGCGATGGTCAGATCAAGCTATCACGCAGACGAACAAGCCCACAAGGCAGGCGTTGTTTAATTAATCATCTTTGGCGGGTGGATTGCTCGCTAGCTCGAAACGAGATCTGAGCTTACTTAGAACTAGGTTTTATCTGCCAAAGATTTTTCTAGTAATTTGTGGAAGTCATTCCACTCAGGCTCACCAACATAGCGTTTGATGATTTTTCCTTGTTTGTTGATCACAAGCGTCGTTGGAGTCAGCTGAATTTTTCCAAATGCTTTTGCAGCACTCCCATCTGAATCCATGGCAACAATGAATGGTAGCTTGCGGGTTTCAGCAAAGTTCACCACGTACATCGGTGGGTCATAAGACATCGCCAAGGCGATGAACTCTAAGCCTTGTGATTTGTACTTTTCGTAGGTGTTCACTAAATCAGGCATTTCTTTGACGCAAGTCACGCAACTAGTAGCCCAAAAATTAATCACTGTGACTTTCCCAGCGATATCAGCTTGGGTCAAAACTTTGCCTGATATTTCAGAAATCTTGAATGCTGGTACAGATTGTTGGGTGTCTGATGAGCAGCCTGATAGAAGACCGAATACAGAGATGAGGCTTGCTACAAAAAAATGTTTGATTGTCATAAATCTGCTGAAGTGATGTTGTATGGGCATAATCTTATTTTATGCAAATTAAACAAATCATGTTGCGAAATTTATTCCTCATTCTTGGTGTGTTGTTGACCCTATCTGCTTGTTCTCCAACTTTGGATTGGAGAACTGTGCGTTCGGATGATTTGCTCTACGAGGCCTTGTATCCTGGCAAGCCAAGCCGTGCTGAAAAATCATTGATGTTTGATGGTCAAAAATTGACCATGACGATTGAAGCCTCAAGGGTTGAGAATTCACTTTATGCGGTTGGGGTTATTAATATTCCAAAAGACATCAGTAAAAAACTTGATGCCAATGGTTTGTTTAAGTATTTGCAAACTGGGATGTTGAATAATTTGAAAAATTCTTCTGCACCGATTGAAAAGACCGTGATCATTAAAACATCCGGACAAGATGGTATTAATCTAAGTGCTAAAGAATTTTTGATTCAAGGTGATGGTCCAGATGCCAAAAAAAGATCATTGAGATTTCGAATGGTCCAGCGCCAGTTTCCAGATGGACAAATCCAAATTTATCAACAAAGCCTTTTACAAACAATTGATGGTGATGTATCCATTGATCAATTGATTCAGTCAGATGCTCACGAGATGTTCTTTTCTGGGTTCAAGCCTTACTAAGTGTCCATGAGTCATCAAGCTCCAGCCTTGCCAATGAAGGGTGCTTTAGCCCTCAAGGTTTTTATCTTTTTTGCCTTTGCTTATGTTTTGTCATACGCATTCCGTTCTGTGAATGCAGTGATTGCTCCAGAGTTGATGGCAGATTTAAAAATCAGTAATTCTCAGTTGGGTTTTTTATCAGCTGCTTATTTCATTGGGTTTTCCGCGATGCAAATACCTTTGGGTATTGCACTGGATAAATTTGGCGTTCGAAGAGTGGAGAGCATTTTATTGTTGATGGCTTTGGCTGGCACACTTATTTTTGCTTTTTCAGAGTCATTATTTGGCTTGACCGTTGGCCGCTTATTAATTGGTATTGGGGTGTCAGCTTGTTTGATGGCGGCGTTCACGGCTTACCGTCGGTGGTTTGCTCTAGAGCAGCAAGGACAGCTTGCTTCGGCGATGTTGGTGTTTGGCACAGTGGGTGCTTTGATGACCACGGTGCCTGTTCAGTTTTCTCTACCTTACATCGGTTGGCGCGGTGTATTTCTAGTCATGGCCATATTGGTTTTGATCGGCTTTATTGGCATCCGCTTTGGTTTGCCAACATTTGATGATCATCCGCATGTGAATAATCCACCTTTGACTGATGATCATCAGCCAATTGGCTTGAAGGATGTTTTTTTAAATCCATTCTTCTTAAGAATGTTGCCAGTCGGCGTTGTTAATCATGGGGGATTTTTAGCCCTACAAACCCTCTGGATCGGTCCATGGATGATGGATGTGCTGGGTTATAGCTCTGTTGAAAGTGCGCGAATTTTATTTTTATTCAATGGCGTGATGTTGTTGGGATATGCCTTCAACGCTTGGTTCATTCCCCGCGCCAATCGTCAGGGTTTTCAAACTCTGACTTACATGAAGTATTTATTGAGCATTGGCTTGGTGGCACAGTTGATCGCGATGACTTGGCAAATTCAACTGAGTTGGATTTTGTGGATTGTGTTGGCCATCTCTGCCACAGGGCATATCTTGGGTCAGAGCACTGTGATCACAGCATTTCCATCTCGCAATGCAGGCCTGGCTAGTACCAGTTACAACTTATTGATCTTTGTTGGAGCTTTTATTTTCCAATGGAGCATCGGCTGGGGTATTGATTTGATGTCTGCTCAAGGCTTTACAAAGCCAGAGGCATTTCGCCAAGTATTTTTGATATTTTTAGTGCTGCAAGTGATTTCTTTTATTTGGTTTTTATATTATCCAAAACCTTTGAAGCATCACTTGGCGGCCAAATAAAAAGTCATTAAGAATTTATTTCTTTTCTAGAGCATTGACCTTTGCTTCAAGCTCTTCTAATTTGGCGCGAGTTTTAGCCAACACTTGTGTTTGCAAATCAAATTCTTCACGAGTGACCAAATCTAATTTCTGAAATCCTTGGGTCATCAAGCCGCGCACATTTTTTTCTAAGTCTTTTGCCGGTGATTGACGAATCGCATCGCCAACTTTGGTTTGCATGTCATTGGCGATGGTCTGCATTTTTTCCATGATGTCTTGCGGGTTCATATTGTCTCCAGAGGTATTTCTTGAATAGTATCTTTTTACCAAAGATATGAAAATCTCATGCACCAATGCGGTGCTTTATTTTGGTGCATAGGGCATATACCTAAATGGTGCAATGAAGCAATTGTGACTGGGTCATCAATCAAAATAGTTAATAAGTTATTGTTTATATTGATATAAATATAACTGGCACAGCTTTTGCTTAATATCTTTGCAAGGAATTTCCCTTGGATTGTTTATTAGGAGTGCAACATATGAAAACTTACTTAACTCTCTCAGCGATTGCATTGGCAGCAGCTGCTACTTTCTCTTCTGGCACAGTGTTGGCTCAAGCAGCAGCACCAGCGCCTGAAATTACCATCACAGGTAACTTTGGCATCACCAGTGATTACCGTTTCCGTGGTCTGTCACAAAATAACCTGGACCCAGCTGTGCAAGGTGGTTTTGATTTGGCTCATAGCTCAGGTTTGTACATCGGTACATGGGGTTCAAACGTTTCTCAGTGGGCTGCAACAAGTGTTGGAAATCTTGAATTAGATTTATATGGTGGCTACAAATTTGAAGTAGCAGGTATGCCCTTAGATGTTGGTGTCATTTCTTATATGTACCCTAGTTCAGCAAAGAACGGTAAAGTTAATACTCAAGAAGCATATGTTGGAACTTCCTTTGGTCCTGCAAGTTTCAAAGTTTCTTATGTTTTGGGTGAAGATTATTTTGGCACAACAGCTGATGGTAAAAGTGCGTCTGGCACAACGTATTATGATCTAACGCTTAGCCAAGAAATTGCACCCAAATTAACTGCTGCAATACATGCTGGTTATACAGACTATAAAGAATCTGCCTTTGGATATTCATCTGATGGAAAAATGTCCTATTCAGATTACAACGTAGGTTTAGCTTATGACTTAAATGGATTCATTCTAAGTGCTAAATATTTTTGGAATGATGCTAAAGGTGGAACTAAATCTTATGCAACAGATGGTCTTACTAGCACAAAACT
>CAYYOB010000007.1:0-28586 GCA_964473225.1 uncultured Polynucleobacter sp.
TACCCATGGACGGCTGCTTGATTGTGTAAACCAATAAGGCCATCAAAATAATAGGTAGCAAGACACGAAACACATCAGCAGACATGCTTTTAACCACCGCGGCACCAGAAAATGAACCAATGAATGCGGCGATAATCGCTGGAATTATAATAAAATAAGGTAATTTAACTACTTTTAGATATCTTTTAGCAGCAATTAGCGTTCCACCAATGGAGCCGAGCTTGTTGGTGCCCAGCAATGTTGCAGGATTGGCGTTGGGGTATATTGCAAATAAGGCGGGGACCTGAATCAATCCGCCACCGCCAGCAACCGAGTCAACGAAGCCAGCACCAAATGCAGCGATAAATAAAAGCAAGGTTGTCCAATGGAAAAGGTCGAATTCCATTAGTCGTTGTCAGCCAAAATCTTGTCAGCTATTTTTTGAGCAATCATCATAGTGGGCGCTGCGGTGTTGCCAGATGTAATCGTTGGCATAACGCTGGCATCAACTACTCGCAAGCCACTCAATCCAAAGACTTTCAATTCAGAATCAACAACCGCCATAGGATCATCAGGTTTACCCATTTTGCATGTGCCAACCGGATGGAAAATGGTTGTGGCGATTTCTCCAACTTGTTTTAACAACTCTTCATCGGTATTGAAGGAGGGGCCTGGTCGAAACTCTTTGACATCAAAACCATCAAAAGCTTTTTGCTGCATGATGTTTCTGGTGAAGCGAAGAGATTCAAGGGCAATCTGCTTATCTTCATTTGAAGCCAGATAGTTAGGATTGATCGCGGGTGGCTCTGTCAATTCTTTAGAGCTTATATGAACGCTTCCCCTAGAGCTTGGGCGTAAATTACAAACGCTTGCGGTGAATGCATTAAACGAGTGGAGTGGGTCGCCAAACTTGTCTAACGATAAAGGCTGAACGTGGTATTGAATGTTTGGTCGAGCATGAGCTGAAGATGAGTGCGCAAAAGCTCCGAGCTGAGAGGGCGCCATCGACATAGGACCACTTCTGGTTAAGACATATTGAAGACCAATCAGCAACTTACCCCACCAGCGTGAAGCCAACATGTTTAGGGTTCTTAGACCGCTCACCTGATACACCAATCTAATTTGCAAATGGTCTTGAAGATTTTCTCCAACGCCTGGCAAGTGTTTCACAACCGGGATATTCAAAGACTGCAATCTTTTTTCGTCGCCAATACCAGAGCGCTCAAGAATTTGTACGGAACCAATTGCACCAGCTGATAGAAGAACTTCTTTTTCTGCTATCGCAATTTGCTGCTGCCCGCCGTATGAAAAAGCAATACCCTCACAACGCGAGCCATTGAAGATCAAGCGGTCAATGCTTGCGCCGGTTAAAACGGTCAAGTTTTTACGATTTCTTATGGGCTTGATGAAAGCTTGGGAAGCATTGAGGCGCCAACCATTTTTTTGTGAAACATCAAAATAGGAAGAGCCAAAATTGTTACCGCGATTAAAGTCATCGACTGGAGGAATGCCGGCCTGCTCAGCAGCGGCCCTAAAAATATCCAACACCCTCCACTTCAGACGCTGCTTATCAACTCGCCACTCGCCACCCACACCATGAAACTCTGAAGCGCCTGAGTGATAGTCTTCCATCTTTTTAAAGTAAGGCAAAACATTGCCCCATGACCAAGATGAATCACCAGTTTCGCGTGCCCACTGCTCATAATCTTCAGCCTGGCCACGCATGTAAATCATTCCGTTGATCGATGACGAGCCGCCCAATACTTTTCCGCGAGGATAAATCAAGCTGCGATCGTTAAGTCCTGGCTGAGGCTTCGTTTTAAACATCCAATCAGTTTTGGGATTGTTGATGCAATACAAATAACCAACCGGGATGTGGATCCAAAGATAGTCGTCTTTACTGCCAGCATCAATGAGAAGTACGTTATTTTTAGGATTTGATGAAAGTCTATTTGCTAAAACACAACCTGCGCTACCAGCACCAACAACAATGTAATCAAATGTGGCGCGGTTTTTCATCATTAACCTTTGCGAGAGAGATATTCTTTCCAGGCCGTTTGCGCAGAGTCACTTAACCCATCCAAAGGAACTCTTTGGGAAGATTGAATGATCATCATTGCATAGGGTTTTGCTAGAGCAGCCGCCTGAGGACAGAGTTGCAAGGCCTCGCCGCGGGAGGGGGATTGCTCACGCCAAAAATTAATCGCTGCTTCAAGCTCTTGAATGCTGATAAACATATGGCTTATTTATTTTTTGCCAACATTGTTTTGCGACAATTTTTTTGACCGCAACGGCATTCGTATTCTTTTTTTAACTTTTTGGTTTGCTTGCCCTCAACCACCAAGCCATAGTCGTAGAAAAGTTCATCGCCAGCAGCAATGTCTTTTTTGGCATACAAGAAAACGCGGGTTGTTTTTCCGAAGTCTTCTTCAAGGGCTTCGCAGTTTGGCTTACAAGAGTGATTGGCCCACATTGATGCATTGCCACCAAATTTAGCATCAATGGTTGAGCCGTCTTCAAGGCCAAAGTAAAACGTGTGATTCGGTTGTGATAAATCGTGTGGATGGCGCTTAACCGCTTCTTTCCAGCTGATTCTTTCGCCCGTGTATTCAATGATTTTGGTGCCCTTTGAGATGTCACGTTTAGCAAAAACGCCATTGCCGTGAACACCAGACTCCCGAACCTCAATCAATTTGTTACCCGCCATCTTTTTAGACATCGATGTTTCTTGCGATCAAAGCGTTAGACTCAATGAATGCGCGGCGCGGCTCAACCTCATCGCCCATCAATGTCGTAAATACTTGATCAGCAGCAATGGCGTCTTCAATTTGAACTCTCAACAAGGTTCTTGTGTTGGTGTCCATCGTTGTTTCCCAAAGTTGACCTGGGTTCATTTCACCAAGACCCTTGTACCGTTGACGGCTAACACCTCTTTCAGCCTCTGAAAGTAACCACTCCATTGCTTCGCGGAAATCTTTAACGCTGGCTTCCTTAACTGTTTTATCTGGATCGCCACGCTTAACTGTTGCACCAGTGCCCAACACATTTGTAAGAGCAGCCGATGCTTTGGCTAGGGCCTCATAATCAGCGCCGTGCACAAAATCAGAATCAATTAAAGACAGCTTTGTGTTGCCGTGTACTTTTCTTGAGAGCAATAAACGATAGCGCTCAGTACGCTCATCTTTTTGCACAATGATTTGTGGTTTAGCAATGCGCTCGTGAGAGTTTGCGAAATAGCTGTTAAGGCCTTCTGCAGATTTGGTGGCATCCGCTTCTGTATCCAAGTTAAGACGCACGCCGTTCGCAATAGCTCTCAAAGCACCCTCATCCATAGTTCTTGAGAGGCGATCAACAATACTTTGTATGGTTTGATAATCTGATGACAACTGAACCAATCGCTCGTTATCAATCATTGAACCATCCGCCAAAGAAACGCTGGCACCTTGAAGGGCTAAGTTAAGCAAATAAGCATTCAATGCAACATCGTCTTTGATGTACTGTTCGTTTTTACCTTGCTTGACCTTATAAAGAGGTGGTTGAGCAATGTAAATATGACCGCGTTCAATCAACTCTGGCATTTGACGATAGAAGAAAGTTAACAACAAGGTTCTGATGTGGCTTCCGTCAACGTCCGCGTCGGTCATGATGATGATGCGGTGATAGCGCAGTTTGTCAGCGTTATATTCTTCTTTGCCGATACCCGTGCCCAAAGCTGTGATCAAAGTAACAACCTCTTGGCTGCTTAACATTTTGTCAAAGCGAGCTTTTTCTACGTTAAGGATTTTTCCTTTAAGCGGCAAAATGGCTTGGAATTTTCTGTCACGGCCCTGCTTTGCAGAACCGCCCGCGGAGTCACCCTCGACGATGAACAATTCAGAGTTAGCAGGATCTTTTTCTTGACAGTCAGCGAGCTTGCCAGGAAGGCCAAGTCCATCCAAAAGACCTTTGCGTCGAGTCATATCGCGTGCTTTACGAGCAGCTTCTCTGGCTCTGGCAGCTTCAATGATTTTGGCGCAAATAATTTTGGCGTCTTGTGGGTTCTCTTGTAAATAATCGGTCAACAAAGTGCTGACGATTTCTTCAACTGGGCCGCGCACTTCGCTAGACACCAATTTATCTTTTGTCTGACTAGAAAACTTAGGCTCTGGCACTTTCACAGAAAGAACGCAAGTTAAGCCCTCGCGCATATCGTCGCCAGTAACCTCTACTTTGGCTTTTTTTGCTAGCTCTTCTTCATCAATGTATTTGTTGATGACGCGAGTCATTGCCGCACGCAAACCAGTTAAGTGTGTACCGCCATCGCGCTGAGGGATGTTGTTGGTAAAACACAGAACCTGTTCATTGAATCCGTCATTCCATTGCATAGCAACTTCGGCAGTAATTGTTCCGCCCAAATCTGATGGTCTCTCACCTTCAGCATAGAAAATATTGCTATGTAAAACTGTTTTGCTCTTGTTGATGTACTCAACGAAACCTTTTACCCCGCCTGAGAAGGCAAAGTTTTCTTCTTTGCCAGATCTCTGGTCAATCAAACGAATGTGAACGCCGTTATTTAAGAACGATAGTTCTCTGATTCGCTTAGAAAGAATTTCGTAGTGGTATTCAACATTACCAAAAATTTCAACGTCGGCTAAAAAGTGAACTTCTGTACCACGCTTATCTGTTTCACCAATAATTTTGATTGGTGAAGTCATGCTGCCTGCGTCTTCAACCAACTCACGGTTTTGAGCAACACCGCGCGCAAATTCCATGAAATGAACTTTACCGTCGCGCTTCACGGTTAGACGCAACCACTTCGAAAGTGCGTTCACGCAACTCACACCTACGCCATGAAGACCGCCGGAAACTTTATAGCTGTTTTGGTCAAACTTACCGCCCGCATGTAACTCAGTCATCACGATTTCAGCAGCACTTCTCTTTGGATCGTGCTTATCGTCGTACTTGATGCCCGTCGGGACACCGCGGCCATTATCAATAATTGATATTGAGTTATCTGTATGAATTGTTACTGTGATTTCTGAACAATGACCAGCCAAAGCTTCGTCAATTGAGTTATCAAGAACTTCAAAAACTAAGTGGTGTAAACCAGTTCCATCGGATGTGTCTCCGATGTACATTCCTGGTCTTTTTCTTACTGCCTCTAATCCTTCTAAAATTTGAATCGAGGATGCGCCATACTGCTCTGGTGTTTTTGCTTCAACAGTCATTGATTATTCTTTTCTAGTAACTCTATTAAATGCGCATTGGCATGACAACGTATTTGAAACCTTCTTGTTCTGGAAGGGTGATCACTGCACTGCTATTGGAGTCACCCAAACAAATTTGAATTGATTCATTTTTTAGATTTGCTAAAACATCTAACAAATAAGAAACATTGAAACCGATATCAATTTTGTCGCCACTGTATTCAGTTTCAATATCTTCTTGTGCTTCTTCTTGTTCTGCATTCGTTGATTGAATAGTTAAGCAGTTATCAGAAAGAATACAACGCACACCTTTGAATTTATCCGTTGTTAAGATCGCCGCTCTTTGTAAAGATGCCTGTAATGCATCACGACTAACCACCAACTTATTATTCTGACCCTTTGGAATAACTCTCTGGAAGTCAGGGAATTTACCTTCAACAAGCTTTGACAAAAGCTCAACATCACCAAAGTTAAATTTAACTTGATTGCTTGCTAAAGAAATAACCACTGGATCTTCTGAGTCTTCCAACAAATGTTGTAACTCAAGGATTGTTTTACGTGGAATGATCACTTCTTGTTTTTGACCATTACCAGACGGTGCTTTATCAAGATCAACGTGACTGTAAGCCAAGCGGTGACCATCAGTTGCTACAGCGATGATTCTTTGACCTTCTAAAACAAACAACATACCGTTCAAGTAATAACGAATGTCTTGTTGTGCCATTGCAAAGTGCACTTGGCTGATTAATTGCTTCAATGATTTTTGAGACATTTCCCAGCTGGCTGAAACATCAGCTGATTCAGACATGATTGGAAACTCATTAGCTGCCAATGTTTGTAGTGTGAAACGGCTCTTGCCACTTTGAACAACCATCTTGCTGTCTTTCAAAGACAAGGTCATTGCACCCTCTGGCAATGCACGCAAAATATCCACTAATTTTCTAGCCCCAACCGTTGTGCTGACGTTATCTGAACCAACACCAAAATCAGCATGAGTTGTGATTTGAATTTCGATGTCTGTAGAAATCAAAGAAACAGACGATCCATTTTTCTTGAATAACAAATTGGCCAGGATTGGCAGCGTGTGACGACGCTCAACAATACCGCTCACAAGTTGAAGTGGCTTTAGTAATTTATCTCTTGTTGTACTGACCAGTTCCATGGTTCTTATTCCTGTATTTATTTATATGTATATATATTTATAGTAGTAGTTAATAAAGCAACAAAATTCTGTGGATAACTAAAAATTCATTTATTAATCAGTATTTTACCTTCAATAAATACCTGTGGATATGTTTTGTATAAGCTTTGAATAAGATTTAATAACTTTCGTCTTTTGTTGTGGTTGGTGTACTTATCCACAATTCATCAACAATCCATTCACATACTTATACCCATACTTATACAGCAATTATCCACAAGGATTTCCACAAGCAAAAATCAATTTTTTAGAGACTGTTCTAGCACATGTAATTCATGATTTAGTTGGTTGTCTCTTGATCTTTCCTCGGTCACTTTTCTAACCGCATGCAGCACCGTTGTGTGATCTCTGCCACCAAACAATTCTCCTATTTCAGGAAGACTCTTTTGTGTCAATTCCTTAGCAATATACATGGCAATTTGTCTTGGCCTTGCAATATTAGCAGGACGTTTTTTAGAGTACATATCAGCCACTTTGATGTTGTAAAAATCAGCGACTGTTTTTTGAATGTTCTCAACAGAAATTTGGCGGTTTTGCACGGAAAGCAAGTCTTTAAGGGCCTCTCTGGCAACCTCAATCGTGATCTCTTTGCCGTGAAAACGCACATAAGCCAAAATCTTTCTTAACGCCCCCTCAAGCTCACGAACGTTAGAGCGAAGGTGTTTGGCAACAAAGAACGCAACGTCTTCCGTTAGCGGTAAGCCTTCTGCCAAGGCCTTCTTCATCAAAATGGCAACACGCATTTCAAGCTCTGGCGGCTCAATAGCCACGGTTAAGCCCGAATCAAACCTTGAAATCAAGCGATCATCGATACCTGAAATTTCCTTCGGGTATGTATCGCTGGTCATGATGACTTGAGACTTATTTGCGGTAAGAGCCTCAAATGCGTAAAAGAATTCTTCTTGAGAGCGAGGCTTGCCAGCGAAAAACTGAATATCGTCAATTAACAACAGGTCTAAAGAGTGGTAATACTGTTTGAACTTGTCAAAAGACTTTTGCTGATAGGCCTTAACCACATCGGACACATATTGTTCTGCATGAATGTATCTGATTTTGGCTTTGGGCTTTTCTTGTAACAAATGATTGCCAATGGCATGAATCAAATGGGTCTTACCAAGACCCACACCGCCATATAAGTACATGGGGTTATAAGATGAGCCAGGGTTATTGGCCACTTGTATTGCGGCTGCACGAGCCAGCTGATTGGCCTTACCAGTAACAAAACTATCAAAAGTAAGCCCTGGGTTTAGGCGTGAACGCCCATCAATGCCAATACTTGGAAGTTCATTGACCTCATCTACACCCTCACCCGTACCCGGAAAGCTGGCTGATGGGGTGGTCTGCCCAAGATCTTCACTAATAAACTCAGATTGTTGTTCATCGGTATTAAGAAGCTTTACTTTGGGGTCAAGCACCCATTCAAGCACAATGGGTGCCCCAAAGTGTGCCTGAGCCAGCTCTATAAACCTTTGATTAAATTGATTTTTTGCCCAATCCAATTTGAATCTATTGGGCGCAGCCAGGGAAAGAGTCAGATTTTCTTGGTCAAAAGAAAGCGGAAAAAGAGGTTTGATCCATGTTTTAAACTGTTGCGGAGAAAGCTCTTTAGAAAAAGAATCTGCTACAAACGCCCAAAATGATTCAAGGTTTGAATTTGCTATTAACGAGGAATTTGTCAGGGTATTTGTATTCACAAGGCAATTGTAGATGCTGTTAAAAGTTATCCACAAAGGATAAGTCGGTGGATAAGCTGTGGATAACATGTTGATAACGTAAAAAAATTAGCAAAAACAACAAGATAAATGGCAAAATAAAAAAATACACCGTAAATAAGTATTGACGGTGCAAAGGAAAAAAGCGAGAATCTAAGGTTCGCTAGGAAATAATTATGAAACGTACATATCAACCATCAGTAACCCGTCGTAAACGTACCCACGGTTTTCGTGTTCGCATGAAAACAAAAGGTGGTCGCCATGTTTTGAATGCGCGCCGTGCCAAGGGTCGTAAACGCCTCGCTGTTTAAGCAACAGCAAGGAAAAGATAGAGAAGCGAGCAATCAATTGGCTCGCTCTTTTTCTCTTTCCGACGCCAATTTGATTAGATCAATATTGGCGCAAAAACCAAGTAACACCAAACATCTGGCCATACACACCCTTGCTGGTGAATCTGGCATTGCCTTGACCGTTCCGAAGAAATTAGCAAAAAGAGCGATTGATCGTAATCGAATCAAGCGCTTGATGAGAGAGTCTTATCGTCAGAATCTCCTTAATTTAGACGGCCAGCTTGTGGTCTTAAGGTTGCGAAAAAAAATTGGCGAATCCAGCTCTGGTAAGCTCAGAGAGCAAGAAAGGCGTCAAATCAAAGCGCAGCTATTTAATCCAGCGAGCACAGGCAAATGATTGCAAGCTTATTAAGAGGGTTGATCAGGCTTTATCAACTGTTACTAAGTCCATTTTGGGGGGCGCAGTGTCGCTTTCATCCAACTTGCTCTTGTTATGCCATGGAGGCTTTGGAAAAGCATGGCGCGATCAAGGGTTCGGGCTTGGCAATCTACAGAATAATCAGATGTAATCCGTGGGCCGATGGTGGCCTAGACCCTGTTCCAGAAAAGAACACGAAGAAGTAACAATCTAACACTACAATTCCTGCTTACGCTATTTAATACAGAAAAAAATAATGGACATCAGAAAAACCTTACTTTGGGCAATTTTTACAATCTCAGCAATTTTGTTGTTCGATGCATGGCAACTGCAAAATGGTAAGGCCGGGCTCTTTTCTAAGCCAACGGTTGAAGCTCAGCAGCCAATTGCGGCTAAAGATGCGGCAGCTACCACTAATGCATCAAAAGCTGACTTGCCTAAGGCAATGGCAAACGCCTCAGCCACTCAGGGTGCTCCAACTTCCGTAGCGCCAAATAAAACAGGTGAAATCATCACTTTAAAAAATGATGTCATCAGCTTGGAAATCGACACGCTTGGCGGCGTGATCAGCAGAGCGCAATTAACAAAGCATTTTGAAGAAAACAAATCTGGCGTTCTAATTTTTGAACGCAGCAATGCGCGCCAATATTTTGCGCGATCTGGTTTGGTGTCCGCTTCAGGAGTTGAGTTACCAAATCACACTCAGATTTTTTCCGCAAGCAAAAACGCAGCAGGTAACTCAGTGACTTTGGTTGCCGAAAAGAATGGTATTCGTTTAGAAAAGGTGCTCACACTTGAGAATGGTTCTTATGTTGTTGATGCAAAGCACACAGTCAAAAACCTCAGTAACCCATCAGCGGATGTAACGCTGTATGCAGAATTGGTTCGGGACAATAGCAAGCTTGAAGAAAGCATGTTTTACGCAACGTTCACTGGCCCAGCAATTTATACCGATGAAGAAAAATTCCAAAAAATAGAATTTACTGACATTGAAAAAAATAAAGCAAAGCTACCAGGCTCTCAAGCAAAAGATAGTCCAACTTGGATTGCCATGGTGCAACATTATTTTGCCTCTGCATGGATTCCGTCTAATAATTTTGCAAAAGATTTGTACGTAGAAAAATTAGAAAACAATCAATACAGAGTTGGCGTCAAAACAAAACTTGATACATTGGGCGTTGGCCAAGAAAAATCAGAAGCGCTTAAATTATTTGTTGGTCCTCAGGAAGAGCACGTTTTAGAAAAAATTGCCCCGGGTCTCGAATTGGTTAAGGACTACGGATGGTTCACTATTTTGGCCAAGCCAATTTTCTGGTTACTTGAAAAGATCCATGCCTTGGTGAATAACTGGGGATGGTCAATCATTCTTTTAACGATGTTGATTAAGCTGGTTTTCTTCCCGTTATCTGCAGCAAGCTACAAATCAATGGCTCGCATGAAGCTTGTTCAGCCAAAAGTTTTAGAGCTCAAGGAGCGCCATAAAGGTGAGCCACAAAAGCTTAATCAGGCAATGATGGAGATGTACCGTAAAGAAAAAATCAACCCTCTGGGTGGTTGCTTCCCGGTATTGATTCAGATCCCTGTTTTCATCGCTTTGTATTGGGTGCTCTTGTCTTCTGTAGAGATGAGAGGAGCTCCTTGGTTGGGCTGGATTCATGACTTGTCAAAACCAGACACATTATTTGGTGTTTGGTTTGGGGCGCCAGTGGGCTTGTTGCCAATCATAATGGCTGTGTCTATGTTTGTTCAGACAAAACTAAACCCAACACCACCAGACCCATTGCAAGCCAAACTCATGATGTTCATGCCGCTTGCTTTTTCAGTGATGTTCTTCTTCTTCCCATCAGGATTAGTTTTGTATTGGGTAGTCAACAACATCTTGTCAATTGCACAACAATGGCAAATCAACAGAATGTACGGCGGAGCTAAAAAACCAGCCTAAATATGAATCATCAGCGCGAACCAATCATTGCTTTAGCCACGGCTAATGGTCGCGCCAGTGTTGGAATAATTCGTTTATCGGGAACGGGGGTCTTGCAGATTAGCAAGGCCCTTTGTCTTAGAGAGCTGACCCCACGACACGCAACCTTGGTTCAATTCAATGATGCTTTTGGCGAATTGATTGACGAAGGTTTGGCCATCGCCTTTCCAGGACCAAACTCTTATACCGGCGAAGATGTTCTGGAGTTGCAGTGTCATGGTAGTACGCCAGCATTAAATCTACTGCTCGATCACTGTCTTCAAATTGGAAAAAGCATGGGCTTACGATTAGCTCGCCCTGGTGAATTCACGGAAAGAGCTTTTCTCAATGGAAAAATGGATTTGGCTCAGGCTGAGGCTGTTGCAGATTTGATTGATGCCAGCAGCACTTTGGCTGCTAAGGGTGCCGCAAAATCTCTCAAGGGCGATTTTTCTAAAAAAATTGATGTGTTCTTAAATGCCTTGATTGAGATCAGGGCGTTGACTGAGGCAACCTTAGATTTTCCGGAAGAAGAAATAGATTTCATTGAGCAACACGACGTATTCAATCGATTAGAGAAAATTCTTGAAAACATTCAGGAAGTAAAAAATGCTGCTCAGCAAGGTTCGATTATTCGTGATGGCTTAACAGTGGTTTTGGTGGGTCAGCCAAATGTGGGCAAAAGTTCTTTGATGAATGCGCTCGCCGGTGAGGATATTGCCATTGTGACGGACGTTGCTGGTACGACTCGCGACCGACTCAAAGAAACGATTCTTCTGGATGGTGTTCCACTTCACATCATTGATACCGCAGGCTTAAGAGAGACTCAAGACAGTGTTGAGCAAATTGGTATTGAAAGAACTTGGCAAGCAATCGAGCAAGCGGATTTAGTGTTGCACTTAATGGATCTTACCCAAGGGTCTCAAATATCAACTGAAGACCAAGATTTAATTAAGCGAATCAAACTCAAAACATCTAAAAATGTTCCGATAAAAATAGTTTGGAACAAACTTGATCAATCATCAAAACAAAATGCGAATCTTGAAGATCAACTATTTGTTTCTGCCAAAACAGGCCAGGGTCTTGAGCAATTAAAAAATGAATTATTAAAAGTTGCTGGATGGCAGCCCGAGTCAGAGGGCGGCATCTTGGCCAGAAAAAGACATGTTGAAGCGCTCTTAAATGCAGAGCAACACATCAAGAATGCTTTGGTTTTGTTAAAGGCGCAAACATCATCCATAGAGTTGGCTGCAGAAGAAATGAGACTTGCTCAAGACGAGCTTTCGACCATCACGGGTCAATTTTTGCCAGATGATTTATTGGGAAAAATTTTCAGTACTTTTTGTATTGGTAAGTAAGTCGTGGCCATGCAATTCGATCAAGTTGTTTTGGCGGGTGGCGGCAATCGTTGTTGGTGGCAGGCGGGCTTTTGGAATGTTCTCAATGAGGCGATTCCCCAGCGCCCCACAAAAATTGTTGCCGTGAGTGCTGGCGCCGCAACAGCTTGTTTATTTTCAGCGCGACCTGGCGATGAAGGCTCCCAATGGGGTCTTCATTACTATGAAAAAGCTTTGGCCAATGTTTCAAGCAATGTGGACTGGAAAAACCTTTTCTCAAGCGAACCACTGTTCCCCCACTATCGCTTGTACAGAGCGGCCCTTGAAAATATTCTTGGTGATGGTTTTAAGCGGATTCAGGACGGCCCAGAGATTTTGATAGGTTTGGCTAAAACCCCGAGTTATTTAAGCCCCAAGATATCAGTTGCCATGGGTTTATTGGCTTACGAGCTGGAAAAGAAACTTCGGCGACCGCTTCATCCTCAATCGGGAAGGCGCTTGGGTTTTTCAAGAGTGTTTGTTTCATCTAAAACCTGCGCCAATATCAATGAGCTCATTGAAACAATTCTGCAGTCATCGTGTACGCCACCATTTACGCCAGTCATGTACCGAGATGGCCAAGCTATTTTGGATGGAGGCTTAATTGATAATGTGCCCATTGATGGGCTGACCCCAGCAAACCCCGGTGAAAAAGATCAAGAAGCCCTGATTTTGTTAACCAGAAGGTATGACCTCCCCAACCCGTTTATTCAAGAGCTACCAGGTTTGAGGTTGACATACATACAGCCTAGTCAGAGGGTTCCCATTTCAAGCTGGGATTATTCAAGACAGGACTTGATGCCACAGGCCTATGAGCTCGGAAAAAGCGATGCCACACAGGCCATTGCTAATGGTATTTTTGTCTAATTGGGGTCAGATTCGGGTGGGGCTTGCAAGGGTAAATAAGTCCAAAAGTGGTATCCTTATGCTATTCCAATTTAACTAACTTACTATGAACCAACCAACAATGAAGGGCGTGGCCACCCTTAATGTGCCATCTTATGTTAAACATCAGAAGTTGATTGACTGGGTGGCTGAAGTAGCTGCTTTGACAATGCCAGACAATGTTTATTGGTGTGATGGAAGTGAAGAAGAATACGATCGCTTATGCGCTCAAATGGTTGAAGCTGGAACACTAAAAAAGCTAAATCCAGCAAAAAGAAAAAACTCTTATTTAGCCTGTTCAGACCCAAGCGATGTGGCCCGGGTTGAGGACAGAACTTATATTTGTTCTAAGAATAAAGAAGATGCGGGCCCAACCAATAACTGGATGGATCCAGCAGAGATGCGCACGACGCTACAGCCGTTGTTCACAGGTTGCATGAAAGGCAGAACGATGTATGTTGTGCCTTTTTCAATGGGGCCTCTAGGTTCTCCAATTGCTCATATTGGTGTTGAGCTATCAGACAGCCCGTATGTTGCAATCAATATGCGCATCATGACGCGCATGGGCAAGGGCGTTTTTGATGTGTTGGGTGCCACAGGTGATTTCGTGCCTTGCGTTCACACAGTTGGCAAGCCACTACAGGCTGGTGAAAAAGATGTGGCTTGGCCATGCAACAGCACCAAGTACATTGTTCACTACCCAGAAACTCGTGAAATTTGGTCTTTTGGTTCCGGTTACGGCGGTAATGCATTGTTAGGCAAGAAGTGCTTTGCTTTGAGAATTGCTTCAACCATGGGTCGCGACCAAAACTGGTTGGCTGAACACATGTTGATTTTGGGTGTTACATCACCTGAAGGCAAAAAATACCATGTGGCAGCCGCATTCCCATCAGCTTGTGGCAAAACTAACTTTGCCATGTTGATTCCACCACAAGGTTATCAAGGTTGGAAAGTCACCACCATCGGTGACGACATTGCTTGGATCAAGCCACGTAAAGATCCCGTCACAGGTAAAACACGTTTGTTTGCGATCAACCCAGAAGCAGGCTATTTCGGTGTTGCTCCAGGCACGAACACATTGACCAATGCTAATTGCATGGCTTCTTTGAATGAGAATGTTATTTTCACAAACGTTGCATTAACGGATGATGGCGATGTTTGGTGGGAAGGCATGACTGACAAAGCTCCAGATCACCTCATCGATTGGCAAGGCAAAGATTGGACTCCTGCGGATGGTGCAGCAGGAAGAAAAGCATCACATCCAAACGCCAGATTCACAGTTGCAGCAACTAACAATCCAGTGATTGATCCAGAGTGGAACAATCCGGATGGCGTTGCAATTGATGCATTTATTTTCGGTGGTCGTCGTTCAACAACAGTGCCATTGGTAACAGAAGCGCGCAATTGGGTTGAAGGTGTTTACATGGCATCAACCATGGGCTCTGAAACAACTGCTGCTGCAGCTGGTCAGCAAGGTGTTGTTCGTCGCGATCCATTCGCTATGTTGCCTTTCGCTGGTTACAACATGAGCGATTATTTCCAACATTGGTTGAACATGGGTAAAAAGCTTGAAGCAGAAGGCGCAAAATTGCCAAGCATTTACTGTGTTAACTGGTTCCGTAAAAACGAAGCTGGCAAGTTTGTATGGCCAGGATACGGTGAAAACATGCGCGTTCTAGCTTGGATGCTTGAGCGCATTGAAGGTAAGGCCAAAGGACAAGAAAATATTTTTGGTACAACTCCTTCACACAAAGATATCAATTGGGCAGGTCTTGATTTCAGTGAAGACCAGTTCAATCAGGTAACTTCTATTGATAAGGCTGCATGGCAAGAAGAGATGAAGTTGCATGATCAGTTGTTTGATCAACTGTCATATCATTTGCCAAAAGAATTGGTTGAAACAAAGCAGGCTTTAGAAAAGCGTTTAGCCAGCTAATTCTTTAGTAGAAACAAAAAGCCCCTTGTTTGAGGTTTCAAGCAAGGGGCTTTTTTATTGTTGCTAAATTTAGTTTGCTACGCTGTCTTATCTTGTGACCAAGAGAGCGCCTTATCAGTTAGCTCGCCTTGGAATCATGTTCGCTGGATTGATGTGAGTGCCAGCTCGGATTACTTCGTAGTGAAGGTGTGGACCAGTTGATCTACCGGTACTACCAACTTTAGCAATCATGTCACCACGTTGCACGGTTTGTCCAACCCTGACTAATAGTTGGCTTGCGTGTGCGTAGCGTGTTTTAAAACCTTCAGCATGATTGATTTCAACCACGTTGCCGTATTGTGAATCCCAACCAGAGCGACTCACAACACCGCCTGCAGAGGCCAAAATTGGTGTGCCCACTGGAGCAGAAAAGTCCAAGCCCTCATGCTTTGCCATGGTTTGCAAAAAGGGATCTAGTCTTAAGCCAAAGCCACTGCTTAAGCTGTAGTTGTCTTTAACAGGAATGCCTGTTGGCAAACTATTCAACCAATTGAGTTGCTTTTCCCAAAGGGCAGTGATTTCAGAAACACTTTTTTTGAACTCGCCCAAGTCTTGAAGTGAGTTATCTAGAGCATCGATCAAAGGAATATCTTTTTGGATATTCACTTCCGGAAGCTTATGAGGACCACCCTTCCCTTTGCCATTGCCACCAGGAACTTGAGACTTAACTGCGCTTGGCGTTGCAATGTCCATGAAGCGGTCTTTTAGCTTTTTAATCTGAATAATTTCATCAGAAGTTATTTGTAGCTTTTCCTGAATTGCCTGAAGGCGCTCTTTGTAGGCCTGTTCAATTTCATCTTGCTCTGCTTGAGTTAAAACACCACCCATCGCTCTGGCTAAATCAGGTCTGGCTTCAATCGCAATTCTCAGGCCAACAAAATGCAGAATACCGCCCGCGGCAACTAAAAGTGCTGCGAGAATACCCACCGCAATTGAAACGGTTCTTAAGGTAATCGATATTTTTCTTACCCGGCCCGTTGGACCGGAAACCCACATTAACTGCATAAATCCTGCTCATTTTGATCAGAGATGCATTATAAATGCTCCCATGAATATGCCAATACCTTCTAAAACCCATGACGCAATTGTGATTGGCGGAGGTATTGCGGGCGCCTCGATCATAAAATCATTAAAAAACAATCACTTAAACAATTTTTTAGTGATTGATTCAGAAAATTCACCAGCTCAGGGCACCAGCGGGCATGATGGCGCGCTTTGCCATCCCTATGTTGGTCGAGGGGCTTCGCGTCTTCAACGTTTGAGCATGATTGCATTCAACGCAGCTAAAGAAATCTGGGCAAATTATTGGTCTGGTCATGGCGTTTTGCACTTGGCTAGGAACGCAGAAAATCATGATAAAAATCTCATGAGTGAGCGCCTACTCTCGCAAGGATTCAATCATGAAAACGCCAAAGTTGTTTCTGCAAATGAGGCTGAGGCACTCTGCGGGGTGTCATTGGCAGGCACATTTTTTCCAGAAGGTGGTTGGGTGGACCTCAAGAAAATTTGTCAGGACGTGTTTTCTGAATTAACAGATCAGCAGCTCAGGATGTCATGCACAGTTACAAAAATTGCATATCGTGACAAACATTGGCTTGTTTACGACGAAGAACAAAAAATCATTGGGGTAACGCCCCGTTTGTTTTTGGCGAGTGGTTTAGGTGTTAAATCATTGGCTGCATCAACACACATTGATTTGCCACTGAAACCAGTTCGCGGACAACTATCAACCTTTGGTTACAAAAAAGAAAGCTCATGGACAAAATGCCAACCAAGGGTAGCACTTTCAGGCAAGGCATATTGTTTGCCGCCAGTTGAAATGAAAGATGGGTCTTATCAATGGATGGTTGGGTCAAGCTACGATGAACACGAAGAGGATTTGAGTGTTTGGCAGAAAAGCCATCAAGAAAACTTGAGCTTAATTCAAGAAATGCTGGGCAAGGAGTGTGATCTTGCAGAAATTGAGCCAGTGGATGCTTTTGTTGGGATCCGTTGCGTGGCCAGCGATCGTCTACCCATCATGGGCCCTGTCAAAGGCTATCCCGGTTTGTATATCTTGACCTCTTTGGGATCCAGAGGTGTGATGTGGTCAGCGCTCGCCCACCAGATGTTCACAGAACATCTGGCAGAAGAGATCCGTCATTCAGCCTTTTTGGATACGCGTTTTTTTGCGGGGGCTCGTTTGGCTGCCTTAGGCTTGTCAGAAGATTTGGTTTCTGCTTTGCTGCCTGCGCGCTTTTTAGCGGGTGCTTCAAATTCAAAACCAATTTTGCCATCCGCTTGACGCGCCAAATATGCTTTGAAGCCACGTCCAGTTCTGGATGATTTGAAATTGGTTAATAAATCCGTTTTACCTTCATTCAAAAGCTTGGATACTTGCTCTTGAGTGATCTCTTGTTGCAAGACCACTTTGCCAGTAGAAAAGTCACATGACTTGTTTGGGCCAACGCTGCGTTCGCAGAGATATTTCATGCCATGCTCATAAACTGCGCCTGAACATTTAGGACAAGCACCCAATGAAGATTGACCGGTGAAATCAACTTCTTCATTGTTGTCTTCATCGTTGTTACCAAAATCAAACTCAAGTTTGTAGCCAGCATTTGGATAGTCTTTGTCGTCTTCAGGAATAGACACCAATTTGATGATCGCAGCAAATGGGCGCCCCATCTTGCTTCTAAAACCTTGGAGCGGACCGATCTCTTTGTTCTTAATGAACTCTTCGGCTTCGTGATATTCAAATGCGCGTCCACCAGGTATTTTGCTGATAGAAAAGCCACACTTTTCACAAGCAAAACGACGGTAGTTTTCTTTGACCAAGCCACCGCAATGAGGGCAAGGTGTTTTCAAGTCTGCATAATCGCCAGGAATCGTATCACTGTCATATTCTTTGGCGCGCTTAACAATTCGCTGAGTGATTTGTGCAATTTCTTGCATGAATGTGTTGCGATCAATTTGACCTTTTTCCATCAATGCAAGTTTGTGCTCCCAGTTGCCCGTTAATTCTGGGCGAGTTAACTCTTCAACTCCAAGACCTCGCAACAAAGTCATTAATTGAAAGGCTTTAGCAGTCGGAATAATTTCCCTTGCTTCACGCACCATGTATTTTTCAAACAGCAAACCTTCAATGATCGCGGCTCTCGTTGCAGGAGTGCCCAAGCCCTTTTCAGACATGGCTTCGCGGAAATCTTCGTCATCAATGAGTTTTCCAGCACCTTCCATCGCAGATAAAAGTGTTGCCTCTGTATAGCGTGCAGGAGGTTTTGTTTTTAATGGGTTTGGTTTGACAGATTCAGTTTGAACTTTTTCATTCTCACCAACCACCACAAGCTCTTTGTCATCTTGTGTGGATTTTCCATAAACAGTCAGCCAGCCTGGATTGATCAAAATCTTACCATCTGTCTTAAATAGATGACCACTGACCTCTGTGATGCGGGTGGTGACTTTGAATTCGGCAGACGGGAAAAAGATTGCCATGAAACGACGAACGACCAAGTCATAAAGCTTTTGCTCTGGCTCTGAAAGATTTTTCGGTGCCTGAAGCGTTGGGATGATCGCAAAGTGATCAGAGATCTTGCTGTTATCAAAAATCTTTTTATTTGGTTTTACCCAAGAGTTATTCAAGATTTGTGATGCATGCGGATAGTAGTTGTCAGAGCTCTCGGCCAGCATTTCTAGAGTGCTGGTCACTGTAGGAAGATAGTCTTCTGGTAGCGCGCGAGAATCAGTTCTTGGATAAGTAAGAACCTTGTGTCTTTCATACAAGGCTTGAGCCAAGCCTAAAGTGTTTTTGGCAGAGAAACCAAATCTAGCATTTGCTTCACGTTGCAAGCTGGTTAAGTCAAATAGCTGAGGGGCTGCTTGAGAGCTTGGCTTCGACTCTTCAGTGACCTTGCCAGTTTTATCGTGACAGGCAGCAACAATGCTTGCGGCAGCAGCTTCGCTCCATAAGCGACTATCTTTTTTCTCCGGATCAGCGTTGGCATCCTTAGAGTCTTTTTTAAACTTAGGGTCAAACCATCTGCCCTGATAAATGCCTGCTGCACAAATAAATTCAGCAGTGACTTCCCAGTAATCTCGAGAGATAAATTTTCTGATCAGCTCTTCTCTTTCAACCACGATCGAGAGCGTTGGCGTTTGAACACGACCTACGGTGGTTAAGAAAAAGCCACCACTTTTACTATTGAAGGCAGTCATGGCGCGCGTGCCATTGATACCAATCAACCAATCAGACTCTGAGCGGCAACGCGCTGCATTGGCTAGGTTGAGTAATTCTTCGTCGCTACGTAATTTACTAAAACCATCTTTAATGGCTTGAGGCGTCATCGATTGAAGCCATAAGCGTTCGACAGTTTGAGTGGCCTTGGTGTGTTGCGCGATCAGGCGGAAAATTAATTCACCTTCTCGACCCGCGTCACATGCATTGATCAAACGATTGATGTCTTTGCGCTTGATTAGTTTTTGTAAAACTTTTAAGCGGGCTTCTGTTTTAGCAATCGGGCGAAGATCAAAGTGAGGGGGAATCACTGGTAAGTTAGTGAAGGACCATTTGCCTCGTTTAACTTCGTACGCATCGGGGGCCGCTATTTCAAGCAGGTGTCCAACGGCAGATGAAACAACAAATTGATCACTTTCAAAGTAATCTTCATGTTTTGTGAACCCACCAAGTGCGCGAGCAATATCCGCCGCAACCGATGGTTTTTCAGCAATGATTAAGGCCTTAAAAGGTCCAGTTTGAGCAGTTGTTTTTGCCACGTGACAGCTTCCCCAATGGGTCTAATTAAATGAATTTCCTTTTTTCATTATTAACCGATAAATGCAAAAGAAGGAAATAATTAAGAAATCCCATATCCATGATCAGCCATTAGCCCTTGATTAACATGGGTTATTTTTGAAAATACCGCAATTCCTCAAATATATCCTCGGGCCGCCCCACCAGTTTGGCGCCCTCTTTGATCAGTTGGTGACACCCCATCGCTTGGGGCTTCTGAATGGAGCCGGGAATGGCAAACACTTCCCGCCCCAGGTCATTGGCATACTTTGCGCTTATTAAAGAGCCTGACTTGAGCGCCGCCTCAACAACCAATACCCCCAAAGACAGAGCGGCAATCAGTCGGTTTCTTTGTCGAAAGAAGTGGGGTTTGATGACTGTGCCAGGCGGATATTCTGAAATCAGCAAGCCCTGGCGAGCAATTATTTCAAATAGAGACCTGTTTTTGCTGGGATAGCAACGATCTAAGCTGGTTCCGCAAACGGCGATGGTAGATAGCTGTGCTTGGGCTTGCAGGGCGCCTTGGTGGGCCGCTGAGTCTATACCTTCGGCCAAGCCCGATACGACTATTAACCCTTGCTCAACAACCGCCTTTGCAAAATAAGAGGCCGTTGCGACCCCCTCTTGGGAAGCTTGGCGCGAGCCAACGATGCCAAGTCCGGGTATTTTCAGCGCCTCCAAGCTGCCCAGACAATAAATTTCTTGCGGGGCATCGGGCAAATCTAGCAATCTCCTTGGATAATAGGGGTTTGATTGTTTAACGGTGATAATTGAGCTCATAGATAAGAAGTCTATGAATTAAGATTGACTCAAAATCAGATAACCCTGAACTTATTTGTAAGAATTTTCTGAAATGGCTGCATTACCTATTCTTTGTTACCCAGACCCTCGCTTACACACGGTTGCAAAACCAGTTGTGGCGGTGAACGATGCTGTTCGTCAATTAGTGGCTGACATGGCTCAAACCATGTATGAAGCCCCTGGTATTGGATTGGCAGCTACTCAAGTGAATGTTCATCAACAAGTGATCGTGATTGATCTGTCAGATGAAAGAGATCAGTTGCAGGTATTCATCAATCCAGAAATCATTTGGAGCAGCGAAGAAAAGAAAGTTTGGCAAGAGGGCTGTTTATCAGTGCCAGATTTTTATGATGAAGTTTTGCGTCCATCTGAAGTAAAAATTCGCGCATTAAATTTAGAGGGAAAGCCATTTGAGATACATGCTGATGGATTATTAGCAGTTTGTATTCAGCATGAAATGGACCACCTCAAGGGCAAGGTGTTTGTTGAGTACTTGTCATCATTAAAGCGCATG
The DNA here is from genome assembly GCA_964473225.1 of uncultured Polynucleobacter sp. Taxonomy (GTDB): domain Bacteria; phylum Pseudomonadota; class Gammaproteobacteria; order Burkholderiales; family Burkholderiaceae; genus Polynucleobacter. Next base: position 21,066 of record CAYYOB010000007.1, read on the forward strand.
AGAATTGCCGGCAAACTGAAAAAGAAAACAAAAGCAGGCGCTCTCTGATGTTGAAGGTTGTATTTGCAGGAACCCCTGAATTTGCTAGAGTTGCCTTAGAGGCAATTGTTCATGCAGGGCATGAAGTCGTGATGGTCATGACTCAGCCTGACAGGCCTGCAGGTCGAGGGCTGCAATTACAAGCCAGTCCAGTCAAGCAATTTGCTTTAGAAAAAAATATTCCAGTCATGCAGCCGACCTCACTTAAGGTCGGTGGATCCCATGGCGATGAAGCTCGCGAGGCTTTGAGTACATTACAAAAGCTAGAGTTTGATGTGATGGTGGTGGCTGCTTATGGTTTGATTCTGCCTCAAGAGGTCTTTGATATTGCAGAGCAAGCGGGTCGAGCTGGTTGCTTGAATATTCATGCTTCTTTATTGCCGCGCTGGCGAGGAGCTGCTCCGATTCACAGAGCCATTGAAGCTGGAGATCATGAAACCGGAATTGCCATCATGCAAATGGACTTAGGTTTGGATACTGGTGCCGTGATTGCAATGAACAAAATGGCGATTGCGCCAAATGAAACAACTGCAACACTTCATGACAGATTGGCAACAATGGGCGCCGCAATGATTGTGGAAACCTTGAATCGATTTGCACAAGAGCGAAGTTTGAAGTCTGAGCCTCAAGCAGTTGAGGGCATCACTTATGCGCACAAGATCATGAAGGATGAAGCAAAAATTGATTGGGACAAAGATGCCAAAGCAATAGATTTAAAAATCAGAGCATTCAATCCTTTTCCAGGAGCGACACTGCTTGATGGAGCATCGATCATCAAAGTTTGGAATAGCTCTTTAATAGAGGGAAAAAGTGATCAATTGCTGGGTGAGCCTGGAAAGATCATCAATATCACTCAAGAGGGCGTGGAGTTGGCCTGCAAGAAAGGCAGTGTTTTATTGACTGAATTACAAAGGGCTGGCGGCAAAAAAATGGCAGCCTCACAGCTGGCCCAGACTTTGGGCTGGAAAACTGGCCAAGTGCTGTGTTAACAACCCCAAGCGATAATCAACAATTAATAAGCGTATTCTAGAAATGAGTATTGATTTTAAAATTTCTAAATCTGATTTCAAGAAGGATTTTCAAGATGTTTAATTGGTTCAAGACAGCCGTGTTGATGGCCGGCATCACAAGTCTTTTTGTGGTGGTGGGCGGAATGATTGGCGGCGAGCAAGGCATGTTGATGGCATTGCTATTGGCCTTTGGTATGAACTTTTTTAGCTATTGGTTTTCAGACAAAATGGTCTTGAAAATGATGAATGCTAAAGAGGTGGATGAAGTGACTGCGCCTCATTTTTATAGAATGGTTCGTGAGTTAGCTCAGAGAGCTGAGCTACCGATGCCAAAGGTTTATTTGATTGAAGAAGATTCTCCAAATGCTTTTGCGACTGGCCGCAATCCGCAAAACTCTGCGGTTGCTGCAACCACGGGTATCTTGAGAGTTTTATCTGAGAGAGAAATCCGTGGGGTGATGGCTCATGAGCTGGCACACGTCAAACATCGCGATATTTTGATTTCAACTATTTCAGCCACCATGGCTGGAGCATTGTCTGCGCTTGCAAACTTTGCGATGTTTTTTGGCGGCCGAAATTCTGATGGTCGCCCAAGCAATCCGATGGCGAGTATTTTGGTTGCGATCTTGGCGCCTTTGGCAGCCAGCTTGATACAAATGGCGATTTCTCGTGCACGTGAGTATGAGGCCGATCGAGGTGGCGCAGAAATTTGTAATGATCCAGAGGCCTTGGCCATGGCATTAGACAAGATTCACCAAGTTGCCAGCGGTCGACATTTCGATGCAGTTGAAAGACATCCTGAAACTGCTCAAATGATGATCATGAGCCCACTTGCTGGTGGTGGTTTGGCTGGTTTATTTTCAACACACCCGCCAACAGAAGAGCGCGTTGCTCGTTTGATGCAAATGGCAAGAACTGGAACTTATCCTGTCTGATATCAAACAACAAGGCATCAGTCTTTCAAAAGCACTTTTTGCATCTGCCAAGGTGTTGCAGGAGGTTCAAAACGGGGCCTCTCTAACCCTTGCTCTTCAGGGCACACCCCAAGACCTAAGGCCTGCGGTTCAGAGCATTACTTTCCAGGCTCTTAGAAGAGGGTTTTGGGCTCAAGAGGTTCTGAATCAATATGTTCAAAAAACGCCACCGGGCTTAACGCTTTATTTGCTGTGGGCGGCGATTGCTTTGTTGCCAGAGAAAAATTCTGAACCCATGTATGCCACTCATACATTGGTGAACGAGGCGGTTAACGCCAGCAGCTTGGATAGCAATCTTGGTTTTGCCAGAGGCTTGATCAATGCGGTATTGCGCAGAGCTCTCAGAAATGAAAAGCTTTATCAAGAAATACCTGAAGAACAACATCCTTCTTATCCAGAGTGGTGGACAAGAAAGTTAAAGTACGCCTACCCGGAGCAGCATTTGAATATGTTGGCGGCATCTAAAGAAAAACCACCCTTAACGCTGCGTTTAAATCATAGATATCTGAAAGATGAGGCGGGCACTCAAAAATATTTAGATGACTTAAGTAAGGGCGGTATTGAGTACCAAGTGATTGACGCGGTTGGTGGGCAAAAGTTATCGGATGCGATTGAATTAAAAAATCCAATACCCGTTGCGCAGATTCCAGGCTTCTTTGATGGAGCTTGTTCGGTTCAGGATGCAGGTGCACAAGTGGCTGCAGAGCTGCTAAAGCTTGAGCCCGGACAAAGATTGCTTGATGCGTGCGCAGCGCCGGGTGGTAAGGCCGCACATTTCTTAGAAAAATACGATATTCATCTTGATGCACTAGAGATAGATGCATCAAGAGCCAAAAGAATTGAAGAGAATTTCAAACGTTTAAATCTAACCGGTGGTCACATCATCATTGGGGACGCCTCAAATCCGAAAGAGTGGTTTGATGGTGAGCTTTATGACGCAATTGTGGCGGACGTGCCTTGCTCTGCCTCTGGCATTGTGAGGCGGCATCCAGACATCACTTATTTGCGCCAAGAAGGCGATATCAAAAATCTACAGGTAGCACAGCGCAAAATACTCACCGCGCTTTGGGGCTTATTAAAGCCTGGCGGTAAGTTACTATATGTCACTTGTTCAGTATTTCCTGATGAGGGAGAGCTGCAAGCCAAGTGGTGGTTAAACGCCATGCCAGACGCTATGAGGTTAAAGGCCCCTGGACAGCTTTTGCCATCAAAGCAGCACGATGGATTTTTTTATGCGCTTTTTAAAAAATGAAAGCTTAAGATTAATAATAAGCATGCGCCAACTGTTCAATTGGATTGCTAAGATTTTTTTGCTGACCGCCATGGTCAGCTTTGCGCACGCCAATGAAATCAATTTCAGCAATGTTAGTTTGACCCCCCTTGAAAAATCTTGGGCTTTGAACGCTGATGTTCAATTAGAACTCAGTCCCGCTCTGGAGCAATTGGTTAACAAAGGGGTGACGCTTCATTTTGTGACTGAGTTCCAGTTAACTAAAAAAAGATGGTATTGGTTTGATAATAAGATTGCGGATGTTCAACGCGTTTCTAAAATTTCTTATCAAGCGTTAACCAATCAGTATCGCGTCACTTTGGGAACATTCAGTTTGACTGCCGCCACATTAAAGCAAGCATTGGCAGCTGTTAAAACAATTGATACATGGGTGGTTGTTGATGCGACAGCCGTTGAGTTAAATCAAGCGTATCAGGCTTCTGTGCGACTCCGTTTGGACACCAATCAATTGGCAAAGCCATTTCAAGTAAATGCAATTAATTCGAAATCTTGGAATTTACAAAGTGATTGGCATCGATTTGAATTTGTTCCGCTAGCACAAGCACAAAAAATGCCGGTGCCAGCAACTCCAGTGGCACCAATAACTGAAGAGACAAATACTCCAACCGTTCCTCAGGCAACGGGAGTTCAGCAATGATGAGATTATTGGCAAAGCCTTTTTTGATTGGGCTTGTGGTCGTCTTAGCGCTTATTTTGTTATTACTATTGGCATTTGCATCGGCTAATACGTCCTTTTTTGACCAGTATTTTGCTTTGTTGTTCGCAGCCAATGTGTTCATTGGTGTTTTGTTTTTGCTCGTGATCATCGCCTTGGTTTTTAACTTGGCCATGCGTTTGCGCCAAAAGTATTTTGGTTCTAGATTGATTGCAAAGTTGGCGATGTTCTTTGCTTTGGTAGGCGTGTTGCCAGGCGCGATTCTTTACGGCGTTTCTTTGCAGTTCGTGTCTCGCAGTATTGAGTCTTGGTTTGATGTGAAGGTTGAGCGTGCTCTTGAGGCAGGCCTTCAGTTGGGCAGAACATCCATTGAAATTTCTCGCACAGATTTGTTGAGCAAGGGCAGAGAAATAACAAATCAAATTCAAGCGACCTCGCGCGCTTCAGGTGAAGGCGCTTTAACTTTATTGTTATCCAGACAACGTGAACAAAACAGTCTTGAAGAAGTCACTTTGTTTGGCTTGGGATCGAAAGTTATTGCCAGCGCAAGCCTTGGCCTAGCTTCTGCTGTCTCTGAGATGTCCCAAGCTGATAAATTGCAGCAAGCAAAATCACTGGGATATTTCGCGCAGATCGATGAACCGAATCCAGATTTGTCTAAAAAGACATATACGATCAAGCTGTTAATTCCAATGGATGGTCTTTCTGCTGCTGGTATGGGCGGCTTTAATTTGCGCTCTCAGTCAGAAGACAGATATTTGCTGCTGGTTAAAAATATGCCAGAAAGCCTCAGTAATAATGCTTTGGCAGTTCAAAGTGCTTACATCGAATATCAAGAGAAAGCGCTTGGCCGTTCGGGTTTACGAAAAATGTATATCGGCACCCTAACGATCACTTTATTTTTAGCTTTGTTCATTGCCATGGCCTTGGCTTTGTTGCTGGGTCGTCAGCTTGCCACGCCGTTGATCATGTTGCTCAAGGGCACGAAAGCAGTGGCTGAAGGCGATCTATCTCCAAAGCCCGAGTTGAATACTGGTGATGAGCTTGGTTTGTTGACCAAGCAGTTCAATGTGATGACCAGGCAGCTTTTGGAAGCTAGAAATTTATTAGAAGATTCAAAAACATTTTCAGAAAGTGTTTTATCTAATTTAACGGCTGGCGTTTGTGTTCTAGATAAAGAATTTAAATTGGTGGTTTCAAATGCGGGCGCTTCCAGAATTTTTGGAACCCCATTAGATGAACTCATTGGTAAGAGCCTGGGCGGCATTCCACGTTTGCAAGAGTTTGAGGCTGCCATCAAAGATGCCTTCAGCGCCCATGATATTTCAAGCAATGAGGACAGTGATCATTGGCAAAAACAGATCATCTTGGATGCATCAAGCCATATAGATTCGCAGCATGATCATGGCATTACCCTATTGGTACGTGGCACACGCTTAGCAAGCGGTTTGTTCATTGTGGTGTTTGATGATATTTCAGAAGTGATCACTGCCCAGCGCTCGATTGCTTGGGGTGATGTGGCCAGACGTTTGGCTCATGAAATCAAGAATCCTTTAACGCCGATTCAATTGTCTGCAGAAAGAATTCAGCTGAAGTTAAAAGATCATTTGGATCCTCAGCAACAAGAATTTCTTCAGCGCAGCACAACAACGATCATCACCCAAGTTGAAGCCATGAAGCAGATGGTTAATGACTTTAGAGATTTTGCTAAAACTCCAGAAGCTCAGCTACAAGAGTTATCAATCAATACGTTGGTGCTTGATGTCTTGGGCTTGTATGGTGGCACGCCAGTGCGCGCAGATCTTGATCAAGCCTGCCCAATGATCATGGCAGACGCAATGCAAATTCGTCAGGTGATTCATAACCTGATTCAAAATGGTTTAGATGCCAGCGTTGAGGCAAACAAGGGCGACTTTTCAATTTTGGTGAAAACAGAGTTCTTGCCTTATCCAGATTCAAATGATGTTGATAAGGTTGGCAGGGGCATTGTTAAGTTGAGTATTTTGGATGCGGGTACAGGTTTTGCCCCAAGAATTTTAAGTCGTGCCTTTGAGCCTTATGTGACAACCAAAGCAAAGGGCACTGGCTTAGGTCTTGCCACCGTGAAGAAGATCGTGGATGAGCATGGCGCAAGAATTGAATTACGTAATCGCATGGAAGACAATCAGATCATCGGTGCTGAGGTGTCTATTTATTTCAATCAACTGGTAAAGCAAAGTTAGTTATGGCAAGTATCTTAGTTGTTGACGACGAGATGGGTATCAGAGAACTCCTCAATGAAATCCTCACGGATGAGGGGCACTCAGTGGTGTCTGCGCAGAATGCAGATGAGGCCAGAAAGGCCCGAGAAAATCTTGAACCAGATTTGGTTCTTTTAGACATTTGGATGCCAGATGTCGACGGCGTGACTCTTTTAAAAGAATGGTCTAACAATGGTCAGTTGACCATGCCTGTGGTGATGATGTCAGGACACGCCACCATTGATACGGCTGTCGAAGCCACCAGAATTGGTGCGGTGAATTTTTTAGAGAAGCCAATTGCTCTACAGAAGTTATTAAAAACCGTTGAGCAGGCTTTAGAAAAAGCACCACCTAAAGAGTTATTTGCTGTTGAGACTAAAACCGATATCAAGATTGAGGGTGTTGTTCAAGCGGGTGATAAAGTCGAAAGCTTCACATTTGAAGAGATTGAGATCCATCAAGGCGAATTCAACTTAAGTTATATCGATCTACCATTAAGAGAAGCCAGAGATTTATTTGAAAAAGCTTATTTTGAATACCATCTCAATCAAGCCTCAGGCAGTATGACGCGCGTTGCTGAAAAGACTGGTCTTGAGAGAACGCACCTTTACAGAAAACTGAAAGCTTTGGGCATTGATGTTGGTAATTACAAGGGTGATTAATTCTTATTTCATTGAAGAATTTTCTGTATGAGGTTCATGAAGATTAAACATTATGAGGATTAAACATTTGTTGTCACCAAAGATATTTCTATCGTTAGTGACGATTTTCTTTGTTTCTTTTGCAAATGCTCAACAAGCCACCGTGGTAGTTGCTTCGAATATGAAGCCGGCGATGGAAGAGATTTACAAGCAATACAAAATGGCAGGCGGCCAAGACCTCAGAATCATTTATGGCTCATCGGGTAATTTTGCTCGCCAAATACAACAGGGTGCGCCGTTTCATTTGTTTGTCTCTGCTGATGAGAGTTTCCCTTTGGCATTGCATCGTCAGGGTTTGACGGTAGATGAAGGCAAGGTTTATGCAATTGGCCGATTGGCTTTGATTGCGTATAAGTCAAGAAAGATCAAGTTGAGCCTCAATCTAATTGAGCTGAAGAAAATCATTGAGGATACAAATAAGATTGCGATTGCAAAGCCTGATACGGCACCCTATGGAAAAGCAGCGATCGATTTTCTGAATGCGCTCAGTTTGTATGAACCTGCCAAGAATAAGATTGTTTTTGGTGAGAATATTTCATCAGCAACGATGTTTGTGACTTCTGGTTCGGCGGGTATTGGATTGACGGCTTATTCTTTGGCCAAGTCTAAAG
>CAYYOB010000008.1:0-11557 GCA_964473225.1 uncultured Polynucleobacter sp.
CTGTACAACTCAGGAAAGCGAATGTCGTAACAAATAGTCACGCCGAACTTCCAATCAACACCATCTTTTTGAATGCTAAAACTACAGGGAAGTGAGCCAGGCTCAATTGTTTTTGACTCTTGATATTCTTCGTTGCCTTGCTTAAAACCAAATAAATGAATCTTGTCATATCTACTAATGATCTGACCTTCTGGATCAAATACCAAGCTAGTATTTTTGACTTGGTGCTTATTTTGAGCAGTCAAAGGAATGGTTCCAGCAATGAGATGAATTTTGTTTTGTTTAGCCATCAAACTCAAGGCATCTTGCAAGTGGCCTTGACCAAAGTCTTCTCTGATAGTTACCTTGTCTTGATCTGTGTGCCCCATTAAACAAAAATACTCAGGCAGGACCATGACATCAGCGCCAGCTTGTTTTGCTGCTTGGATTAATTTTTGAGCCGTTTGTAAATTTTCTTCAACAGAATCAGTTGAAGTCATTTGAATTGCGGCAACAGTTAATTGATTAGGATTCATTAACTTGATATTAACGCTGATCTACTTTTTTGTGGGAGTTTGTTGTTTCAGTAAAGATTTATCCCGAATTTCTTTGAGTTCTTTCTCGTCTAGCGGGTTGCCCTTGTTATCAAGCGCAATGATTTGCGGGTTTGCCCAAGTGCCTTGAACGAGATAATCTAATTGAAATAGTTTGCTAACTTCGTCTGCAATCAAGTATTGGCCAACCATGGTGCTAAGACCAATGATTGGGTTAATGAATGTATAGGCCAAAGAAGCGGAGCCAGCATTAAAGTTAGGAACAACGGTGATCCTGATGTCTTGGTTTTCTTGAATCAAGTCGGCTTTGCCAGTTAAGCGAATGTTTCCTTGAGGGCCTCGCATACTCAAATCTTTGATGTTTGCAATGCCATTATTAATGGAGCCAGTTGAAGTGATTCTGTCAAAAGGAGTACCTTGAGTCACTATGGGTTTAAGTACCCCGCCAATATCTAATGTTGCAATTCTGCTTAAGCCTTGAAAACTGAGAACGCCAAGCAATCGCGCGACACCGGGATCCACTTGCAAAATAGTCCCTTTGATTAGATCTAAAGATAGTTCAGCATTCAAGGACTTGATGTCGAATTTGTAAGGCGCATTTGCCCAATGGATTTGTCCAACCAGCTTGCCCGAGCCATCATCAATTGTCTTTGGAAACCCCAACTTCGATAAAAGCTTGCCAGCATTATTGATATCTAAATCAAAATTCAATTCTGTTTTTCCAGCATTCAACTGCTTGGTTTCTTTGGGAAGAATCCATCTGCCAGTGGCATTGATTTCTGCATCAGCTGTTTTCAATAATAACTTTTCAATCTTCCAGTCATTTTTGTCATTGCTGGCAAGCAATTCCATTTTTCCATAAGACTTATTATTAAAAATAAGCTCATCTGATTGAATATCTAAGGCTGGAATTTTTTGAATGCGTTTATTGACACCTTTGGTGAGAGTGTCGCCAGATTCAGTATTTTCAATCACTAACTGCTGAAGGCGTGCGGTTAGTTTTCCTTGAGGAAAGCCAGCGCGCGCTGATTTCCATTGAACCAAGCCTTTGGCAAGCGGCGATTGAATGCTGGCATGCCATTGTTCTTTATCGTGAGTGGCTTGTATAGCGACATCCTTGAAAGATCTATCGGCTAATTTAAGATTTTTAATATTGGCTGAAACAGTATCAATATCAAAATCTGAGCTTGGTACAGCATTTTTATTTGTTTTTTTAACTGAATCGGGGAAGTTTTTGTCTAACCAGCTCTGCCAAACTGACACATCCAATTCATCCAAAACAATGGTGCTTGAAAAACCTTGTTGTGGAATATATCCAGGAGCGTTGATGCCAAGGCCAAGGCGAACTTTTTGATGGGCACTAGAGATAAACTTGGCATCAATGATCTTGCCTAGCTGTAATTGGCCTGAAGTGGCTTTATCAGAACTCTCACCTAAATTACTCAAGTTAAATTGACCTGTGAGCGTCTGACCAGATTTTTTATTAAATGGCGCGGGGAATTGAGAGCTAAGTTGATCGAGCTTTAAGCCCAAATCCAATTGATAGCCTTTTGAGCGAATTTCAAGCTTTCCATCATAAGCAAGCAAACCCTTCAACTGAGCTTGCAGTTTTTTAACTTGAGTTGAGTTTGAGGTATCTAAAGCTTCTATCAATTGATTGATGTCAACCTTGCCTGAGACCTTCATGTCTGAAGAGGATTGCCAAGGCAATTTGTTTGCATTGTCAATCAATAGTTCGCCTCCAAGCAACTGAGCTCTTAGGTTTCTACCAATGATGTTTTCTTCAGAAAATAAAATATCGCCTGTTATTTCTTGAACATCTAGTTGTTGATTAATTCTGGCCTGATTGCGATCGAGCTTCACTTCACCCTGTAATTTTGTTTCTTTGGTGTCATTGATAGGCATTTCAATGTTTATCTTTAGCTGAGCGTTGCCTGAGAGCTCAATTTTTTTACTGATGGCTTCAATGCTTTTTCCTGAGGGGCTATCAACGTAATATTTGAGCAGCTCTTGGCTGGCGCCTTTGGCAACACCGTTAATTTTTAGTGTGGCAGCTGGGCTCACGATGTCATCAACGACCCCTTGAATATTTGTTAGCTGAACACTTTCAAAAGAAGCGCTTTTTAAATCAAGTTGAAGTTGTGGGCCTTTGAATAAAACAGTGCCGTACACATCTGAAAAGTCTGACCATTGCCCCTGCTTTTGATCAGTAGTGGGGGCCGGTGAGTATTGAACTTGTTCAATCGGTAAGTTGAGCTCAAAAATACCAGGAAATTTGGTATCAAATGGAATGTGCAGTGGATCACCGTGAATGTGAATGTGACCATTGCGCACGCGACCCTCTTTAAGCGCTGCATTTAAGTAAGCTCTTGCAGTTTTAGACATTTCTAGCGGGAAGTATCTCGTCAAATTTTTGACATTCGCCTCCAAAATGTCTGCTCTGACATAGAGATCAGCAGGATTTTTAGCAGTTTTGACTTTGTAGTTGGCATCAAAGATCAAGTTGGCTGAATCGTTCTTTAGTTTTAGCTTGCTGATTTGATATTCGAGGTCAGCATCTTTTTTGAGCCATTTAATGTTTCCCTCAATAAGGTTGAGGACCAAGTTGTCATTCTCTAAGATTTGAGGAAGAGTGATAGATGTATCTTTACTGTCAAGCGCAAGCTCACCACCAAGCTCTGTGGCATAGAGTCTGCCCGTCAAGTTAGATATTGAGAGCAGACCTTTTTTCTCAGGCTTGAGATAGGCTTTTTCAAAATCAAATGAGAGCTTGTAATGCGACTCATTGAATCCTGGAATCTTTATATTGAAAGGTAGCTTACTTGCCTCAGCATGCCAGTTAGCATCTAAATCTTTTAACATCCCTGATGGTTGATATTGCTCGATGAATTCAGTGATGTCTTTTGGGAGGGGGAATTGTTTGGCTAGTTGTTCAACAAGATTGATATCAATTTCATCAGCCTTAACTCCAGCGTGAGTGATGGCATCGATATTGGCAGCCATATCCCAATAAATGCTGATGCCGTTAAGTTCCTTTGAGATAGACCCCTCACTGACTTGCCATTTCAGTAAAGGGGCGCTGACTGACATTTTTTTGCCTGTGGTATTTTGCTCTAACTCAGCATCTACTTTTGCAATCTTTAGTGGCGCACCTAAGCGTGGCCATTCAATGTGAAGATTTTGCGCTGCAAGTTTTGTTGAGCCGCCATCTAATGCGCCACCATCGATGTAGGTGCGTCCTTGAGAGTTGATCAAGCCGGAAACAACATCGATCGGACTGTCAAATAATTGATTGGCCTTGGCGATATTGAGTTCGTTGATTTGCCACTCAAGTCTGCCGATCCAGTCTTTCCAATTGCCGGCGTTACCAAATATGCTGTGCCTGAAATCTGCCTTGAGAGAGGCTGTATTTGCATGCCATGGCGTTTTGATGTTTAAGTCAATGACGTGCTTGAACCAAGAATTTTTTAATCCAAGCGATTCTATTTCTAGAGAATATTGACTGCTTTGAAAGCGTTGATCAAGCCAATTAATTTTGGCATTTTTAATTTCAATGCTGTCTTGTTCAAAAAGCCAATTACCAAATTGATAACCAGCACTGGATTGCTCTAGTTTGATACCAGCAATGTTCCAGTTACCTTTTGAATCTCTTTGCACTTGGATCAAAGCATCATCAAAGCTAAGGTCATGAAAGTGCGGCTCTAGTTTCCATAGAGTCTCCCAAGACAACTTTCCTGTGACCTGAGGAATGCTTAGTTTTGGTGTGTTGGAATCATCAAGCTCATAAACCTTGATATTGTCAATTTTGAATGCTGGCCAAAGAAAATCCCAACCAGTTTCAATTTTTTCAATTTTTAAATTAGCACCCAGCGTTTGACTGATGACCTGCTCAAAAGAAGCTTTATTTTTTTCAACTTGTGGCCAGATATAAAAGCGGGTCAGCAGTTGGGCCGCAACAAAAAGTAAAGCAAGCAATAAAAGTAGCCATTGAGCTCTTTTTTTCCAAAAGGCACGTCTATGCTCGTCGACTTTTAGTTGACGGATGCTTTCTAGAGGGTTGAAATTGGATAACCACGACATTTTTGTAATTATGCTGTAGCCGAGCAGGTATTGATAGCGATAACATGATACCTATGACAACTATTTCCCCAAAACTTTCCCTTCTTTTAGACCATTCAGCCTATGCAGTGCGTTGGTTAACTGCACGCTCAGAATGGTCCTCCGAAATTGAGGGAATGGTTTCAAGCCCAGTGAGCGAAGCTGTGATTGATGCTTTGCTGAAGTCAGCTCTGCCAACTGTGGCAGGTCAAGCCCAAAGTATTGATGATTTGGCTGCTAATTTGCGTCTTGCGCGCCAGAAATTCATGTTACTGATTGCTGCACGTGATTTGAATGGCGCAGCCGATGTTCAAGAAGTGACTCAAGCCATGAGTTGCTTTGCTGAAAAAGTTACTGCCTTAGCAATTGAAGCGATCAGACAAGATATCAAGCCGATGGTTGGTGAACCTCTGAATCAGCAGGGCGATTATTCGCCGATGATGATTGTTGGCATGGGTAAATTGGGAGGGCGTGAGCTCAATGTGTCATCTGACATTGACTTGGTCTTCTTGTACGAGGATGAGGGCGAGACTCAGGGTGGCGCAAAAAGTATTTCTCATCAAGAGTGGTATACCCGGGTCGGTAAACGCCTGATTGCCTTGTTGAGTGAGCTGAGATCTGAGGGTTTTATATTCAGAGTAGATATGCGCCTAAGACCCAATGGCGATTCTGGGCCTCTAGTTTGTAGCTTAGGAATGCTCGAAGAATACTTCTGTGTTCAAGGTCGTGAATGGGAAAGGTATGCATGGATCAAGGGGCGCATGATTTATCCATTACCTGATATGCCTGCTTATGAAAGATGCCAAAAAGGTTTGCAAGATTTGGTCAGGCCCTTTGTTTACAGACGCTATCTTGATTTTGGTGTGATTGCCGCGATCAGAGAGCTACACGGGCAAATTCAGCAGGAAGCTGAAAAGCGCAGCCTGTTGCATCCAGAAAGAGCGGCGGATGTGAAGTTGGGTCGTGGGGGGATTCGTGAAATTGAATTCATGGCGCAAATGTTTCAGTTGGTGCGCGGCGGTCAAGACCCAGGCTTGAGAATTCGTCCGACTTTAGAGGTTTTGAAAGCTGTTTTTGAGCGCCAGTTGATTGGTCAAGTGGAGCTTGACCAGTTGACCAATGCTTATCTTTATCTCAGAAAATTAGAGCATCGTTTGCAGTATTGGGAAGATGCTCAAACGCATCATCTGCCTGGTGACGATGCTTCTCAGCAAAGATTGGGTGTGGCGATGGGGCATGCCACCTTGGATGAGTTCAAAAACCAGTTGGCACAACACCGAGACAATGTGGCTCAATTATTTGCTGATGCTTTTGTGTTGAAAAAGCATCAAGTAGAAGATGATGAAGATGGTGCTAATCTCGCAGTGTGGACACCACCTCCTGAGTATTTGGCTTTGACTGAGAAATGGAATGAGTGGTGGGGCAGTGCGCGCTGGCGCTCTTTATCTGACTCATCGAGAAGAAAGTTCACGCAGTCCATGTCTGCAGCCATGAGTTATGTCGAGCAGCAGGGCTGGGCCTTATCAAGATCGGATGAGGTCATGGTGAGAATGATGAATTTATTGGATTCAATCTCTAGGCGTGCATCGTATCTTGCGTTATTGAGTGAGTACCCTCATATTTTGAGTAGGCTGATCTCATTGATTTCAGCTTCTAAGTGGGGCACTGATTATTTGATTCAGCACCCGCACTTATTGGATGATTTGTTGACTGGTCAAGGTCAATACACTCCAGAGGATCATCCTGCCGTTTATTGGACAAAGCTCAAAGCCGACGTCAATATTTTGCTCGATGATGCGATGGACAATGGGGATCAAGCAGAGCAAGCCATGGATATCTTGAGGCAAGTTCATCACACCGAGACATTCCTGACCTTGTTAGCAGAATTGGGTATTGGGCGAGATGAGCCACTACCGATTGAAAAAGTAAGTGATCGATTGTCTGCCTTGGCTGATTTGATTCTTGGTTTGACTCTGGAGAGAGTTTGGCCAATGGTGGCCAAGAAGTTCCAGTTAAATGAAGTGATCCCGCCTTCCTTTGCAGTGATTGCCTACGGCAAGCTTGGTGGTAAAGAGCTGGGCTACGCATCAGATTTAGACATTGTCTTTTTGTACGATGCTCCGGAATCTGATCAGAATGCAGGGGAGATCTACGCCTTGTTTGCAAGACGCTTGATTGCATGGCTCACTGCGTCTACTTCAGCAGGCATTCTTTTTGAAATCGATACTCGTTTAAGACCCAATGGTGCAGCAGGATTGTTGGTGACCAGCATTGATTCATTCAGACGTTATCAATTGCGAGAGGGTGATAACTCTGCATGGCTTTGGGAGCATCAGGCTTTAACTCGCGCACGTTTTTGTGCTGGTGATGTGGCAATTGGTGAGAAGTTTGAAAAAATCAGATCAGAAGTATTGGCCCAAGAAAGAAACGAAGCTTTACTCAAGCGAGAAATTCTAGAGATGCGCCAAAAGGTCAGCGAAGGCCACCCCAATGACTCAGGTTTATTTGATATCAAGCATGACAGTGGTGGCATGGTTGATATTGAATTCATTGTTCAGTATTTGGTCTTGCGTTTCAGCCAAGCTCACCCAATACTTTTAGGCAACTTGGGAAATATCGCCTTGTTATCTTTGGCCAGTGAAGAAGGTTTGATTCCAAGTGATCAAGCATTGAGGGTTGCGAATGCTTATCGTCTTTATCGCGAATACCAGCATCGAATCAGATTGGATGGTGCTGACAAAACCAGGGTCTCACAAGAGGGCATGGATGTCTCTTTACTTGAGGCGCGCGCGACCGTTAAAGAGCTTTGGGAGAAGGTGTTACTTACCGAGTAATTCTCGGGCGTGACGTCTGGTGGTGTCTGTGATTTCAGTGCCACCCAGCATCCTGGCAATTTCTTCAACGCGTTCTTGTCTACTCAAGATTTGCATGCTTGAGATCGTCACATTGTCTTGGCTTTGTTTTGCAACCTTCCAATGTTGATGACCTTCTGCAGCCACTTGAGGTAAGTGCGTCACGCACAAGACTTGATGCGCTTGCCCTAATTCTTTTAAACGCTTTCCAACTGTTTCTGCAACAGCCCCACCAATTCCTGAATCTACTTCGTCAAAAATCAAAGTGGGGATTTGACTTGCTTCAGAGGTGATCACACTGATGGCCAAACTGATTCGAGCCAACTCGCCACCAGAGGCTACTTTTGCCAATGGCTTAGGTGTTGCACCAGGATGGCCGGCTACCAAGAATTCAACTTGCTCTAAACCGTGAGCATTGCCTTCTTCGAGAGCTTCAATTTGGATTGCAAATACACCACCTGCCATGGCCAAGTCTTGCATGGCTGCTGTTACTAGAGTTTCTAATGTTTTTGCTGCCGCAATTCTTTCCTGGCTTAACTTTTTAGCGCTCTTTAAGTAAGTCGCCAAAGTTTTGCTGAGATTTTGCTCAAGAGCACCCAAGTCTTGTGAGTTTTTAATCGCAGTGACTTGTTCCTGAATCTCTGCCCATTTTTCTGGAAGATCATTGGGCATCACTTTGAATTTTTTGGCGGCGCTGTGAAGTGCTTTTAGGCGCTCTTCAACTGTTGCTAAGCGCTCAGGATCGACATCTATTTTTTGTAAATAGCGATTGAGGCTGTGGCTTGCTTCGCCAATTTGTATTTGAGCGGATTCAATGGCAATTTTTGCATCTTCTAAATTGCTATCCAGTTTGGCTAAGTCAGCAATCTCATTGAATGCCTTAGAGAGTAGCTCTTCAGCATTACCTTCTTGGTCTTGCAGCGCTTGAATGGCATTTTGTGAGCCTTCAATGAGTTTGGCTGCATTTGCTAAGCGCGCATGATCTTGCTCAACCTCTGCCCACTCACCGGCTTGTGGTGCTAGTGAATCGAGTTCTTCAAGCTGCCATGCCAAACGCTCTTGTTCTTTTTGTAAGTTCTCACCAGCATTCTTTGCAAGTTCTAATTGTTTCTTGGCTGTTTGCCAGGCTTGATAGAGTTGTTTTACTTCTCCAACCAACCCGTTAAGATTTGCTTGATTGTCTAAAAGATCTCTCTGGGCTCCGGACTTAAGAAGCAACTGATGTGCGTGCTGTCCGTGGATATCAACCAAGAAGCTTGAAAGTTCTTTGAGTTGACTCAATGTGGCCGTGCCACCATTGATGAAAGCCTTGCTACGCCCCGAGGTATCTATGACTCTTTTGAGAATGATGGTTGAGCCATCATCTTCGGTGGCGAAGTCTTGCTCTTCTAACCAAGGGGAAATGATTTTTTTAAGAGGATCGCTCAAAGAAAAAATCGCAGATATTTCTGCACGATTTTTACCTTCTCTGATTTGGCTTGGATCTGCTCGTTCTCCCATGGCCAAAGAAAGTGCGTCCAGCAAAATAGATTTGCCTGCGCCAGTCTCGCCAGTAAGAACGGTGAAGCCACTTTCTAAATCGATGTCTAGTTCATCGACAATCACAAAGTCGCGAATATATAAGCTACGTAACATGATTAGAAAGAAGAAGGGTGTTCGTTCCAGTGCAACTTCTGTCGAAGAGCTCTGTAATCGCTGTGATCAATTGGGTGAAGCAGCGTGATTGTTTTTTGAGATTGCTTGATTCTGATTTGATCGCCCACCTGAAGTTGGGTGAGTGATTGCATGTCAAAGTTAACACTGACATCTTTACCGCCAATTAATTCAATTTCAATCAATGAGTCACTCGGCAAAACAATCGGGCGATTAGAAAGAGCGTGAGGGGCAATCGGTGCTAACACCACGCCTGCCACTGCAGGATGAAGAATCGGGCCGCCTGCAGACATCGCATACGCTGTTGAACCAGTGGGTGTTGCCACAATCAAACCATCAGATCGTTGGTTGTACATGAATTGACCATTCACACGAACAGTGAGTTCAAGCATGCCTGAGATCCCGGAACGATTCACAACAACATCATTCAATGCAGAGCCTGAACCTATGACTTCTTCGTTTCTAAAAACTTCAGCCTCAAGCAGGTACCTGATATCAGATTCATTGTGGCCTTTGAGCATTTCCGTTAAAACCAATTCGACATCTTGGAGTGGGATGTCAGTCATATAGCCAAGGGTGCCCATATTGATACCAATCAAAGGAACATCTTGACCTGCAATTTGTCTTGCGATGCCAAGCATCGTGCCATCGCCACCCAAAACAATCACCAAATCAATGTTCGACTTAAATTCTTTGGCTGCAATACTCGGAATCTGAGTAATCGTGGTGTTTTGAGCTGTTTCTGCCTCTAAAAAGACCTCGCACCCTAAGTTTTTAAGGATGTTGGAGAGGTTTAAAAGCATGTGCGCAAAGCCATCTGCCTGGTATTTGCCTACCAAGGCGATTTTTTTAAAATGTCTTTGAGCGCTTTTTGTCTTAAGATTTGACATGTTGATGATTAAACCATAGCCCCAATAGCCCTACAATTGCTAAATGATGGATGACCGTTCAAAAAGCCTACTAAAAACCCTGATTGAGCACTATATTGCCGACGGCCAGCCCGTTGGCTCTCGCGCTTTGTCTAAATTTTCAGGCTTGGACTTGTCTGCTGCAACGATACGTAATGTCATGGCAGACTTGGAAGACATGGGTTTTGTGGCCAGTCCGCACACTTCTGCTGGACGTATTCCAACGCCTAAGGGCTATCGACTGTTTGTCGATACGATGCTCACGGTCAAGCCAGTGGAAGAAGTCATGGCTCACGAAGCTCAAGACGCCATTCAGGCAGACGCTCCGCAAAGGGTAGTGGCAGCAGCAGCCCAGGTTTTATCCAACTTATCTAATTTTGCTGGGGTCGTGATGACCCCAAGACGTTCAGAAGTTTTTAAGCAAGTTGAGTTCTTGAGGTTGTCAGAGAAGCGCGTACTTTTAATTTTGGTGACGCCTGAGGGCGACGTTCAAAACAGAATCATTCTGACTGAAAGAGACTACGGCCCATCTGAATTGATTGAAGCCAGCAATTATTTGAACAGTCAGTTTGCAGGACTTAGTTTCTTTGCAGTCAAAGAAAAATTGCGCCAAGAGTTAGAAGGCATCCGCTCAGGCATCTCGTCTTTGATGGAAGCTGCTTTGAAGGTGGGCGCAGACAATGCCAAGCCTGATTCAAATATGATCATCTCTGGCGAGAGACGTTTATTGAACGTTGGTGATCTTTCTTCTGATATGGTCAAGTTGAAACAATTGTTTGGTATGTTTGAAGAGAAAACCGAGCTGCTTCAGTTATTGGATGTATCTTCTCGAGCTGAAGGTGTGCAAGTATTCATTGGTGGTGAAAGCGAGTTGGTGCCCATGGAAGACATGGCAGTGATCACGGCACCTTACAGTGTGGATGGAAGAATTGTTGGTACCTTGGGAGTGATTGGCCCAACCCGTATGGCATATGAGAGAGTGATACCGATTGTTGATATCACATCAAAATTACTATCAAGCGCTTTGAGTAGCGGCATTTTTAATAAGTGAGGAAGTTTTATGGCCATTAGTCGCCAAGCGCAACGCACAGCAGTTTTATTGATTAACTTAGGTACGCCAGATGCTCCTACTGCTGCAGCTGTGAAGCCGTATCTAAAGCAATTTTTATCTGACCCACGCGTGGTTGAAATACCTAAAGTTATTTGGTGGTGCATTCTCAACCTCATTATTTTGCCGATTCGCTCAGGCGCCTCAGCAAAAAAATATGCGAGCGTTTGGATGTCTGGTCCCGATGGTGGTGCGCCACTATTAGTGCATTCAAAAAATACTGCCAAAGCTTTGGAGCAAAAGTTCATTGCGCAGGGCAAGGATGTCTTGGTTGATCTTGCCATGCGTTATGGCAATCCAAGTATGGAATCTGTTTTAAAGAAACTTGAAGCGCAAGGCATGGAAAGATTATTGATCTTGCCTTTGTACCCTCAGTACTCAGCAACGACCACCGCTTCTACTTTC
>CAYYOB010000008.1:11567-24224 GCA_964473225.1 uncultured Polynucleobacter sp.
GTGATAGTGTTTGATCAAACACTATCACGATCATCCAGGCTACATCAATGCACTCAAAGAGCAAGTTGAAGCTTATTGGCAATCTCATGGTCGCCCTGACTTTGATGCTGGCGATAAATTATTGTTTTCCTTCCATGGCGTACCTAAGAGAACCTTGGACAAGGGTGACCCTTATCACTGTGAATGTCATAAAACAGGACGTTTACTTCGCGAGGCTTTGGGTCTAACTGCTGAACAGGCGATGGTGACATTCCAATCGCGCTTCGGTAAAGCTGAGTGGTTAAAGCCATACACAGCGCCGACGGTTGAATCATTAGGGCATCAAAAAACTCGTCGCTTGGATATTTTCTGCCCAGGCTTTCCTGCTGATTGCTTGGAAACGTTGGAAGAGATCGCCATGGAAGTTCGTGATGAATTTTTGACAGCTGGTGGCGGTGATTATCACTACATTGCTTGTTTAAATGACAGCCCAGCATGGATTTCTGGTTTGGCAGAAATAGCCGATGAACATTTGGGTGGCTGGCCACAAGTGCCAGAGTCAGAGGAGGCTTTGGCTTTGAGCATGCAAAGAGCGGCGGCATTGGCTGATAAAAAATAAAGTTAAAGCCAAGTTCAAGCCAAGATAAAGCAAAAATAAAGTAAAGATAAAGTGAAGATAGGGCCTTGAAATTTGATTTTTAGGCCCTATATGGTCATTTATTACACGAATAAATGACCTATGAGCCAAGATAAAAACCAAGAAACACCTTCGTCTTCACAAGAAAATACTCATGAAATCAATGAGTTGAATCAGGCTGCCAAAGAATCGGATGCATCTGATGCTGCTGATGCAGCCAAAGCCCCTTTGACGCCTGAAGAAACCATTCTGGCTCTCGAAGCTCAAATCAAAGAGTTTCAGGATCAGTTTTTACGAGCCAAGGCGGAAGTTGAAAATGCCCGCAGACGTTCAATGGAAGATGTGGCCAAAGCCCATAAATTTGCCATTGAAGGTTTTGCTGAGAACTTATTGCCCGTTTTGGATAGCTTGAATGCCGCCTTGACTGATAGTGGCGCAGATCCTGCCAAGATGAAAGAGGGCATCGAGTTAACGCTCAAGCAATTAGTTTCTGCTTTGGAAAAAGGCAGGGTTTTAGAAATCAACCCTGTTGGCGAGAAATTCGATCCTCATCGCCATCAAGCGATTGCAATGGTTCCTCACGAGCAAGAGGCCAATACTGTTGTGACTGTCTTGCAAAAAGGCTATTTGATCGCAGACCGCGTTTTAAGACCTGCTTTGGTGACTGTTAGTCAGCCAAAGTAAAACAGGCCTTGAAATCGGACCACTCATCCCCAAATTACATACATAAAACAATTTTTAGGAGTTAAGCATGGCAAAGATCATCGGTATTGACTTAGGAACAACGAATTCGTGCGTTGCAATTTTGGAGGGTAATACTCCTAAAGTAATTGAGAACGCAGAAGGTGCTCGTACAACCCCTTCTATCATCGCTTATATGGAAGATGGCGAAATCTTGGTGGGTGCGCCTGCTAAACGCCAATCTGTGACCAATCCACGTAATACGCTGTATGCAGTGAAGCGTTTGATTGGCCGCAAGTTCGAAGAAAAAGAAGTTCAAAAAGATATCAGTTTGATGCCTTACACCATTGCAAAAGCTGATAACGGTGATGCATGGGTTGAGGTGCGCGGTAAAAAAATGGCCCCTCCACAAATTTCTGCTGAAGTTCTTCGCAAAATGAAGAAGACTGCAGAAGATTACTTGGGTGAAGAAGTCACTGAAGCTGTGATCACTGTACCTGCGTATTTCAACGACAGTCAACGTCAAGCAACCAAAGATGCTGGACGTATTGCTGGCTTAGATGTGAAGCGCATCATCAACGAACCAACTGCTGCAGCGCTCGCATTTGGTTTGGACAAGCAAGAAAAAGGCGATCGCAAGATTGCAGTTTATGACTTGGGTGGTGGTACGTTTGACGTATCAATCATTGAGATTGCTGATGTGGATGGTGAAAAACAATTCGAAGTGTTGTCAACGAACGGTGACACATTCTTGGGTGGTGAAGACTTTGACCAACGCATCATTGATTACATCATTGATGAGTTCAAAAAAGAACAAGGCGTGGATCTTTCAAAAGATGTATTGGCTTTGCAGCGTTTGAAAGAAGCTGCTGAGAAGGCAAAAATTGAATTGTCATCAAGTGCTCAATCAGACATCAACTTGCCATACATCACGGCTGATGCATCAGGTCCTAAGCATTTGAACATCAAAATGACTCGCGCAAAGCTAGAGTCTTTGGTTGATGATTTGATTTCTCGCACGATTGATCCTTGCCGCACAGCGATCAAAGATGCTGGCGTTTCTGTGGGCGATATTCATGATGTGATCTTGGTAGGCGGTATGACTCGCATGCCTAAGGTTCAAGAGAAAGTAAAAGAATTTTTCGGTCAAGAGCCACGTAAAGATGTGAACCCAGATGAAGCGGTTGCTGTAGGTGCTGCGATTCAGGGAGCGGTTTTATCAGGTGATCGTACCGATGTGTTGTTGTTAGACGTGACACCTTTGTCATTGGGTATCGAAACATTGGGTGGCGTGATGACGAAGATGATCACAAAAAACACCACGATCCCAACCAAGCATGCTCAAGTGTTCTCAACAGCAGAAGATAATCAGCCTGCAGTGACCATCAAGGTGTTCCAGGGTGAGCGTGAGATGGCTTCAGCTAACAAAGTGTTGGGTGAATTCAATCTTGAAGGTATTGCTCCAGCCGCACGTGGTACGCCACAGATTGAAGTGTCTTTTGACATTGACGCTAACGGTATTTTGCATGTGGGCGCCAAAGACAAGGCAACTGGTAAAGAAAACAAGATCACCATCAAGGCTAACTCTGGTTTATCTGAAGATGAAATTCAGCGCATGGTCAAAGATGCTGAAGAAAACGCAGAAGAAGACAAGAAGTTGCGTGAAATGGTGGATGCCAAAAATACAGCCGAAGCTTTGGTTCATTCAACCAAGAAAGCCCTTGAAGAGCACGGTGCTTCTTTAGAGGCTGATGAAAAAGAAAAAATTGAAGCGGCCATGAAAGACTTGGAAGAAGCGGCTAAGGGCACTGATAAAGATGCCATTACTGCGAAAACTGAAGAGTTAGGCAAGGTTAGTCAGAAGTTAGGTGAAAAAGTGTATGCTGCAATGGCTGAAAAAAACCAAGCAGCCCAAGCTGGCGACGATAATGCTAAACCTAAGGACGACAATGTCGTTGATGCAGAATTCAAGGAAGTAAACGACAAGAAGTAAGGAATAGTTTTGGCTAACAAGCGCGATTTTTATGAGATTCTGGGTGTAGCTCGGAATGCCACGGACGATGAGATCAAAAAATCTTATCGTAAGTTGGCTATGAAGTTTCACCCAGACCGCAATCCTGATAGCAAAGAAGCTGAGGATAAATTCAAGGAAGCCAAAGAGGCTTATGAGATGCTATCTGATCCTCAGAAGCGCGCTGCCTATGATCAATATGGTCATGCTGGTGTCGATCCTAATATGGGCGGCATGGGTGGTGGTCAAGGTTTTGGTGGCTTTTCAGATGCCTTTGGCGACATCTTCGGGGATATCTTCGGTGGTGGCGCTGCTGGTGCTCGCGGTGGCCGTGGTGGACCTCAGGTCTATCGTGGCGCCGATCTTCGCTACAGCATGGAGATCACGCTTGAAGAGGCGGCTCATGGTCATGAGACACAGATCAGGGTCCCAAGTTGGTCTAACTGCGAACATTGCGGCGGTGAGGGTGCTGAACCAGGTACAAAAGTTGAAACATGTGGAACTTGTCATGGCGCTGGCCAAGTCAGAGTTTCTCAAGGCTTCTTTTCTATGCAGCAGACTTGCCCACGATGCAATGGATCGGGTAAGCACATACCTAAGCCATGTAAAAAATGTCACGGCGCTGGCAAAACAAAATCTCAAAAAACACTCGAAGTCAAAATCCCTGCGGGTATTGATGACGGTATGAGAATTCGTTCAGCGGGCAATGGTGAGCCTGGTGTGAATGGCGGACCAAGCGGCGATTTGTACGTTGAAGTTCATATCAAAGAGCATTCAGTGTTTGAGCGTGATGGCGATGACTTGCATTGCCAAATGCCAATCTCATTCATTGATGCAGCTTTGGGTGGTGAGATTCAAGTGCCAACACTTTCTGGCAAAGCCAGCTTTGATGTTCCAGAAGGAACTCAGAGTGGCAAGACATTCAGATTGAGATCAAAAGGTATCAAGAGCTTGAGAACAGCTTTGCCTGGTGATTTGTACATCCATGTGCAAGTAGAAACACCAGTGAAACTCAATCAAGAGCAAAAAGATATCTTGAAGCAATTGGATGAAAGTCTGAAATCAGGTGGTGCGAAACACAATCCTCAACAAAAGGGTTGGGTCGACCGAGTGAAAGACTTTTTTAATTAAGCAGATTTAAAGCAGTGCTCAGGACCGGGAAATTTCCCGGTTTTGACTTCTTGGACGTAGCATTTAAATGCTTCTTCAATCGAGCTTTGACCACTCAAGAAGTTTTTAACAAATTTAGGACTTCTGCCTGGGAATGCACCCAACATATCGTGCATCACCAATACTTGACCAGAACAATCAGGTCCTGCGCCAATGCCAATCGTTGGTATTTGAATTGATTCAGTCACTTTTTTGCCAAGCTCTGATGGAATGGCTTCTAAAACTAACAATTGCGCCCCAGCTTCTTGCAAGGCTTTGGCATCATTGATCAAAGTTTGTGCTGATTCTGTTGATTTACCCTGAACTTTAAAACCACCCAAAGTGTGAACTGATTGAGGTAGGAGACCCAAGTGTGCACAAACAGGCACACTTCTTTCAACTAAAAACTTCACAGTTTCTGTAAGCCAAGCGCCACCTTCTAACTTCACCATGTGAGCACCAGCTCTCATCAATTGCGCTGCGCTCTGCATGGCTTGCTCAGGTGTTGAATAAGATCCAAACGGCATATCGGCAATTAGGAAAGCAGATGCTTGCCCTTTGGCCACACAACTGGTGTGATAAACCATGTGCTCAATCGTTACTGGCAGGGTGCTGGTTTCACCTTGAACAATGTTGCCTAAAGAGTCACCAATCAAAATCACGTCAATGCCAGCCTGATCCATGAGCGCTGCAAAGCTCGCATCGTAAGCGGTCAAAACTGCGATTTTTTCGCCTGCTTGACGCATCTCTTGAAGTTTAGAAATGGTCACAAGTCCACGCGTGGTGGCTGATTCTTGTAAATAACTCATGTGTATCTTGCCCTTTAAATATGCTGACTAGGGCAATTGCACCCCTGCACCCTGTTAATTCTTTGGTGCTCAACATTTGGTATGTATTTCGTTAATTTACCAAATCCTGGCAAGTCAATATCCGGAGCGATTTCTAGAAGTGGGAAAAGAACGAATGATCGTTCAATCATCCGTGGGTGAGGAATCGTTAATCTTTCGTTTTGGATCGATAGGTTATCGTAGGCCAAAACATCTAAATCAAGCGTGCGAGGCGCATTGATATAAGGGCGCTCTCGACCAAAGTTGTTTTCAACGTTTTGGCAAATAGCTAAAAGATCTTCGGGAGCTAATTGAGTTTCAATTGAAATGACCGCGTTGATGAAATCAGGGCCTTCGGCATTAACTGGGGCACTTTGGTACATGCAACTGCGCGTGAGTATGCGTAGCTCAGGATGTTGAGCTAAACAAACAATAGCGTCTTTGATGAGTTGCTGCGTATCACCAATGTTGCCACCAAGACCAATGAAGGCCAATGCCATTGGAACTCCCTTATTAATATAACTGTACTGTATCGTTTTTTTAATTAGTTTGCTCGACGGCTGGTTTTGCAGCTTTTGAGCGCGTTCTGCGACGCCGTTTTTTAGGGGCGGATGAGCTTCCAGCCGCTCCTGGGGTATTTTTAGCCTGTAGCATCAGATCTGCCCGAGACAGTTCATCGCCCTGCCAGAAATCAGTCCACCATTGACCAATTTCAGCATCGATTTCTTGAGTTTGGCAGCGCAATAATAAGAAATCGTAGGCAGCCTTGAATTTTGGACTTTCAACCAAGCGGTAAGGATAACGACCGACGCGCTTTTCTAGACGAGGTTGCATGGTCCAGATTTCACGCATATCAGCCTCGTGACGTCTTTGCATGCCCAAAAATTCTTTTTGACGTTCAAAGACCTGGTCAATTGCAGCATGCAATGCTGGAACTGCTGGCATTGAAGAGCTTTCAAAGTTTGCCCAGGCTTCTTGTACGTCATGCCAAAGAAGTGTTGCAAACAAGAAGCCGGCAGAAACTGGTTTGCCAGACTTGATTCTTTCGTCAGTATTTTCTAGGGATTTCTTAACGAAGGCAGTTCTATCGTCGTCATTCAAGATAACTTCGATGAGAGGCAGTATTTTGTGATGCAAGCCGACTTTTTCTAGGCCCTCAATGGAGGCCCAAGCATGGCCTGACATGAGTAGCTTAAGGATTTCATCAAACAATCGTGAGCTGGGCACATCCTGAATTAAGTCGCCCAACTCTTTAAGAGGAGCCAGAGTGTCTTTTTCAATCACAAAGCCAGTTTTGGCGGCGAATCGAATAGCTCTTAGCATGCGAACTGGATCTTCACGGTATCGCTGACTTGGTTCACCAATCATTCTGATAATTTTGGCATTTAAGTCTTTCATGCCATCGTGGTAATCCAAGACAACTTCAGTTTGCGGATCGTAGTACATCGCGTTGATCGAGAAATCTCTGCGTGTGGCATCTTCTGCCTGATCACCCCAAACGTTGTCTCGAAGAATTCTGCCGCTGGCCGCTACATCCGCTTGATCTGCCTGAGCGTGGGCTCTGAATGTGGAAACTTCGATGATCTCTGGGCGCTCTTTGCCGTAGAAAGTAACGTGCACAATTTGAAAGCGTCGACCAATCAATCTTGAGCGACGGAATAGTTTTTGAACTTGATCAGGTGTGGCGTTGGTTGCCACATCAAAATCTTTGGGTGCAATACCCAGTAGTAAGTCGCGCACAGCACCACCCACGATGTAGGCATCATAACCGGCGTCTTGAAGAACGTGAGTGACTTTCACAGCATTCTTTGAAAGTAACTCAGGATTGATTCGGTGAGTGCGCTTGCTGATTTTTTGGGCGGTCAGTGCGTGACCATGAATCAACTTCTTTTGACCGGTTGGCTTTTTTAGTAATTTATTGATGAAGCGACGAATCATGCAAATAATTCCAAAATGGGCCAATGATTTTTTTCTGCATGCTCGCGCAGTCTAGCGTCCGGATTGGTTGCCACTGGGTGAGATGCTTTTTCTAGTAAAGGCAAATCATTGATTGAGTCTGAATAAAAGTAGCTGCTTTGTACAGAGCTCAAAGACAGTTGTTGATCTTTTAACCATGCTTCCAAGCGAGTGACTTTGCCTTCTTTGAAGTTCGGAAGACCCGACACTTTTCCTGAAAAGTTACCGGTCAGTGGATCGCCAATCACTTCTGGCTCAGTGGCAATCAAATGATCAATCTGAAATGCGGCAACAATGGGTCTGGTCACAAAGCTATTGGTGGCAGTGACAACGCAACACAAGTCGCCAGCATCTTGATGACGTTTCACCAAATCAAAGGCGCTTGGTTTTAGTTGAGGTTGAATCACTTCTTCCATGAACTGAAGATGCCACTCATTTAATTGCGCTCTTGAGTGTTCTGATAAAGGTTTTAGAGCAAACTCAAGGAAAGCATAGATATCTAAGCGACCAGCTTTGTAGTCAGCGTAAAAACGTTCGTTTTGCAAGGCGTAATACTCAGAGTCAACGACCCCGATTTTTGCTAAAAATCGTCCCCATTCATGATCGCTATCAATGGGTAATAAGGTGTGGTCTAAGTCAAATAAGGCAATTTGTGTCATCTAGGTAACATTATGCTCAATTTTTTTGAGCAAGCATTTCTTTTAATAATGGAAGAGTGATTGCTCTTTTGGTTTCAAGCGAGTAATTATCCAAAGCCTCTAATAAAGACATCAAGCTTGGCATGTCACGATGAAAGTGCTTTAACAGCCAAGGGGCAACCTCGCTAGAGATTTGCAAGCCTCGTTCAGTGGCGGCTTGGTGGAGTGCTTGTAATTTTTCAGCATCAGACAGGGCGTGCATCTGAAACACCAAACCCCATACCAAGCGTGTTTTTAAATCTTCTCGTATTTGTAAATTCGATGATGGTGCAAGACTGGTGGTGATCAAGTGTTGATGACTTGCTTCACGAATAAGGTTGTGAAGTCTGAACAAAGCACCTTGAGCAAACTCACTCAGATGGTCAATATCGTCAACACACAGTAAACCAGGTGCTTGATTGTTTTCAACCAAAGCATCAGCGCAAGCGCGCCATTCATCCATGCTGCTGTCGTGATTGAGCAGATAAGCGTTGATACCTAATTCAGCTGCCCGGAGTTGGAGTGCTGATAGAAGGTGGGTGCGACCGGAACCACTAGCGCCCCATAGATGAATCATCTTTGAATCTGTGCTTAATGCTTTTTGTACTGATGGGGCTTGCTGCCAGTTACTTTGAATATCTTTTAAAACAGCGATCAGATTTTCATTGCCCGTGGCAATAAAGTTATCCAGTGTGGGCTTGGGAGTGTGGCCAAGATCCAGTGCTATCTGACGAGGCAGTGATGGCAATTGAGACACTAAGACTAACCTCTGTACCAAGAAGAGTTTTTATAGAACAACATCAAATGGCGTCCCAGCACCAACACAATGGCACTCATTGGAAGTGCCAAGAGGACACCGAAGAAACCGAACCAACCGCCAAAAAGAATCAAGGCAAAAACCACTAAGACTGGATGTAAGCCAATTTTTTCTCCCACCAATTTAGGTGTCAGGAAGAAGCTTTCGATTGTTTGACCAACAATGTAAAGCGCCAATACCGCCAAAATGCTGACCCCGGTCTCGGCTTGTAATAGCGCAGAGAGTAGGGCCAAGATCAATGCAACACCGTAACCGATGTAAGGAATGAAAATAGCTAATCCTGTGAATAGTCCCAGCGCAATCGCACCGGTCATACCTAATAATGAAAGACCGATCGAGTAGTAGACAGCTAGTACAGTAATCACCAAGAGTTGACCTCTCAGGTATTGAGAAAGAAGCTCATCAATTTCCATCAAAATTTGTTTGGTTTGCTCAAGCCACCTTGGAGGAATCATCGGGCTCATTTTTTTGAAAAAATCTTCCCACTGAATGATCAAATAAAAAACAACAAAAATAATCAAGACAAGACCAACGATGCTGCCGATGATGGTTTGTCCAGAATTCAAAATGGTTGATAAACCATCGCTGATCAATGTGTCGGCATTGTTTGATAGGTGAGCGCTGACTTTGGTTTGAATCGTTTCTTGAATCTTTTGAAGATCGAAGTTAAGTGCCAGGCTATCAAGCCAAGGCTGGATGAGATTTTGGATTTGTTTGAGCCAAGTAGGTAATTGCTGTCTTAAAGCGGGTAATTCATGCTGTAAAACACTTAAAAAAAGCACCATTAGGCCAAAAACACCTAAAAACCCGATTAAAACGGTCAAAAATGCAGAGACGGTTTTATGCGCCCCTAAGCCTACAAGGCTCTTGTATAAAGGCCTTAAGACATAAGCCAGGATAAATGCAGCTAAGAAAGTTGTTAATAAAGAAGCCATAGGTTTAGCGTATCCACTAGAATTCTAAGATTCTACTGATTCAAATACATTTATAGCCATGTCTGATCAAAATTCTTCTAAATCTCAAGGTCTTTCTTACCGCGACGCGGGTGTTGATATGGAGGCTGGTGACGCGCTGGTTGAGCGTATCAAGCCGATGGCAAAGAAAACCATGCGCGAAGGCGTTTTGGCTGGTATTGGCGGCTTTGGAGCCCTTTTTGAGGTGCCTAAGCGCTATAAAGAGCCTGTATTGGTGTCTGGTACCGATGGGGTTGGTACAAAGTTAAAGCTGGCTTTTGACTGGAATCGTCACGACACGGTTGGTCAAGACTTGGTGGCCATGAGTGTGAATGACATTTTGGTGCAGGGCGCCGAGCCACTATTTTTCTTAGATTATTTTGCTTGCGGCAAGTTATCAGTTGATACGGCTGCAACAGTGGTGGGTGGTATTGCTCAAGGTTGCGAATTGGCGGGTTGCGCATTGATCGGTGGCGAGACAGCTGAAATGCCTGGCATGTACCCAGAGGGTGAATATGATTTGGCTGGCTTTGCTGTTGGCGCGGTTGAGAAATCAGCCATGATTGATGGCAGAAGTATTCAGGCAGGCGATGTTATTTTAGGATTGGCATCGAGCGGTGCTCACTCCAATGGATATTCTTTGATCAGAAAAATCATTGATCGCGCAGGCGCTAAAGCCAGTGATGATTTCCACGGCCAAAGCATGACGGATGTTGTGATGGCGCCAACCCGTATTTACGTTAAATCAATGTTGGCTTTGATTGCAAAAATCAAAGTGAAGGGCATGGCTCACATCACTGGTGGCGGTTTGGTTGAAAACGTGCCACGTGTATTGCCTGAAAACACTCAAGCTGTTTTGCATCGTGATGCATGGCAGTTGCCACAGCTGTTCCAGTGGTTGCAAAAAAATGGCGGTGTTGAAGACGCTGAGATGCACCGCGTGTTTAACTGCGGCGTTGGCATGGTGGTGATTTTGAATGCTTCTGATGCAAAAGCTGCCAAAGCACAACTTGAGTCAACAGGCGAGACAGTCTATGAATTAGGCGAGATCGTTGAGAGACCTGCTGGCGCACATCAAACCATCGTTATTTAATTCAAGATTTAAATTAATTAATTTGATAGTGAGCAAGGACATCTTGCTCACATTGCTTCATCTGATCACTGTCTAAAGAGTCAACCACTTCCTTCGCTTGAATGCCTCTGAGCCATGTCAATTGACGTTTGGCTAATTGTCTTGTGGCAGCAATCGCTTGATCTTGAAATTCTTGAAGAGTGATATTGCCGTCCAAATAATCCCAAGCTTGACGATATCCCACCGCTCTCATGGATGGTAAGTCTGGATGTAAGCGTTGATTTTGATGAAGAGCTTTCATCTCATCTAAAAAACCTTCGGCCATCATGATCTCAAAGCGCTTTGCAATGCGGTCATGCAGCACTGAGCGATCGCTTGGTTCAATCGAAATCAAGCGAAGATTGATGGGGGTGTTGTGGCTGCTGCTTTCACCACTGTCACCACTGATGCCACCATCTCCTCTGCCAGTGTCTTTCGGTTGTTCCAAAAGCCACTCAGACATTGGCTTGCCACTTTGCAAATAAATCTCAAGGGCTCGCTGTACACGCTGAGTATCATTTTTCTCAAGTCGCGCAGCAGTTTCTGGATCGACCTGTCTTAGCTCATCATGAATCGCTGGCCAACCAAGTTTGGCTGCACGCAACTCAATCTCTGCTCTGATTTCAGGTGAGGCAGGAGGCATATTGGATAAACCATGAGCGAGAGCACGCCAGTACAGCATCGTGCCACCAACAATCAATGGGATATTGTTTCTCTCACGTATCTCTTTGAGCCACTGCTTGGCATCATGCGCAAATTTTGCTGCTGAATACGGATCTTCTGGCTCAGCAATATCGATGCCATGATGTTGCACTTCTTGCATTTCAGCTTTGCTTGGTTTGGCAGTGCCAATGTCCATGCCTCGGTAAACAAGCGCTGAATCCATGCTGATAATTTCAACGGTTTTACCAAGTGATTTTGCTGTTCTAGCAATTTGCATGGCAATTGCACTTTTGCCGCTGGCCGTTGGGCCAACGATGGCGATGACTGGTTGATCAGGTGTCACGATCAACGACCACGCAGAAATAATTTATCCAAATCTTGAATGCTCAACTGTATCCAAGTAGGGCGTCCATGATTGCACTGATCAGCTCTTTCGGTTTGTTCCATTTGGCGAAGCAAAGCATCCATTTCTGTCAGGGTCAGTGTGCGGTGTGCTCTGACCGCGGCGTGACAAGCTTGCGTTGCCAGGCGTTCATGCTGAGCGGCGTCGACCACTGCTTGAGAGCCTGTTGAGTCCAAATCATTTAAAAGG
Source organism: uncultured Polynucleobacter sp. (assembly GCA_964473225.1). Taxonomy (GTDB): domain Bacteria; phylum Pseudomonadota; class Gammaproteobacteria; order Burkholderiales; family Burkholderiaceae; genus Polynucleobacter. The sequence continues at coordinate 23,621 of CAYYOB010000008.1, forward strand.
TTTCTGACCAAGCCAATCGGCTCTGCCTTTTGCAACAGTGTTGGAATGGTTCTGATCGCCAACTGAGTCGGTGACAGAGTGGCCACATCAAAGCCCAATTGATTCAGGATGGCGCGATGTTCTTCTGCCTTACCCACTTCTAATTCTGAGGCGTGCATCACAACAGGTACCAAGAGTTGTTGAACTTTGATGCCTGATGCCAAATCTTCTTTGAGTTTCTCGTACAAGACTCTCTCATGGGCCGCATGCATATCAACCAAGACCAAGCCAAATTTATTTTGAGCCAAGATGTAAATGCCATGGATTTGAGCGAGTGCGTGACCCAAGGGCAAGTCATTATTTTCTGTTGGGGTTAGATGATCTGCTGGGCGATTATTCAGTTGAATAAAAAAGTTATCAATTTCACTTTTGCTGCTTTGACTGAGAGGCAAGTTCTGATTGCTGAAAGCATTTGTGGAACTTATAGAGCTTGCAGAATTCGCATAGCTTGCATAACTTGTATAGCTTGGTGAACCTGTACCCGATACTTGAGCAAAGCTATGGCTTGAGGCGTATTGGGTGGATGAGTCTATTGATTGTCCAGCAGCAGTGCCAAGAGCATGTT
>CAYYOB010000009.1:0-23556 GCA_964473225.1 uncultured Polynucleobacter sp.
TTCTCCTACTTTCTAGGTAGTGTTTTAGACAAATTCCGAGATTAGGCTCGCGGACTGACAGTTGACTGACAATAGCAATAAAGTTCAGCTGACATCAGGGTTACCCCTAAGGGCTACAGGGATATCAGCCATGCCTTCTCAAACACTTAAGATAATCATATAAACGATATCTGTAAATGGCAACTTTCCCTAGGTAAAATAGATATCTTTCAAACCTTTATAAAAAAATTATGAGTGCAATTCGCCAAGACGACTTTATTCAGAGCATTGCTGATGGTTTTCAGTACATTTCTTACTACCACCCTTTGGATTACATCACAGCCCTAGGTAAAGCCTATGAGCGCGAGGAAAGCCCAGCTGCTAAGGATGCAATTGCCCAAATTTTGACGAATAGCCGTATGTGTGCCGAAGGTAAGCGTCCTATGTGCCAAGACACTGGTATTGCGGTGGTGTTCTTAAAGGTTGGCATGAACGTGAAATGGGACGCCAAGATGAGCGTCTCAGAAATGGTTAACGAAGGCGTGCGCCGTGCATACAACCATCCAGACAACAAATTACGTGCATCAGTTTTATTAGACCCGGCCGGCAAACGCACCAACTCTAAAGACAACACACCAGCCGTGATTCATTATGAAATCGTTGAAGGTGATGGCGTTGAAGTGATTTGCGCAGCCAAAGGCGGCGGCTCAGAAAACAAGAGCAAGATGGTGATGCTGAACCCGTCTGACTCAATCGTTGATTGGGTGGTGAAAACTGTGCCAACCATGGGCGCTGGCTGGTGCCCTCCTGGCATTCTAGGTATCGGTATTGGCGGTACACCTGAGAAGGCCATGCTTTTAGCCAAAGAGTCTTTGATGGCTCCAGTAGATATTCATGAATTAATTGCCCGCGGTCCAAAAACTCGCATTGAAGAATTGCGTTTGGAAATCATGGACAAGGTCAATGCGCTTGGCATTGGCGCGCAAGGCTTGGGTGGCTTAACAACAGTGCTTGATGTGAAGATCATGGATTACCCAACACATGCGGCCTCATTGCCTGTGGCGATGATCCCTAACTGTGCAGCGACACGCCACGTGCACTTCCATTTGCATGGTGATGGCCCAGCTGTATTAACACCTCCATCTATTTCAGAGTGGCCTGATGTTGCTTGGACACCAAATACTGAAAAATCAACTCGCGTGAACCTAGACACACTCACACCAGAGGAAGTGGCTAGCTGGAAACCAGGTCAAACTCTCTTGTTAAACGGCAAGATGTTGACTGGTCGCGATGCTGCTCACAAGCGCATTGCCGACATGTTGGCCAAAGGTGAAAAGCTACCGGTTGATTTTAAAAATCGTGTGATCTATTACGTGGGTCCTGTGGATCCAGTGCGCAATGAAGTGGTTGGCCCTGCAGGTCCAACAACAGCCACGCGCATGGACAAGTTCACTGAGATGATGCTGGCACAAACTGGCTTGATTTCAATGGTCGGTAAAGCAGAACGTGGCCCAGTAGCGATTGAAGCGATCAAGAAACATAAATCTGCTTATTTAATGGCTGTTGGTGGTGCTGCTTACTTGGTATCAAAAGCAATCAAAGAATCGAAAGTGGTTGGCTTTGCTGATTTAGGCATGGAAGCTATTTACGAATTCACAATCCAAGACATGCCTGTGACAGTAGCGGTTGACTCAACCGGTACTTCTGTTCACAACACAGGCCCTAAAGAGTGGCAAGCGAAGATTGGAAAAATTCCAGTCACTCAAGCTTAAGCCGACTCTTTTAGGATAGCGAGCAATTGGCAACAATCGGGGTTTTTGATTCAGGCATCGGTGGTTTGACCGTCCTGAGCGAAGCCCTGCGCCAAGCGCCCTCGCACCATTACGTTTATTTAGCTGACTCAGCCAACGCACCTTACGGTGAAAAATCCAGTGACTGGGTTGCAACCAGAAGCTTGGACTTGTGTCATTGGTTAGTGCGCGAAGGATGCCAGGCACTGATCATTGCTTGCAATACAGCCACTGCTGAAGCCATCGCCCATATCCGACATGAAATGCCTGCGATTCCAATCATTGGTATTGAGCCTGGCGTGAAGCCAGCCGTCAATAAAAGTCAAAATCATAAGATCGGTGTTCTAGCGACTCAAAATACTTTAAAAAGTGATAAATTCAAAGCGCTCTTAGACGGCTTAGAGGGTCTTGACCACGATTGCGAACTGATCACTCAAGCTGGCTTAGGTTTAGTGCCATTGATTGAGTCAGGAGCCTTAGATACAGCAGAAACAGAAGCCTTGTTGCGTGAACACTTGGCACCGATGCAATCAGCTCAAATTGATACTTTGGTTTTGGGTTGTACCCACTACCCTTTTTTAGCCCCTTTGATTAAAAAAATCGTGGGGCCTGATGTTGAAATTATCGATACCAGCGAGGCTGTGGTTAAGCAACTGTGTCGCAAATTAGAAGAGCATCATCTTCTGCAATCAGCCCCACCAAGAATCATTCATTTGTTCTCAACTTTGGATGCTGAAGGATTACTAGCTCATGCCAAACAATTAATCCCTGCCGCATTTGAGCAACACAGCGTTCAAACATCCACAGTCTTTATTTCTTAGCCCTCATTGAAATCATGATGCAGAGCATACGAACTTGGATCCTTGCAAATAAGATCGCTGCATTTGTGATTTTCATGCATTTATTGCTGATCATTGGGTTTCAGTCAGGGATGGATCGAACAAAGTCCGCATCAAACATGGGCGACACAGTGGTTGCTAATTTATTGGACACAAATCCTCAAAAAGAAAAATCAACGGTGTCTCGACCAACCCCAGTCAAACCAGTTGAAAAAAAGAAGGTGGAAGCCACTCCTACTCCCATCACCACAACAACAGGCAGCGTCACACCACCAAACCCAGAATCCTCATTGCCAGCTTCCAGCTTAGGTGGCAGTACCACCGGTGACCCTAAAACAATTTCTATCAGCCAAGCTCAATGCAGCGTTCCAGAGCCCTTTTACCCAAATCTATCGAGACGCATGGGTGAAGAAGGTAAAACATTGGTGCGTTTATTCATCAACGAGTCTGGCGCTGTTGAAAAAGTAGCCCTTGCACAAAGCAGTGGCATTCATCGCTTAGATCAGGCTGCACTCGATGCGGGTATGCGTGTGCGCTGCAAACCCTTTATAGAATTTGGTAATGCGATTAAAGTAACGGCTATACAACCTTATATTTTCCGTTTGGAGTAACTGAATGAATCAAACTTTTGGCCTTGCCAATATGTGGGCACAAGGCGACGCCGTCACCAGAACCGTTGCAATCATTTTATTGGTGATGTCGATTGTTTCTTGGGTCATCATTTTGACCAAAGTTTTAGCACTTTATAAAGTTAAAAAAATGGCCAAAGAAGTTGAATGTTTTTGGCATGCACCATCTTTTGATGTGGCTCTTGGTCAAATGAGCACAGATCAAAATCCTTATGGCGATCTTGCCAATAGTGCCCAAGAGGCCATGAAACATCACAATCAACAATCAGGCACACGCAGCGAACTCAATCAAACCATCAATGCCTCTGATTGGCTCACACGTTGCTTGAAAATCAGCATTGATAAATCTGTGGGCAGTCTTCAACAAGGTTTGACATTCTTGGCTTCAACAGGCGCCACAGCACCCTTTATTGGCTTGTTTGGTACTGTATGGGGCATCTACCATGCTTTGGTGGGTATTGGTACCTCTGGCACTGCCACGATTGACCAAGTGGCTGGCCCAATTGGTGAAGCCTTGATCATGACAGCTTTGGGCTTGGCTGTGGCGATTCCAGCAGTTTTGGGCTACAACGCCATCAGCCGCATCAACAAAGTGTTGATCGCTGAACTCAATCGCTTTGGCAATGACTTGTATGCCTACTTTATCACTGGTGCCACAGTTGGTGGCTCCAGCAATACTCGCATTAGCCCCCAGGATTGATCATGGCCTTTGGTAACGAACCAATCGGAGATGATGACAGCCCACCGATGGCTGAAATCAATATGACACCTTTGGTGGATGTGATGTTGGTCTTGTTGATCGTTTTCATGATCACCATTCCGGTGATGCAGCATGCTGTCAAAGTAGACTTGCCGCAAGCCAGTAGTCAACGTAATGACGTCAAACCTGAATCAATCAATGTCAGCATTGCCGCGAATGGCCAAGTGTTTTGGAATAGTTCGCCCATCGATTTGAATACCTTATCGATTTATGCTCAAACAGCAGCGAAAAAGTCACCTCAACCTGAAGTGCAACTCAAAGCTGATAAAAATGTTCGTTATGAATCAGTGGCGCAAGTTTTATCAACTGCCAAACGTTCAGGATTAACAAAAATAGGATTTGTGACAGAGCCCAACTAAAGTTTGATTTGAAGTTTGACTCAAATCTTTATTTAGGCTTGTACTGAGTTGGGCAGTAAGCCCGCTTCACTTCCCCGCTTCGCAAAGCAGCGTGTTTGGTGCCTCGCCCTGTGACACGTTTACGCCACATCCGAAACGAACTGGGCTTCATTTCTTGGCGCATCAAATCAATCACGCGAGACTCATTCAAACCATAGGTTTCCATGATGGCATCAAATGGGGTGCGATCTTCCCAAGCCATTTCAATGATGCGTGAAACATCCGCTGGCGCAATGATAGGTTTCTTCATGTCAGTGATTGTATTAACAGAATCACTTCTTTGCTCGGCAGCGGTCTGAGCAATATTTCACTTCTTCCCAAACCTTTTCCCACTTTTTACGCCAAGTAAAAGGTCGACCGCAGGTAACGCACACCTTGCTTGGTAAATCGGCTTTTTGGCGCATTTTCATAAGAAGTCTTAATTAACGCTTTTGTTTTTTAGGAGGCACATCAGTGACTTTTTCTGCGTGATCCCAATGCATTTTCCAGTTATCAGCATATCTTTTAGCAGCATAAGCAGAACGCACGATCATGATATTTTCAGCATTGCGCTTTTCAGCCGACTTGGTGAAGTTGTAACTGCCTGTGATCACAATATCATCATCAATCAACATCACTTTATTGTGTTGTATGGCATGTTTGCCATCACTGCGAACTTCGATGCCAGCCGCCAATAGGATTGGCAGGGTCTCACGGTTGTTTTGAGCGCTTTTTTCATCTTGGATGAGGGTAACTTCAACTCCTCGCCTCTTTGCTCTCACAAGAGCTTCTGCAAGGTTGATGGCGGTGAAGCCATAAGCCATGACCTTGATTGATTGTTTTGCCCCATCCATCTGCTTGATCAGACCTGAGGCTGCACCAGCAGGAGGCGTGAAGTAAATAGCCAAGATTTCGGCAGGCTGAGGTTGAGCCTGGACACTCTGCCACCATGAAAAGCTGGCCAAGGCGCTCAGGCATAAAAAAACCGCTACCCTCTGCCGAGTTTTAGCGGTCATTCTTTGAAACGATAAATTGGTTTTTACTGTTGTCATCAAAAGCACCTAGCTGTTAAGAAGCCTGGTGCCCGAGGCCGGAATCGAACCGGCACGGCTGTTTAAGCCGAGGGATTTTAAATCCCTTACGTCTACCTATTTCGTCACTCGGGCATAGTACTTTTGTCATTGTAGACGTAAATAGTTGTTCTTTTTTAAGAGCCATCCAGCAGCTATTTCACGGCTGTCAGTGGCTGAACAATGTCTCTACAAACATCTATTAGTTTTAGCGTTTCAAAACCAAGTCGACATTTTACATATAAAAAAAATGAACCCAGCAAAAAGCTGAGTTCATGGATCGCTAGCGGATCAATTATTGCAAATTAATCGATCTGTATCACGACTTTTTAACTGGGTGTTTTTGTCCAAAATAGTGCTTATAAGCCATTTTGTAATCGACAGTTGTGTCATTTTGCCAGCGACATGCGCGCTGAGCAAAAGAACGCATGGATTCTAAAACACGTCTAAAGTCTAAATCTTCATTGGCCTTAGCTGCGATGATCTTATCCCAAGCAGCTAACTGAGCACGCAAGATTAAATCAGGTGTTTTATAAAATTTAACACTTTGACGACCTTGCAAGTCCATATAGTCTTTTGAATAGCGATCAATAGCTTTCCAGCTCATCTCAGCCGAAGAAGCCTGAACAGCAACGCTAATCATGGAGCGCAGCTCTTCGGGCATTGATTCCAGTTTCTTTTTATTGAACAATATTTCAAACTGCTCAGAACACTGGTGGAATGACTGCAACATACAAACTTTGGATACTTCAGGCAGACCAAGTAAACGATCTGAAGTTGCGTTATTAAATTCAGCACCGTCAAGTAAACCGCGATCCATCGCTGGCACAATGTCGTCACCAGGCAATTCATTAACAGAAACACCCATATCTTTAAATATATCAATCGATAGGCCTACGGTTCGATAACGAAGTCCTTTTAGATCCGCCACTTTGGTGATAGGCTTTTTGAACCAACCCAATGGCTGGGTTGGCATTGGACCATGCAAGTAAGAGACAACATCCATACCCAAGGACGCATAGATGCTATCTAACAGCTCTTTGCCACCACCATATTCATGCCACGCCAACAGCATATTAGAGTCCATACCAAAAGCTGGCCCAGATCCCCACAGAGCTAGAGCTGGACTCTTACTGTACCAATATGCCACTACTCCATGACCACCGTCCAATGCTCCTTTGCTGACAGCCTCTAGCAATTTAAAGGCTGGAACAACAGAATTCGCTGGTAATAATTCAACCTTAAGAGTTCCAGCAGACATGCTATTGAGTTTTTGACAAAAGTCTTGGGCGTACTCATGAAAAATGTCTTTGCTTGACCAAGTAGACTGAAAACGCAAGTTAATTGTCTGCGCTTTTGCAATCATTGGGAAACCCAGAGTTCCAGCACCAGCGGTTGCAGCTGTTGAAGTGGCAATAAATTTACGTCGCAATTGAACGTCGCTGTTTGACACTGAAGTCTCCCATTTAATTAATCTGATTTGTAGCTAAAAATATATTACACAAGTTAAGACTTAATTATCACTCTGTGAAAAAATACCTATATATAAATACGTCAATTCACTAAGGGTTTTACCTAATATGGGTGTCAGCAGAAATCATCAGCTTCAAAATCTGACACGCTACGGTAAATGGCTTTTTGTCTCCTTAAGCGGCCTAGCGATCATCCTGCTAGTCATTCTTTGCACATATTTTCTATCCACCAAAAATGAACTTAGCGGCGATGTGTTAGCTCCAGGGCTAGGAGCCCCCGTAACAATTAAATTTGATGAATACGCCATTCCTCATATCAGAGCAATGAATGATGAAGATGCATGGTTCAGCCTAGGCTTTATTCATGCTACAGAGCGCCCATGGCAAATGGAATTTAATCGACGTTTAGCATCAGGCAAACTTTCTGAAATATTGGGCTCACCAACAGTAGGTCTTGATAAATTTATTCGCACACTGGGCATTAGAAGAACGGCGGATAAGCAGTATGAAAATTACCCTATCGAATACAAACAATATCTACAAGCCTATGCAGATGGAGTGAATGAAGGTTACAAACGTCTAGGCTGGGCATTACCTCCAGAATTTATCCTCTTACAAACTAAACCTGGTTTATGGAGCCCAGCTGATTCAGTTGCCTGGTCTTTGATGTTGGCACTTGACTTGGGTGGTAATTGGCACAAAGAGTTCATCCGATTGGAACTTTCGAACTCATTAGATACTCATCGGATATGGGAAGCTTTGCCACCTTATCCCGGTGAAAATCCTCCTAGCACAGTCAATTTCTCGAAAATGTACCGTGACTTAGGACTCTTTAATAAACCAATCAGTGATTCATCGAGTATCGATCGACTACAAAAGTTTTCTGAAGTATTACCGGGAGGTGTAGATGGGTTGGGGTCTAATAATTGGGTCATATCTGGCGAAAAAACAGTCAGCGGTCAACCTCTTTTAGCCAACGACCCGCACTTAGGTTTAACAACTCCTGCTATTTGGTATATGGCTCATATTGAATCCCCAGGATTAAAAATCATGGGTGCCACCATGCCTGGCATTCCTGGCGTGGTAATTGGTCGCACGGAAGAACTCGCCTGGGGATTCACTAATACGGATCCTGATGTACAGGATTTATTTATTGAAGCCTTAGATCCTAATTTTCCTGGTAGATATAAAACGCCGGATGGATATAAAAATTTTATTCTTCGTGAAGAAACTATTTCTGTTAAAGGACAAAATCCAATTCGATTTATAGCCAGAGAGACAAGACATGGTCCAGTGATTTCTGATGCTTATGAGCGAGCTGAAAAATTAATTAATACTCAACGTTTTGCCATTTCTATGAAATGGACTGCACTGGATTTGGCAAATCAAACCTTAGTGGCAGGATTTAAAATGAATCAGGCTAAGACTTTGGATCAATTCAAAGATGCTTTAAAACATTATTACGCCCCCATGCAAAATGTGGTGATGGCAGATCAAAAAGGTCAAATTGCTTATCGCGCTATCGGTGCCGTCCCCAAAAGAACGAAAGGCCAGGGATTGTTTGGCTCAGTTCCTGGCTTGGGTTGGGACCGCAAATATGATTGGGCCCCTTACCTAAGCCTGGATGTCTTACCAAAAGAAAATAATCCAAATCAAGCGTGGATTGCGACAGCCAATCAACGTGTTCATTCGGCCAATCATCCATATCCTCTAACAGCTGATTGGCACATGCCCTACCGACATGATCGAATTCAGTCTTTATTAGATACAGAAAAAAAGCATGACATGAATAGCATGAAAGTCATTCAAACAGATACTGTATCCCTATCAGCAAAAGATTTACTACCTCTCCTATTAAATGCCACATCACCCCATCCTTTAGCTGCTAAAGCCAAAGTCATTTTGAATGAATTTGACGGTGATATGTCTTTAAACAGTTCTGGCGCAACAATTTTTAATGAATGGGCCCACCAATTAACGCGCCTTCTTTTTTCTGAAAAATTAGGTTTAAGTTTTGCTATTGAATATGGCAAACGTGATTTCCGTTCAGGCTTACATCATGTCATGAAACTTCATGCCAGAGATCCATCGGCCGCTGCTTTTTGGTGTGATATCACTAGCACGAAAAAGGTAGAGACCTGTGAAGATTTATTCAATGATTCTTTGACGGAAGCTCTCACGCAATTATCAAAACGCTTGGGAGATCAGCCTGAATCATGGTCATGGGGCAAGGTTCATATTGCCACTTCAGAGCACAGACCTTTTAGTCAAATAAAGCTACTAAAAAGACATTTTGAAATTAATCGCCCAACGCCTGGCGATGGCTTCACGATCAATATTGGATTTATGGATTTAGGAAACATCAAGAATCCTTTTAAAGTCACTAAAGCCGCTAGTTTGAGGACGATTTTTGATTTATCAGACTTAGATCAATCACAGTTTATTTTTCAAACTGGCCAATCGGGTTGGATCAACAGTCCACATTACAGTGATTATGCGAATATTTGGGCTCAACAAGATTACCTCCCCCTCACAATGAACCCCAAGCATTTTAGCCATACCGCCACTTTAAAACCAACACCCAACAAAGGAAGACTTAAATAAAAATATGCTATCAAATATCTATTTAACAAAAATTTGGGGTCGGCTATTTTTTTTAGTCGCTAGCATCCTATCGTCCAACGCTTTTGCATCATCAACTCAACTGAGCTCCCTGCTAAATGGAACTGAATATGTTCTGATGATGCGACACGCTGATGCTCCGGGTTACAGCGACCCGTCAGGCTTTAACGTCAAAGATTGTTCAAGCCAACGAAATTTAGGTGATGTTGGAAAAAGGCAAGCCTACGACATTGGCCAATGGCTTAAATCTCAGGGGATTAATGATGCGCGCATTCTAAGCAGCCCATGGTGTCGCTGTATTGATACAGCGACTTTGTTAAACCTTGGGAAGGTTAATCTGGAAAACTCATTAAGCTCTTTTTTTGAAAATAGAGCTAATGAAAAACAACAAACACTTTTGCTTCAGAAAAAAATTCAGGAAGAGCTTTTCACTAAAAATAATAAGCCTCTGATTTTAGTTACTCACCAAGTCAATATTCAGGCGTTCACAGGAGAGGGAGTGAGTTCAGGACAAATGGTGTTGGTGCAGGTAACTTCAAAAGGAAAGTATGTGTCACACCAATTAATTAAGCTAGATTAATCTGCTGCTAGTAATGTGCTTGCACTATCTTGAAATCCATCACGGCGGAAAGTTACAACCAAAGTATCCCGCCAAGCTTGAGAACTATTTTCTGGGTCAATAGGTTGAATTGGGGTGGTTTCGTGCACCACCCTAGCATCATCAAGAACAAGAAGGCTGAAAGGTTCATTGAGTGTAAAACGTTGCCCTTGCGGCCCCTCTGACTCAAACACCCTGGTTTCGCCACCTTTAATGAATTGTCGTTTGAGCATTAGAACGGCAACATAATCCACACCGTCACGATGAGCTCCCTCAGGCGTTGGTCTACCTATGCCATCTGTTGTATCAATGCGAAATTGATGGACTTCCACAAACCATGGTTTTTCTTTTTTACTTAATTGGGTTGGCAGTTGGCTTAAATAAGCACCTAAACCAAGCAAAAAATCACGTAAAACCATTGAGGTCATGAAACCATCTTCACAAGGCTCAAACCAGCGATCAATGCCACCATGAAGAGCGTTATAGGATAAAGGCTGCCAGTGGGCACGATGTGGCGCCACAGTTACTTCATTTGCATGAAGTACAAAACTTGAGTGTCGACGCTGTCGATAACGTCCACCATCTTTTAAGTGGGCATCAACCGGTAGATTATTCCAAAAATCTGAAATAACAGACCAAGCTTGCTCTTCATTGCGACTCAATTGATAAAGATCATTCGGAGACAAAACCGAATAACCGACCATCTTAATTTGCTGAACCAGGGCTTTGAGCTCTGAGTAAGGAGGCTGAAGAATCATTGAATCTATATATAAATTAATCTAATGTTGGGCAATAAATGTGTTGGAACATGAATTATGCTCCTAAGCCGCCTTCAATGCCTTGGGTAGTTAAAATCAGGCTTTGATAAAGTTAGCATGATGCAGCGTGTGATATTCGCACCCCACCCATCCATCATAAGCATGATCATCTAAAAGCTCAAAGAAATCGCCATACGGCATCTCTCCAGTTCCTGGCTCATGTCGACCTGGATAATCAGCCACCTGAATATGATCAATAAATGGCATGAGATCTTCGATTGCCAAAATATTCTCCCCCATACGATGCATGTGATAAGCGTCATACTGAAGATAGAGATTGCTTGATTTAACAGCCATGATGGTGTCCACAGCATGCTGACTGGTTGATAAGAAAAAGTTTGGCATATCAAATGTGTTGATTGGCTCAATCAACAATTTAATATTTTCTTTTTTTAAAGTTTCTGCAGCAAAAGTTAAATTTGCAATAAAAGCATCCTGTGCTTGTTCATAAGAAATTCCATCTGGCAACTTGCCTGACAAACAATTCAAATGTGGCACTCGCAATGTTTTGGCATATTGAATTGCATCCAGTAACCCAATTTTGAACTCTTCAATACGAGTTGGATCACAAGCAAAGCCACGGTCTCCTGCTAGCCAATCTCCCGCAGGAAGATTATGTAAGTCCATCACAATATCTAATTCATTCATCACAGTCACAATTTCAGAAAGCTTCACGCCTGAAATAGACTCATATGGAAATTGACATTCAACGACATCAAACCCATCTGCTTTGGCGGCTCGAAAACGATCTAAAAATGGTAATTCAGCGTATAGAAGAGATAAGTTGGCAGAAAAACGTGGCATAGATTTTTACTCAATTCTCAATAAAGTGATTTAATTATGTCATGCGTATCATTTCTATTTCCGTAGCCACTATTTCTCCCTTATTTGGCATTGATCATCCGGACTACAAAACAGTCAATTCAGGAATTAAAAAATGTCCTGTTAGTACTCTTGAAAACCCCGAAAATATTAAGATCACCAAGGTAGGCTTAATAGGAGATGAACAAGCTGATTTCAGCGTTCATGGCGGCCTGGAGAAAGCTATTTACGCCTACCCCTCAGAGCACTACACATTCTGGAATGAATTGCTTCAACGCGAAACAAAACGCCAACAACTCATTGGCTTTGGCTTTGTTGGTGAGAATCTTAGCCTAGAGGGTCTTTTAGAATCTGACGTGTGGGTTGGCGATATTTGGCAAATTGGAGAAGTCGAACTACAAGTTACCAAGCTAAGAGAACCATGCTTTAAATTCAATGCGCGCATGGCTTATAAAGGGTCATCTAAGGCCATGATTCAATCTGGTAAATCTGGCTGGTATTTGCAAGTTAATCAAGGCGGAATGATCAAGGCCGGCGATTTCATAAAAATCATACCCGGTCGTCGAGAAACTTCGATACAAATGCAGAATGCATTTTTAAATAGAAAACATCATCAAAATCAATTACCACTCTAGGTAAAAAATTTTACTTGTGGCGGACATGGATGACGCAAAAAATACTTTAAAGATGATTGATTAAGAGAACCAATGACCAATCACTCAGGAAGTTAACGGGGGCATGCCCCCGTTATACAGATTAAGACTCTTTATTACTTAAATACAAATCATAAGCTGCCATGCTAAAACCTAAAACTAGCAAGAACAACAAATCAAATTGTCCTAACTTAGCAAAGTACGGCTCATAGAAAAAGGCAACTGCTGCGAGCGCGATGATTGAAGTTATTTTTAATTTCATATTAAACCTCGTTAATTAAAACGTTTCATAAGCCAACGTGAAGTTCTTAATAAGCGCGCATCATCATGATGACGACCTACTAATTGAACACCCAATGGCATTTCATTAGCTGATTGCAATAGAGGAAGGCTGATACATGGCATGCCTGTAAAAGACCACAAGGCACTCATGATTGGGTTACCTGTTGAATCCAAACCTTTTGGAGCAGCCCCCAAGCTTGCAGGAGTGATGATTGCATCGAAGCGCTCAAAAAACTCATCAAAACCATCTCTCACAGGCTCAACACGATTTAAAGCATCCAGATAATCAGTGGCTGAGATTTTCAAACCCCTCTCAATGATGCTTTGAATATCAGCACTTAAAGCATCTTTGCTGTGCAAGTATGAATCACGCATGACTTGCGCAAACTCAGCTTCAACAATGGTGTTGTGAATTTTCCAAACCTGCTCACTTGATTCTGGCAAATCAATGGTCACCACCAAGTCACCCAACTCTTCAACCAATGCTTCAAACGCTTCTTGAGCATCTTTATCCATTTGCTGCCAAAAAGGCGTGCGCATGAATACAAATTTAGGTTCAAATGGTGGCTCTTCCTGACAAACCTTAAGCAATGGTCTTGGCAGAATTCCTTGAGTTAACTCATCTTGTTCATCAGCGCCAATTAATACTTCAGCAACCAATGCAACATCCTCAACAGACCGACCAAAAACACCAACTTGATCCATGGTTTTTGATAAAGGCTGCAAACCAGAGCGAGAAATTAATCCGCGTGTTGGCTTAAACCCAATAACACCACAAAAAGAAGCTGGTCGAATCACCGAGCCCACAGTTTGCGTGCCAACAGCCACAGGCACCAATCCAGCAGCCACTGCTGCCGCACTACCACTGGATGAACCACCTGGTGTGTGCTCTACCTGACGAGGATTAACAGTGTCAGCGGGTTTACCCAAACAAAATTCTGGCATTTTTGTTTTACCAAACAAAATAGCGCCTTGTTCACGTAATCGTCTTGCTACTGCGGAGTCCCAACGTGGTTGACGACCCGCATGCAACTTAGAACCATATTCAGCTGGCATATCAAATGTATCGATAGCATCTTTAATGGCAATAGGAATACCGAACAAACTACCGGCTTGAGCACCACGCATTCTATGATCATCTAGAATTTGCGCTTGCTGCATCACAGCCGCATCCTCCAGATAAGCAAATGCATGAATGCTCTTATCTGCCTCTTTTGCGTATTTCAGCAAACCTTCTGCCATCTCTACACAACTACTGGTGCCACTGTCTATTCGCTCACGAATATCCATGGCACCTAACTCTACTATCGATACTTCGGCCATATCACTTACCTAACAAAAAGTCTGGGTTGGCAACGCTTGTATCGTTAGGATCTGACGGTTGAACTTCTTCAACAGTGTTGTATAGAAGATCAGGCAAGAACGTAACGATCTTTGGCTGGATATAAACCAAAACCAGGGCAAGTATGACCATCCCCAAGAAAGGGAAACATCCTTTAAAGATAGTCCAAAGCTGCAATTCAGGTGGCGCCACACCTTTCAGGTAGTACGCAGACATTGCCATTGGTGGCGTGAGGAATGATGTCTGCAAGTTAATTGCAATCAACAAACCAAATAACAATGGGTCCACATTAAAGTGCGCCAACATCGGCAAGAAGATTGGAACGAAAATAATAATAATTTCACTCCACTCTAAAGGCCAACCTAAAATGAAAATAATCAATTGAGCCAAAATCAAGAACTCAACAGTACTTAAGTCCATTGCCATGAAAGCGTCTTTGATGATGTGCTCTCCACCTAAATATGAGAACACAGACGAGAATGTCCAAGAACCCACAAATAAGAAACAAACCATCGCAGTTGTTTTAGCGGTCAAATAAACTGACTCGCGCAAACGCTGCCAAGTAAAGGCTTTATAAGCAATTGCCAAAATAACGCCGCCTAGAGCACCCATGGCAGCAGCTTCACTTGGTGTAGCAAGGCCAAATAAGATTGAACCCAATACACAAAGAATCAAAAGTGCTAGTGGGAAAAATGCTGTTAAAAGTAATTTAAAGCCATCCCAGAAACTAACGTTGTCGACATCTTTTGGTTTTGGTGCAAGTGAAGGGTTAATTACCACACGAACAATCACGTAAATGAGGTAAAAACCAGCAAGAAGAAAACCAGGGATCATCGCAGCCGCATACAACTTAACAACTGAAACACCAGCCGTTGCAGCATAAACAATTAACATGATTGATGGAGGAATCAAAATACCTAGAGTTCCACCAGCAGCAATCACACCTGAAGCTAACTTTTGATCGTAACCGGCTTTAAGCATGGACGGTAAAGCTAAAAGACCCATCAATGTCACAACCGCACCAACAATACCGGTAGCTGTCGCAAACAAAGCACAAGTAATCAGTGCTGCCACAGCCATAGAACCAGGCACATGACGCAATGAAATTTGTAAGCTCAAAAACAGACGATCAAGAATATTCGCTCGCTCAATCGCGTATCCCATGAATAAAAACAGGGGTATCGATATCAGCACGTCATTATTCATGACGCTAAAGGTATTTTGAACAAATAGATAAAAAATTCTGTTATCTAAAAAAGATAACAGAGGGTCGTAATAAGCATAAAAACCAAAACCGATACCCATCGCCATCAAAGTAAACGCGATCGGGAAACCTAAAAAAATAAAAACAATGAATAGGCCAAGCATGAACAAGGCTATAACTGGATCGCTCATGAAGACTCCTTATTACCAAACTTTTCGATTAAAACTTCTTCTAATTCCTTAACATCGTGATCACGTGTTGGCCATTCACCGGTCTTTATACAAACCAAGCAGCGACAAACTTCTGCCGTACCAGCCAAGAACAATGAAATACCAGCCATTAGGATGATCATCTTTAATGGCCAAACAGGAACTCCCACAGGACTGTTAACGCTAGACTCACCAATTTGCATCGCATTAATTGCATAAGCGCCGCCAGTGAATACCATGGCCAAAATACCTGGGAAATAGAAAATGAAGTAAAGCACTAAATCAACTTTTGCCTGCGTTTGCGGCTTCCAAGTGCGGTACAAAAAATCTCCGCGAACGTGAGCAGCCTTAGACAGAGTATATGGTCCAGCCATCATAAATAAGGCGCCGTAAAACATATAACTCATATCGAAAGCCCAATCTGTTGGGTTATTCAATACGTACCTGCGAAACACTTCGTAGCAAGTACTGAGCGTCAAAATCACGACACACCAACCAAATGTGTGGCCCAAGGCCTTAGATAATCCGTCTATCCAACGGATATAGTTCATCATCATCTTGTCTCCAATGTAAAAAAAGACCGCCATACCGCAGCGGTCTTCCTATCTGCTTTTTTATTATTAAGATGGTAGTTTAGTCTTAAATACGTGCTCGTATGCAGTTTTGTAATCGGCATCATTAAAGAAGCCGTAGTACGCTACACGACGTGCCCATGCTTTTTGAGAGTTAACCACTTTCTTGAAGAACGGATCTTCTGATTCAAGTTTAGCAACAATCTTGTCCCAAGCCTTAATTTGAGCCTGGAAAACAGCCTTAGATGTACGAGAAACTTTAACTTTGTCTTTAGTAATAAGCTCTTGCAAATCTTTAGAGTAGCTGTCTTGAGCCAACCATGTGTTTGAAGATGATGCAGCTTCAGAGGCATACTTCAAGATAGCTTTCATGTCCGCAGGAAGAGCGTCATACTTCTTCTTGTTAAACACAATCTCAAAGAACTCCATCGCTTGGTGATATGAACCCATCGCGTAGTTTTTAGCAACGTCTTGAGCACCGAAACGACGGTCAGAAGTTGGGTTGTTAAATTCAAACGCATCAATCACACCACGCTCCATCGCAGGAACGATTTCGCCGCCTGGCAATTGAGTTACTTTCATACCCAATTCTTGCATCAAGTCAGCAGCCAAGCCCACAGTACGGTACTTGTAACCTTTTAACTCTTCAGCATTTTTTGGCGGAGTCTTTTTAAACCAACCTAATGGCTGACATGGCATTGGGAATGCAAAGAAACCCTTAACGTTCAAGTTCAACTTGCCTAGCAACTCTTCGTAGTAAGCCATACCACCACCACGCTGAATCCAGCCAAGTGTCTGCTCAGCGTTAGCACCAGTCACTGGACCAGAACCAAACAATGAAGCAACTTTAGATTTTCCGTACCAATAAACAGCTACTTGGTGACCTGCATCCAATACACCCTTACTTACCGCATCCATCACTTCGAATGGTTTAACAACAGAACCACCCACTAAATAATCAATACGCATACGGCCACCGGCCATTTCATTTACGCGCTTAACATACTCTTCAGCCATTTCGTTGAAGATGTCTTTAGCACCCCAAGCACCTTGCATTTTTAATACGATAGGTGATTGAGCTACTGAAATCATTGGAAAACCAGCGATAGGAGCAGCAACCGCAGCCGCACCAGCCTTAGTGAAGAATTTACGACGTGACTTAACTACGTCATCCTTTTGTTCTACTGTAGTTTCTTTCAAAATCTCTTTCATAACGTCTCCTTAATAGTTTGCTACATCGAAAGATAGATTGATACTCAACTTAATTGTTATACAACTCAATTAGGGTTTTCACTAGAGTATTGAGATGCCTTGGTTTAGAGAATTTTATACATGGCTTACAGGGCAAAGAAGACGCTTTTTTGGGGTTTTATGGGGCTATGAGAGATATCAGCCTAATAGCCAACAGCTCAAGACTTCAAATTTTTATAAGCTTCTAAGCCTGCGTACGAGCCTCTTCGTAATAAGATAGCAATTAAGACTGTTTCAAATAGATTTTTCAACCTGCCCAGAGAAGTCATTAAATTTGATGAAGCCAATATCCCAGAATCAAACCGAGGAAAAATGAATATTTTATTTGTGTGCATGGGCAATATTTGCAGAAGCCCAACGGCCCACGGTGTATTTCGTCAATACATTGAAGAGTCAGGCTTATCTCATCAAGTAACAGTCGACTCTGCTGGAACCCATGCCTACCATGTGGGGGAAGCGCCAGATGCTCGCTCTCAAACACATGCACTCAAGCGTGGCTATGATTTATCAGATTTGGCAGCAAGACAACTCGATGATCGCGATTTTGATCACTATGATTTATTGCTGGTGATGGATTGGGAAAACTATGCACTGACAGAACAGCGCTGCCCTCCAAATAAAAAACATAAAATCAGACGCTTGACAGAGTTTTGCAAAGTTAATCAGGCCAGCGTAGTTCCAGACCCCTATTACAAGGGCAGTGAAGGCTTTGAAGAAGTTCTTGATTTGGTCGAGGATGCTTGCGATGGTCTACTTGATCATGTAAGGCAGAGACTTTCACATTCTTTATAAGAATATAAGTGCGAACAATCAACGCGTGATACTTCTGTAACGCTTGAAAAACCATTTTCTGATGTAGGTGGCCACGCCACCTCCCACCAGCATACCGAAGACAATTGGGTTATCCATCAATAGTTGCCAAATACCTTGTCCTGACTCAACGCTCACCTGAATGGTTTCCGTGATTTCACCCAACTCATCAGAATTAATCAATTTATCAACCAATAACTCGCACATCGCCTGACTCATGACATGACCTTATAGTCTGCCAATAAAAACCAAGGTGGCTAATTTACCCAAACCATAGCTCGCACTTTTTGCCAGCTTGATACTTTTAGATATAACACCGGGGCTTCCTCTGCTTGATGCTTTTTTGCTTCGTTTGCTTGGTGATTTCTTCACAATGTTTCTGATGATCATTTCCATCTCGTTTTCTCCCAAAAGAAACCATGATGAATTCAGTCGATCTGAATCTGCAGGAAGTAACTCGTCAGAATTAGCTGATTTATTTAAAGGAAATTCTTACTCAGAAATGAAAGGATTACTTTTTTAATTGAGCGAGCAGGTGCCGCAAGTTATTGTGATCAATCTCGTGCATCAAATGCAACAACTCCCCTATCTCGCCTCGTGGAAATCCTTCGCGAGCAAACCATGACAAATAGTTGGCTGGTAAATCACAAAGTAATTTTCCGGCATGCTTACCAAAAGGCATTTTCATGCTGATCAATTTTTCTAAGGATTCGGGAGTCATGACCCTGATACTAAAACAGGATTGCGATCAGCAATTTGTTTCAGTCTTGAATACAATGGATTCATGTTAACCAAACTCACCACCATTCCTTTATTTCCTCTTGGCCAGACGCTTTATCCCTCTGGTGCATTGGACTTGAAGATTTTTGAAATTCGTTATTTGGACATGGTCAAAGACTGTGTGGCCAATTCGACTAATTTTGGCATTGTGACTTTGGACGAAGGTAAAGAGGTTTTGGATCCGAATGACAAACCCACGGCATTCTTCCCGACGGGTACTTTGGTAGATATCACTTATTTTGATGCGCCACAGCCTTCATTGTTTTTCATCAAATGTCGCGGTACAAGGCGATTCAAAGTACATCAGAGTCAACGAGAGAAAAATGGCTTATGGATGGGCGAAGTTGAATTTTTAGCTGAAGATGCCAACCACCCGATCCAAGCTGAACATCAAACATTGGCGGATAATTTAGGTGCCATCATTGCATCTTTGCAGAAAAAAGGTGTGCGTGAAGATCAAATGCCATTCAGTCAACCTTATGATTTAGAACAATGTGGTTGGGTGGCGAATCGCTGGTGCGAAATCTTGCCACTATCACCAGCACAAAAGCACCATCTATTGAGCATTGATAACGCTCAAATTCGTCTTGATTTAGTGAAAGAGTTGATTGAAGAAATGACTGGCCAAAGCCAGTCTTAGTTTTTTCTTATAGTTTTTCTTCCATCAGTGATCTTTCAAATAGAATAAACGCATCACATATATTGATGGGTAATCATGACCATTATTCCTAAACGCTATTCCGCGGCTTTTGCTGGTGCTACTGGCAATATGTTGGAATGGTTTGACTTTGCCATTTATGGTTATTTCGCAACTGCTCTTGGCAAGGTCTTCTTCCCTGCCAGCGACCCAACCCTTCAAACTGTGGCTTCATTTGGCATTTTTGCCATTGGTTATTTGGCACGACCGATTGGCAGTTTGATTTTGGGTCCAGTGGGCGATTTGCTCGGCAGAAGAAAGATGATGGTTTGGAGCATCATGATCATGGGCGTTGCGAGTTTCTTGGTTGCATTGCTTCCAAGCTATGCTCAGGTTGGCGCCATCGCTGCGTATGCACTTCTCTTTCTACGCATGACCCAGGGCTTTTCGATTGGTGGCGAATACACCGGCAGCATGGTTTATGCAGCTGAAGCATCTCCGCAAGGTAAAGAAGGTTTGATGTCAGGCATTGCTCACGCAGGAGCATTGCTTGGATTTTTCTTAGGCTCTTTAACTGCAGCCCTCACCGCTTTTGTGTTTGGCGAAAATGCTGTGAATGATTGGGCGTGGCGCCTACCTTTTCTTTTAGGCGCCTTGGTAGCGATTGCTGGCTGGAAGCTAAGAGCTCATATGCCTGAGACACTTGAGACTGCCATCCAACACAAGCTTAGCTTTAAAGAATTATTTGCTTTGATTGCCTTGCGCCTAAAAGAAGTGGCGCATGGCTGGAGAGTCTTGGTTCAAATTGCAGCACTGATTTCTTTTTCGAATGTACTGTTTTATGTTCAGTTTGTTTATTTTGTTGATTACGCTGCCAAACATGGTGGCTCGATGCAGTCAGCAAACACGGTGGCCACTGCAATTCAATTTGTGGGCATTCCTTTAGTTGTTCTAGGTGGTTGGTTAGCCGATAAGATTGGCAGAATCAAAATCACTTGGTACGCCACTTGGGTTGGTGCCATCTTGTGCATTCCTGCCATATTGGCTTCTCAATTCGGTGGCGTTATAGGTCTCGCAATTGGTCAATCTTTGATTGTGGCGCCAGTGATGTTGCTGTTTGGTGCTCAAGGTATTTTGATCAGTCGCCTGGTTAAACCTGAACAACGTTGCTCAGTGTTTGCGATTGGTTATAGCTTGGCTGTTGCCATATTTGCCGGTACTGCACCGATGGTCACAGCTTGGCTACTTGAAATCAATGCATGGACTTGGGGGCCTGCCGCCTATTGTTTCATTTATGCAATTCCAGCGATTTATGCATTGCACTCATTAAGAAATGAAAGCCAATGATTCCAGTTTTAAATGCTCAAGAATTATTGGCTCTGACCTCAGAACAACATGATCAGCAGTGCTCAAATTGTGCTTCACATGATTTCTCTTGTTGGGAAACAATTCTGAGCACCTTTGATCGCGATAGCCTAAAGACGGTCGGCACACTCCAACATCCTGATGCAGAAGAAAATTGGGATGAATATCATCCCAATGGCACCACTATTTGGTCAGCGAATGCCCCGATTGCTGTGGGCTTTCATCCATACAATCGTTGCACAGTCCATCAATGCCCAGAATGTTCAACCGTTTATTTACGCTACACCGAATATGGTGGCTATTACGTTGATGAAAGAATTCGGGTGGTCAAACCTGAATTGATTGCATTGAAATAACTCATTCAATCAAGACACCAAAGGTAATTGATCCCAATGACTGGTGTACTTAGGCGAAACATTCTCTGACTTCATTTTCCAAGATTCATCTGTGCCTGTCGCAGCAACTCGCAAGGCTTTACTTCCATAACGTGCATTAATTGAATCTAGCGTTTTCATGAGGCGCACGGACTTTCCTTTAGCCTGATGATCTTCAAACAATGAAGACTGAACCAGCGGCTTATCAGTCATCAAACCTAACATCACGCCAGCCTTTTTATATCTGAAGCCTTTTTTGTAAATTTCTTTCAGTCCTTTGATGGCCATTTCAGTCAATACCAATGTGTCATCCGTTGGATGCACCAAAGGTATTTGAATACTTTGACTGTACTGCGGTTCATTTCTCATGAACACATTGGTCTGAACAAAGACGCTGATTGAACTGGTCAATGATTCTTGCTCTCTTAATTTCTCAGCGGCCCTGGCCGTGTGTGTGGCAACTGATTCAGCCAACTCATCTAAGCTCAACACTAATTTGCCAAAACTTCTAGAAGCAATGATTTGTTGCTTGGGTGGCGCCACCTCCTCGAGAGCCAAACAAGAGAGTCCACGTAATTCGTAACAAAGTCTTTCAATCACCACCCCAAATTGCAATCTCATCATTTGTGGAGAAATCTGAACAAGGTCCAGCACTGTGTGTATGCCCATGCCCTCTAAACGTTTGGCGATCTTTCGACCAACGCCCCACACTTCAGCAGCAGATACCTCGCTCATCCATTGATAGAGTTCTTGTTTAGGCATATTGCTTAAATCACAAACGCCATTGAATGATGGATTCTTTTTAGCCAAGTGGTTAGCAAACTTGGCCAATGTTTTACTCGGCGCAATGCCCACACACACTGGCAAACCAGTCCACTGCTTGATGCGCTGTTTGATCTCAGCGCCTAGATGCGTGGGAGATTCGTGAGTATTTAAAACAGATTCAATTTGCAAAAAGCTTTCATCCACGCTGTAGACCTCTAACTTGGGCGTGAACTGTCGCAGTATCTCCACCACCCGCTGACTCATGTCGTGATATAGGGTGTAATTGGATGAACAAGCCAAGATGCCATGCTGCTTGGCCAAGTCTTTCATCTGAAACCAAGGCGTGCCCATCTTGACACCCAAGGCTTTAACTTCAGCACTGCGTGCCACAGCACAGCCATCGTTATTAGATAACACCACCATGGGTATTTTTTCTAATTGAGGCGCAAAGACTCGCTCACAAGATACATAGAAATTATTCACATCCACCAAAGCAAACAATGGTGCATGGGTGGAATGTTGACTGGCGGAACTCATGATCAAACTCGAGATGAACTACTTGAATAACGTCTGACCACCCCAATGACCACGCCCCATATTTGTAACTCATGGCCTTCACTGAATGTGATGTTGGGGTAGTCAGGGTTTTCTGGACGCAATTCAATGAGTCCTTTGTATTTGTACAAGCGTTTGATCGTGTACTCACCATTGACCACCGCCACCACAATGTCTTTATGTTTCGGCTTTAAGGCTCGATCAACAACCACCTTATCGCCATGATGGATGCCAGCCACAATCATTGATTCACCTCTCACAGTAAACATGAAAGTGGCTGGCTTATTCTGTATCAGATAGCTATTCAGATCCAATCCATCAGCCGCATAATCAGCCGCAGGACTTGGAAATCCTGCTGATAATGGGTGCATGATGAGTGGCGTCTCATTCACCGATAAATCAGCTAACAAGCCTTGAGGCACTTGGCTCAAGCTGGTTTGGTGAAGAAGTTGATTGATCGATTGAGTCATAATAGTACTGTATGTTTATACAGTATATATGAATTTAATCGGATTCAGCAAATTTGTTATTCCAACATTAAGATAGACCCCATCATGTTGGGAAAAATCCGTCAAAAACTACTGGCTGACACGTTTCCGAAAGAAGTTTCGGTCACTGAACTTGTCTGCCCTATTTGCGATCGCCCAATCCCAAGCTCACAAAAAGATGCGCATCACTTTGTTCCAAAATCAAAAGGTGGAAAAGCAACTGAGTATTTGCATCGTATTTGCCACAGGCAAATACATGCTTTATTCACAGAAACGCAGTTAGCCAGAGAATTGAATACGGCCGAAGCCATCAAAGAAAAAGCGGAGATGCAAAAATTCATTGCTTGGGTGCAATCCAAGCCCAATCACTTTTACCAACGCACCTCCAAGAGTCATCAAATCAAAAAATGAGTTGATTTCTTATGCAACTTTTGCAAGTTCCTCACGCATCTTGTCGATGATCGCTTTGTAATCAGGTTTGCCAAAAATAGCA